>DASVBE010000284.1:0-24326 GCA_036375995.1 Streptosporangiaceae bacterium | reverse complement strand
GGCCCCTCCACGCCGGCCACGACGCCCGGGCAGGGCTTGCCCGCGCGCCGACCACCATGCCCAGGCCACAGCCGGCGCCCGCCCTGCACGCGCCAACCACGGCCCCCGGGGCCACCCGCCCGCATCGGCCCGACCCCTCCGGGAGCGGCCAGTCCGCCGCCGCCACCCGCCGCGTGGGCCACCCCTGCCAGCCCCGCATGCGCCCACTCCCACCAGTCCGGCACGCACGGCACAGTGGCGCACCGGCTTCGGCGACCGGGCCCCACCCGCACCGACCCGCCGCGCGGTGGCCGGTTCGCCGCATCACCCGCCAAGGCAGCCTGCCCCCACCCGGCCGCGCACGTCGGCCACACGGGCATCACGAGTCACGCCGGTCGTTGGGGTCACTCCGGCGGTGCCGTGGTAGCGACCTCGGCGTGAAACAGGCCGTTAACACACGGGGAGCCGCAGCCAGGGGTGTTGCCGGTGGCGTAACAGGCGGGAAATACGCCGGAAACGCGGCCGTGGGAAACAGGAACCGATACCTGAGCGGGGCGGGCGAAGCCAGGGACCCGGCGCGCTCCGGCGGTGGCAGAAAGCCATCCCGTAGGCCCATGGAGGCAGTGTGCTTGTTCCCTATCCAAGCTGGCTGAATGCCGGTGATAACTCCTGGCAGCTGGTCGCGGCAACGCTCGTCGGGCTGATGAGCATCCCGGCCCTGGCCGTCCTGTACGCAGGGCTGGTGCAGCGCAAATGGGCCGTGAACGCGATGATGATGGTGTTCAGCGCGTTCTGCCTGACGCTGATCGTCTGGGTCCTGTACGCCTTCAAGATGGGCTTCGGTGAGCCGTGGATCAGCACGTTCATCGGCAAGCCGGGCTCGGTTCTCGGGCACGCCGCCGAGCAGGCCCAGGCGGATATCCCGCTGCTGAACGGCTTCATACCGAAGTTCAGGTTCCCGCAGGCCTCGCTGGTCTACTTCCAGTTTGTCTTTGCCGCGATCACGCCCATTCTGCTGCTCGGCAGCGTCCTCGGCCGGATCAATTTCAAGGCCTGGCTGCTGTTCGTGCCGCTCTGGATCACATTCGCTTACACGGTCAATGCGTTCCTCATCTGGGGCGGCGGCTGGTGGGGTGCGCACGGCACGCTGGACTACTCCGGCGGCTACGTGATCCACCTCGCCGCGGGCGTGTCCGGGTTCGTGGCGGCCGCCATGGTCGGGCCCCGGCTGCGCAAGGACCGGGAGACCGGTGCGCCCAGTAACCTGCCGTTCGTGGCGGTCGGCGCGGGCCTGCTGTGGCTCGGCTGGAACGGCTTCAACGGCGGCGACCCGTACTTCGCCAGCGCCGACGCGGCCGCGGCCGTGATCAACACGAACGTGGCCACCGCGGTCGCCCTGATGACCTGGCTGATCCTGGACATGCTCGGCAGCCGGGAGAAGAAGCCGAGCTTCCTCGGCGCCATCAACGGCATGATCTGCGGCCTAGTCGCGATCACCCCGGCCGCGGGCTACGTCAACGGCCTCGGCGCGATGGTCATCGGCCTGATCGCGTCCGGCCTGGTGTGGACCGCGATGACCTACCTGCCGCGCTACGTCTGGCCGTTCAACCGGGTCGACGACGCCCTCGGCGTGGTCTACACGCACGGGTTCGCGGGCCTGGCCGGCGGCCTGCTGGTCGGTCTGCTCGCGGACCCGAACATGGTCGTCTACCTGGGCCTGGGCAACGCCAGCGACATCACCACGTCCGGCGCCCTGTACGGCCACCCCAAGCAGCTGCTGTTCCAGGCCGGGGCCGCGCTCACCGTCATCGTCTGGGACGCGCTGATCACCTTCCTGATCCTCAAGGGCATCAGCCTGTTCATGAGCCTGCGCGCGCCCGACACCGTGCTCGAGGTCGGCGACCTGGCCGTGCACGGCGAGATCGCCTACGCCCCGGAGCAGGACCTGGTCGACGCGGGCCTGGCCGAGGACCTCGAGCACGGCGGCCCGTACGAGGAACCCGCCGAGCTCGCCGCCGACTGACCGCCTGACTGCCGCCGCCCCGGCCGCCCCTCACCTGCACGGGCCGGGGCGGCAGGCGGTGGTGGCTGTCACGGAGCACCAGATTTCAGGATTACGGCCCGTCCACGCTGATCCCGAGCGTTTCGGCGATGACCGGGGCTAGCTGATAGAGCTGGGCGGTGGTAACGACCGCGCCGCGCAGCGAGTCCGGGGTGATGATCAGCCCGAGCTCGGCACCGCGCAGATCCACCTGGTCCAGCGTGACCTTGCTCAGGTCGGCCTGATCCAGCCGGCAGTCGGTGAAGCGAACCCGGGTCAGCCGGGCGCTGCCGAAGTCCGGGGCCCGCAGCAGGCAGCCGTCGAACACCACGTCAATGAGCTCGGCGTCGCGGAAGTTCACCGAGTCGAGCTTGCAGCCGCGGAACGTGACCCGGCGCAGCTGTGCGCCGAACGCCTCCGAGCCAGCGATCTGGACGCCCGCCAGGGTGGCGTCCAGCCAGCTGGTCTCGGCCAGCCCGGTGGCGACGAACTGGGTGTCCTGCATCCACACGTCGCTGAGCCGGGCCCGGCGCAGGTCACCGCCGTGCATCGTGACCCCGGTGAACGCGCACTCGATGAACCGCGCGCTGGCCCCGGTGGGCTCGTCCAGCGTCAGCCGGTCGAAGTGCTCGCCGTCGTACTCGCCGTGCCCGCGCAGCGTGCCGCGGAACGGCGACAGGGACCTCGCCCACGGCAGCCCGGCCAGCTCTCGCCCCGTCGTCGCCTCCATGGGCTCAGCTTGCCCTACGACCCCGTCAGTGCCCGCGGAAGGCTTCCTCCAGCCACCAGGAGCCGCGGTGGCTGGTCACCTTGGCGTCGATGACCAGCGGGGCGGAACGCGGCCCGGCCAGCCAGTCCCGGACCGGGGCCAGGTCGTCAGGGCCGCGCACGGTCAGCGCGTCACAGCCGAAGCCGCGGCCGATCGCGGCGATGTCGGCCGGCGGGAACTGGACCAGGCCGAGCGGGTGCCCGTCCGGGCCGAAGTGGTGCACCTCGGCGCCGTACGCCTCGTCGTCGTAGATCACGATGACCATGCCCAGGCCGAGCCGGACCGCGGTCTCCAGCTCGCTGACGCCCATCAGCGCGCCGCCGTCGCCCAGCGCGGCCACGGTCAGCCGGTCCGGCCGGGCGATCGCGGCGCCGATCGCCGAGGCCAGGCCCAGGCCGATGGACTGGTACGCCTGGGTGAACGTGAACCCGTCGGCGTCCGGCACGGACAGGAACATGCTCGGGTAGCCCATGAAGTTGCCCGAGTCGATCGCCACGACCCGCTCCGCGGGCAGCAGGTCGTCCAGCCCGATGCTCAGCGTCCGCGGGTCGATATGCCCCTCGTCGCCGTCGTCCTCGTACGGAACGTCCCGCCAGCGCCCCTCGGCCGCGATCCGGGCGGCCACCTCCGCGGTCCGGTAGCCCGCGACCGCGTCCGGCCCGGGAGCGCCGTCCTCCTGGTCCGCCATCTTGGCCAGGGCCACCTCGGCGGCCTCCGCGGTCGCCGCGCAGTCGCCCAGCACGGCCAGGTCCACCGGCCGGTGCGCGCCCAGCGCAGAACGCTCGTGATCCACCTGGACCACGGTGGCGTCCGGGCCGATCAGCTGCCCGTGCCGCAGCGTCCACATGTTCAGCGCGCAGCCCCAGCCGACCACCAGGTCCGCATCCCTGATCAGCTCCGCGGCCAGCGGGGTGGCGAACCCGCCGCTCACGTCCAGGTCCCACGGGCTGCCGCGGAACAGTCCCTTGGCCGCGGCCGACGTGGCCAGCAGCGCCCCGCAGCCCGCGGCGAGCCGGGCCAGCGCGGGCCCGGCGGCGCTGTGCCCGGCCGCACCGTGCCGGGCGCCCCGCCCGGCGATGAACACCGGCCGCCGGGCCCGGGCCAGCGCCGCGGCCAGCTGCTCCACCGTCTCTGCGGGCGGCGCGCCGCCCGCGATCGCCGCGGCCCCGGTCACGCTGGCCGCGATCGTCCCCGGCACCGCGGCAGGCGGGCCTGCGGCCAGCTCCGGCCCGTCACACGAACCGGCCTGCACGTCCAGCGGCAGGGCCAGCACCACCGTCCGCCGTTCCCGCTCCGCCGTGGCGTAGGCCCGGGCCAGGTCCGCCACCGCGGTCTCCGGGGAGTGCAGCCGCTCCGGGGTCGCGCCGATCGCGGTGGTCAGCGAGGCCACGTCGATCCGGAAGTTCGACCGCACCGCGGCCGCGGCCACGTCCGCGGCCAGCACCAGCATCGGCGTCCGGCTCTTGGCCGCCTCGGTGATCCCGGTGATCGCGTTGGTCAGCCCCGGACCCTGGTGCACGGACAGGATCCCCGGCCGGCCGGCCAGCCGGGCCCACCCGTCGGCCATGCACGCGGCGCCGTTCTCGTGCCGCGCCGCCACGAACCGGGCACCGTTGGCCACCAGTGCGTTGGTCACGTGGAAGTTGCCGCTGCCGACCACGCCGAACACGGTGTCGGCGCCGAGGCCGGCCAGCGCCGCGCCGATCGCCTCGCTAACGAGCATCGGGCGTCAGGACCGCTCGACCAGCGCCAGCGCGCGGCACGGGCTGCCGGAGCCGCCCACGATCGGCAGCGGCCCGGCGATCACCACCGCGCCGTGGTCGGGCAGCCGGGACAGGTTCTGCAGCTGGGTCAGGCCGTACTTGCCGGCCCCGAGCAGCATCGCGTGGCAGGGGAACGGGGGGTCGAACGAGTGCGCCGCCCCGGCGTCGGTGCCCACGGTCTCCACCCCGAAGCCCATCACCGGGGATTCCTCGGCCAGCCAGCGGGCGCACTCCACGGACACCCCCGGGGTGTGCGGGCCGGTCTCGTTCGCGTTGAGGAACTCGTCCTGGGAGTGCGACCGCGTGTCCCAGCCGGTCCGGTACAGCAGCCAGCCGCCTTCGGGCAGCGGGCCGTGGTCCTGCTCCCACGCCTTGACGTGGCTGATCTCCAGCAGGAAGTCCGGGTCCGCGGCGGCCTCGGCGGTGAAGTCGAGCACCGCGGCGGGCGCGATCAGCCGGGCGGCGGGCACCTCCGCGATGTCCTCGCCGTCCCGGCCGGTGATCCAGTGCACCGGTGCGTCGAAGTGCGTGCCCGAGTGCTCGCCGGTGGTGAAGTTGTTCCAGTACCAGGCCGGCCCGCGGTCGTCGTAGCGGCTGATCTCCTGCAGCTCGAAGGGCACCGTGTTGCCGAACGGCTCGGGCAGCTTGATCAGCGGCGTGCTGGACTCCAGCCGGGCGGTCAGGTCGATGATCTCGACCGAGCCGTCGCGCAGGGCGGCGAGCAAAGCGGGGAGCACGGGCATGACGGCCTCCGTTGGCACTGGCTGAGCGCGGACCGGGCGCGCCTGAGCGCACCCGAGCGCGGCGGTGGATCACCAGACTGCCGCAGCCCGCCATCGCTGTGAAGTCCGGGGCCGGCCCTCGCGCAGAATAGGAGGATGAGCTTCCCGGTATCGCAGGCGCGCACCCTGATCACTGACGATGGCGTCCCGATCGACGTCGCGCACCTGCCCGGGGACGAGGACCTGGCGATCATCGTGGCGCACGGGTTCACGCTGTCCTGGCAGCGGCCCTCGGTGTGGCGGGTGATGAGCCGGCTGCGCCGGTTCGGCGGGGTGCTGAGCTTCGACTTCCGCGGGCACGGCCGGTCCGGCGGCGCCTCCACCCTGGGCGACCGGGAGATCATGGACCTGGCCGTGGTCGTCGCCTACGCCCGCGAGCTCGGCTACGCCCGCGTCGCGCTGGTCGGCTTCTCCATGGGGGCGTCGATCGTGCTGCGGTTCGCGGGCCTGGTCGGCGGGGCCGACGCGGTCGTGTCGGTCAGCGGCCCCGGCTGGTGGTACTACCGCGGCACCAAGCCGATGCGCCGGGTGCACTTCGCGGTCGAGCGGCGGCTCGGCCGGCTGGTCACCAGGAAGCTGCTGAACACCCGGATCCACGGCGGCCGGTGGGACCCGGTGCCGATGCCGCCCGCCGATGCTGCCGCGCGGATCTCCCCGGTGCCGCTGCTGGTCGTGCACGGCGACCAGGACGGCTACTTCCCGGTCGAGCACGCCCAGCAGATCTTCGCGGCCGCCCGCGAGCCCAAGGACCTGTGGGTGATCCCCGGCTTCGGCCACGCCGAGGCGGCCGCCAGCGCGGCGCTGCTCGACCGCATCGGCGACTGGGTGCGGACGGCGGCCAGCCTGGTGCCCAGCCAGGTTGGCCGGTCGGCCTGACCGGGCCGGCAAGCCCCGATCCGGGGCCCTAGCTGTTCGGCTGATTGGCCCAGGCGGGCACGGCCGGCACCGCGAACGACGCACCGGGCGTGCCGAAGCCCCAGTTCAGGATCCGCGACGCCATGATGAACCGGCGGGCCACCCGGGCCCCGTTGGCGTGCAGCACCACGCCGAGCAGCGTCCGCCCGCCGCGGGTCGCCTCGAACAGCAGGCAGTCCCCGGCCCCGGCGGTAGTGCCGGTCTTCACCCCGATCGTGCCCGGGTAGGAGCCGAGCAGCAGGTTGGTGTTCTTCCAGAAGTACGCCTTGTGCTGCGGGGTGGCCGGCAGCGACCGGCTCTTCTGGGCCACGATGGCCGCGAACAGCGGCCGGGCCAGCGCGGCCTTGGCCAGCAGCATCAGGTCGGCCGGCGTGGACAGGTCCGCGTTCTCGGTGGGCAGCGGCAGCCCGTCGAAGTTGTCGAAGTGCGTGCTGTACATGTGCAGCGCCGCGGCCCGCGCGTTCATCTGCGCCACGAAGTCCGCCTGGCTCGGCGCGTAGGCCGAGACCAGCAGGAAGGCCGCGTCGCAGCCGGACGGCAGCAGCATCGCGTTGAGCAGGTCGCGGGCGGTCAGCACGTCGCCGGCCCTCAGCCCGGCCGACGTGCCGTCGTGCTGCCGCACGTAGCGCACCGCGGCCCGGGTCACGGTGATCTTCCGGTCCAGGTGCCCGTCGCGCAGCACGACCAGCGCGGTCATGACCTTGGTAATGCTCGCGATCGGCCGCGGCGTGGTCGCCGCCCGGCTCCACAGCGTCGCGCCGCTGCGCATGTCGACCAGGTCCGCGCCGAGCGCCAGCACGTTGGCCGGCCCGGCCGGTGCCCCGGCAGGCTCCGCGGTCACCGCCGCCGCCGCCGGCCCGGTACCAGCCAGCCCCGGGCCGGCCAGCCTCGCCAGCGAACCCGGCGCCAGCACCGGTGCCCCGGCCAGCGTCACCCCGATGAGCGCGGCCCCGCCGCCGCGGCTCGCCACCCGTCCGGCGGCATGCCACAGCCGCCCCCGTCGTATCACTGATCTCACCAGCCCGTCGGCATAGGCATGCCCTCGTGGTAACCGGCCGCGCCCTGCACCCCGATGACCGCCCGCTCGTGCAGCTCGGCCAGGCTGGCGGCGCCCGCGTAGGAGCAGGCGCTGCGCAGGCCGGCCGTGATCGAGTCGATGAGGTCCTCCACGCCGGGGCGCTGCTCGTCCAGGTACATCCGGGACGTGGAGATCCCCTCCTCGAAGAGTTCCTTGCGGGCCCGGTCGAAGGGCGAGTCCGCGGCGGCGCGCAACCGCACGGCCCGCGCCGAGGCCATGCCGAAGTTTTCCTTGTACAGGCGGCCATCCGCGTCACGGAACGCATCGCCCGGCGATTCGCAGGTGCCCGCGAACCACGATCCAATCATGACATTGGACGCTCCCGCGGCGAGGGCAAGCGCGACATCCCGCGGATACCGGACGCCGCCGTCGGCCCACACGTGCTTGCCGAGCCGCCGCGCCTCGGCGGCGCATTCCAGCACCGCGCTGAACTGAGGCCGGCCCACCCCGGTCATCATCCGCGTGGTGCACATCGCGCCCGGCCCGACGCCCACCTTGACGATGTCGGCCCCGGCCGCGACCAGGTCGGCCACGCCCCGCGCCGTGACCACGTTGCCCGCGGCCACCGGCAGCCCGCCCGCGGCCCCGCGTACCGCCTGCAGCGCGTCCAGCATCCTGTCCTGATGGCCGTGCGCGGTGTCCACCACCAGCATGTCCGCGCCCGACTCGGCGAGCAGCTTGGCCCGGGCGCCGGCGTCGCCGTTGATGCCGAGCGCCGCCGCGACCCGCAGCCGCCCGCCCGCGTCGGTGGCCGGCGTGTACATCGTCGCCCGCAGCGCCCCGGTCCTGGTCAGGATGCCGACGCAGCGCCCCTCGCCGTCCACCACCGGCGCGAGCCGGTGCCGCCCGGCGTGCAGCACGCCGAACGCGTGCTCCGGGTCGGTGCCCGCCGGCAAGGTCAGCAGCTCGGCCGACATCACCTGGCTGAGCTGCGTGAACCGGTCCACCCCCGAGCAGTCCGCCTCGGTCACCACGCCCACCGGCCGGCCGTCGGGGGAGATCACCACGACGGCGCCGTGGGCGCGCTTGGGCAGCAGGCTGAGCGCGTGCCCGGTGGTATCGGACGGGCCGAGCGTGTGCGGCGTGTCGTGCACCAGGTCGCGGCTCTTGACCCAGGCCACCACCTCGGCGACCACGTCCACCGGGATGTCCTGCGGCAGCACGGTCAGCCCGCCGCGGCGGGCGATGGTCTCGGCCATGCGACGCCCTGACACCGCGGTCATGTTGGCCGAGATGACCGGGATCGTGGTGCCGCTGCCGTCCTGCGTGGCCAGGTCCACGTCGAGCCGGGAGGCCACCGCGGACCGGTTCGGCACCAGGAACACGTCGCTGTAGGCCAGGTCGTACGTGGGCGGGGAATCAGTAAGGAAGCGCACGGTCCCGATTGTGCCCAGTATCCGGCAGGTCACCGCCTATCCTGCTGCCGGTGATGGCACGGACCTTGCGGCTGGGCACGCGGGAGTGGCCGCCGGGCGCGTTCGCGGTGATGGCGGTGGTCAACGCGACGCCTGATTCGTTCTACGACCAGGGCGCCACCCGGGAGTTCGGCGCCGCGCTGGCCGCGGCGAGCCGCGCGGTGGCCGCGGGCGCCGACATCATCGACATCGGCGGCGTGAAAGCGGGCCCCGGTGACGACGTGGACGCTGATGAGGAAGTACGCAGAGTAGCCGGGCTGGTCGCCGCCGTCCGGGCCCGTCACCCGGACACCGTGATCAGCGTGGACACCTGGCGCGCCGAGGTCGGCGAGGCGGTCGCCGTAGCAGGTGCGGACCTGCTCAACGACACCTGGGGCGGGGCCGACCCGGACCTGGCCGGCGTGGCCGCGGCGCACGGCCTCGGCCTGGTCTGCGCGCATACCGGCGCGATGGCGCCGCGGACCGGGCCGCTGCGGCCGGCCTACGACGATGTGGTCGCCGACGTGCTGGCGTACATCACGGCCGGGGCGGACCGGGCGGTCGCGGCCGGCGTCCGGCCGGACGGGATCCTCATCGACCCGGCGCACGACTTCGGCAAGAACACCTGGCACTCGCTGGAGGTGACCCGGCGGCTCGGCGAGCTGACCGGAACCGGCTGGCCGGTGCTGGTCGCGGTGTCCAACAAGGACTTCATCGGCGAGGCCCTCGGCGTGGGCCTGAAGGAACGCGGCGAAGGCACGATCGCCGCCCTGGCCATCTCCGCCTGGCAAGGCGCCCGGGTGTTCCGGGTCCACCACCCAGCCCAAGCCCGCGCCGCCCTGACGGCAGTCACGGCTCTCCGCGCCGCCCGGCCGTAGCGATCGATGTTACGTCGATCGGATCCGGGCCGGGGCTGGCGGGGCAGTTGTGATCGAAGTGCCGTTGCCTGGCCTGGAAGCCTGAGCGACGGCACTTCGATCGCAAATCCGCCGGGCGGCGAACTAGTTTGCTTTGCTAATGGCCTGGCCTGCATGATCGGTCAGTGAGGCTCGGGGAGCAGCCGGTTCTCGTCGCGGTGGCCGGCGCGATGTGCATCGCGTCCTCGGCGACGCTGGTCGGGCTGGCGCACGTGGCCCCGGCTACCGCGGCCGCGTTCCGGTGCTTCTACGCGCTGCCCGTGCTCGGCGTCCTGGCCTGGCGGGAGCAGCGGCGGCTCGGCCCGCGGACGGCCAGGGACCGCGGAGTCGCGGTGATGGCCGGCCTTTTCTTCGCGGTTGACCTGCTGCTGTGGCACCACGCGATCGCCGCGGCGGGCGCGGGCATCGCCACCGTGCTCGGCAACCTGCAGGTGGTGTTCGTCGGCTTCGGGGCGTGGGCAGCGTTCGGCGAGCGGCCGTCGCGGCGGCTGGTTATGGCGCTGCCGGTCGTGATGGCCGGCGTGGTGATGATCTCCGGGGTGATCGGCAGCGGCGCGTACGGGTCTGACCCGGCGCTGGCCGTGGTCTACGGCGTGGGCACGTCGGTCGCCTACGCGCTGTTCATCCTGATCCTGCGCGGCCGGGGAAGCGGTGAGACCGGCCGGGTAGCCGGCCCGCTGTTCGAGGTCAGCGCCGTGTGCGCGGTGGTCTGCGTGGCCGCCGGGCCTATCTCCGGCGGGATCAGCCTGGTGCCCACCTGGCCCGGGCACGGCTGGCTGGCGCTGCTCGCGCTGACCTCGCAGGTGGCGGGGTGGATGCTGATCACCTGGGCATGGCGGCTGCTGCCCGCGGCGCAGGCCTCGCTGCTGCTGCTGATCCAGCCGATCGCGTCGGTCGCACTGTCCGCCGCCGTGCTGGCCGAGCGCCCGTCCGCCTGGCAGCTGGCCGGCTGCGCGGTCGTGCTGGCCGGCGTGCTGTACGGCTCGTCCAGGGCCCGGGCGGCGGCCCGGCCGGTCGCTGCGCCGGAACCCGAGCCCTACGACGCGAAGGCGGCGTAGATGATCGCCGCGAGGCGGTCGACCATCTCGTCCTTGGGCAGCCGCACCTCGACGCTGAGCAGGTAGTTCACCCGCTCCAGCATCATCAGGCAGGCCACCGCGGTCAGCTCGGCGTGCCCGGGCGGCGGCCCGGGCGGCTCGGTCCCTGGCGGGGCGGCGGCGGCCTGGGCGGCCCGCACGGACGCGGTCATGCCCTGGGTGATCGCCTCGGCGAGCCGGAACAGCAGCTGCAGGCCGTCGCCCCAGACTTCCTCGCTGACCAGGTCGGCCTGGCTGAGGATGCGGATCACCGCGGCGTGCGCGGCGTAGGTGTCGCAGAACGTGCTGATCCACCGGCGCAGCGCGGCGTGCCCGGCCTCGTTCCTGGTGACGATGGGGAACTCGCCGGTGATGATCTCCATATCGTGCAGCGCGTCCCGCAGCAGCGCCTTGAAGAGGTCGTCCTTGTTGGAGAAGTACAGGTAGAACGTGCCGTGCGAGGTCTTGGCCCGGCGCACGACATCGTCGACCCGTACCGCCTGGAAGCCCTTCTCATCGAACTCGGCCAGGCCGGCCTCGAGCAGCTTGTGCACCGTCTTGCGGCCCTGCGCCCCCAGTTCCCGGCCCTGGGCGGGGGTGCCGCCGCCCAGCGACGGCCGCCGCGCGGTCACGCCCGAGCCGGACCGGGGCGAAGCAGGTGTAGCCACGAGTCGCTCCTTCTGTGCTGCCGTCACGCTTTCAGGGAGCGTCTGCCTGCCAGCGACCCGCCGCTGCAGATATTGCCCCGTTGCCCCGCACGCGCCCCCGCCTGGTTTCAGGCGAGACTAGCCGCTGATAAGGGCGCAACCACCGCATTTCCGCCGAGCGGGCGCGGCTGCCTGATCCGGCCAACAGTACAGAGCCGACTCAGAGCAAGCCCGGCGGGGGGAGCCAGGATCATGCCCTGCCTCCTACCCGATGGTAGCTGCCGCCACACCGGTAAGACAGGCATCTGGGGACCCCTCCCCACCGGCTGAACCAGGCCTGGGCGGCCGTGCGTGCATGCGGCGGACAGCACGCTCAGCGCAGTAGGGAGATTAGACCATGACCCGGTTCACCCGCGCCCTCCGCAGCCGGACGACGGCCGTCGCCACCGCGGCCGGTGCCGCCGCAGTACTCACCGCCACGTTCGTCCAGGCCCAGCCGGCCGGGGCCCTCCCGCCCGCGCAGGCCATCTGCGACATGAGCACGATCGCGATCACCGGCGCCCGCGGCTGGGTTCCGCTCATGCCTCCCATTACCGTCAGCACGCCCAACACCGAGGTGAAGGCGGAAGTGACCGCCGATGTCGGCGTGGACTCGGGGGCCGAGGTCCGGCTCGGCTGGGAGGCGAGCAACAGCCTCGAGCCGCTCGAAGGCCAGGAGGGCCCGGCCAACTTCGCCAATCACCAGGAGTTCTTCGAGACCAGGACCGCCTTCATGCTCACCCGGATCACCGGCACCACGACGATCCAGCCGTTCGTCCGGGTCAGCGGCCCCGCCACCGCGCGGGCAACCCTGCTGCACCGGTGCTTCACAGTCGAATTCGCGACCAGCTGACCGCGCCGGTGCCGGGCCGTCTACGAGCCGAGGACGCGGGTCAGGTACGGGTTGGCGAACCGGCGGTCCGGGTCGAGCTCCTCGCGCAGCGCGGTGAACTTGCCGAACATCGGGTACGCGGCGGCCAGGTCGCCCGCGTCCCGGCTATGCATCTTGCCCCAGTGCGGCCGGCCGCCTGCGGACACCAGCAGTGCCTCGGTGTCGGCGAAGTACGTCTCGTGCGCGGACCGGTGGTAGACGTGCAGCGCGAGGTAGGCGCTGTCCCGGCCGTACGCGGTGGACAGCCACAGGTCGTCGGCCGGGGTGACGCGCACCTCGATCGGGAAGCTGATCCGCCAGTCCCGCGCCTCGATCAGCGAGCGCAGCCCGGTCAGCACGTCGGCCAGCGCGGCCCGGGGGATCGCGTACTCCTGTTCCTTGAACCGGACCCGGCGCGGGCTGGTGAACACCTTGTACGACGTGTCGGTGTAGGTCCGTGCGCTCAGCGCCCGGCTGGCCATCCGGTTGACCCGGGGGATCAGCCCCGGCGCCCGGTGGCCGGCCGCGCAGACCGCGCCGAACAGCGTGTTGGACAGGAACTCGTCGTCCAGCTGGTAGCGCCACCGGGGGAGCGGCCGGGCCGGGCCGGCCGACCGGTTGTTCCGCTTGGTCAGGCAGCCGTCGGTGTGCGGGAACCAGTAGAACTCGAAGTGCTCGTTGGCGCTGGTCAGCTCGTCCAGCCGGCCGATCACCTCGGACCAGCGCATCGGCTCCTCGACCGCGGTGAGCAGGAACGCGGGCACCACCCGGAACGTCACCGCGGTCAGCACGCCGAGTGCGCCCAGCCCGATCCGGGCCGCGGCGAACAGATCAGGCCGCTCGTCCGCCGAGCAGGTCACCAGGCTGCCATCGGCCAGCACCAGCTCGAGGCCGGCCACCTGGGCGGCCATCCCGCCAAGGTCCCGGCCGGTGCCGTGGGTGCCGGTCTGGATCGCGCCGGCCACCGTCTGCACCTGGATGTCGCCCATGTTGGCCAGGGCCAGGCCGCGGCGGGCGAGCTCGGTGTTCAGCAGCCGCAGCGGGCAGCCGGCCTCCACCGTGACCAGCCCGGCCCCGGCGTCCACCGAACGGATCCGGCGCAGCCCGGTGGGCCTCAGCAGCAGCCCGTCGCAGACCGCGGCGCCGGTGAACGAATGCGCGGAGCCGGTCATCCGTACGGTGAGCCCGGTCTCGCCGGCCCGCCGGACGGCCGCTTGGACCTCCCCGGCCGAGCGGGGGGTCATGATCTCGCGGGGCGTCGCCGACTCGGTGCCCGCCCAGTTGCGCCAGGTAGCCGTGCTGCTGCCAGCCATGCCCGGACGATACCCAATCCCGGCCCGGCTGGCCCGCCGTCCCGGCCGGGCGGCCCGGGCGGAATGGCCCGTCCCGGCCGGGCCATCTGGCCCTGGGGCCAGTTGGCCCCGGCGGTTATGGTGGTTGGCGATGAGAAGCCAGCCACGGCCGGGGCCGCCACCGACCGCAACCGCCGCGAGGCTGCTGCGCGGTGCGGCGCTGGCCGGGCTCGGGCTCGCCATCGGCGCCGGGACCGTCATCGCCGCCGTCCCCGCCGGGGCGGCCACGACCGCCACCACCGTGCGGCTCGCCGCCGCGCACCGGCCATCCTCGGTCCCGCCCGTCTCCGTGGTGTTCCCCCGGATGGGCCGTCACGGCTCGCGGCCCGCGGGCGCCACCGACGCCGCGCCGTTCAGCCAGATCATCCTGCCCGACCTGCTCGTGGTCGCGCCGCAGGGGCTCAGCCCGGCGGCCATCGCGAAGATCAGGAAGCTGACCGGCGTCCGGCACGTGATCGGGTTCGACGGCGGCGAGATCAAGGCCGGCCGCCGTGCGGTCAGCGTGATCGGTGTCCGGCCCAGCCAGTTCCGCGCCTGGACGCCGCTGCGGACCGCGTCCGACCAGCGGTTCTGGACCGCGCTGGCGGAGGGCCGGTTCGCGGCCTCGCCCGCCGCCCGGAAGCTGCTCGGGCTCCGCCCGGGATCCTCCTACCAGCTCACCGGCGCCGCCGCGGTGCCCCTGACCTTCGGCCGGTCCGCGCCGCTGGGCGTGGACGGGATCGACCTGGTCGTCAACTCGGCCACCTCCCGCCGCCTCGGCCTGGTGCACCAGGTCGCCGCGCTGATCAGCGCCCCCGGGGCCAGCCTGGGCACGCTGACCGCGGCCGTGCACCGGATTGCCGGCCGGTCCGCGCGGATCGTGGACCTGCGCGCCGAGGAGCAGCCCGCGCCCGGGACGCCCACGCTGCCGACTGGGTCCGGCGCCACGTCCGGGCTGCCCGCCACCTACCTGGAGCTGTTCCAGCAGTCCGCGGCCCGGTACTGCCCGGCTCTGTCCTGGACCGTGCTGGCCGCGATCGGCCAGATCGAGAGCGCCGACGGGACCAACGTCGGCCCGTCCAGCGCCGGGGCGGTCGGCCCGATGCAGTTCCTGCCGTCCACCTGGTCGGTGTGGGGGATCTCCGGGTTCGGCCGGACCGGTCCGCCGGACATCATGAACCCCTACGACGCGGTGCCCTCCGCGGCCCGGATGCTCTGCGCGGACGGGGCCAGCCAGGGCACGCAGACCGGGCTGCGCGCCGCGGTGTTCGCCTACAACCACGCCGACTGGTACGTCAGCGAAGTGCTCGCACTGGCCGCCGAGTACGCGAAGGCCTACTAGTGCTAGCCACTCGCTCCGGGCTGCATTAGAGCCCTTCGCGAGCTCCGACCGGCTCCGCCGGCCGGGGCGGCTGGTTGGATGGGGACATGCCGTCCACGCCGCCGTACGACGCTTTCCTGCTCGTCTCCTTCGGGGGCCCGGAGGGTCCCGAGGACGTGATGCCGTTCCTGCGCAACGTGACCCGCGGCCGGAACGTGCCGGACGCGCGGCTGGCCGAGGTGGCTGAGCACTACCAGTCGTTCGGCGGGGTCAGCCCGATCAACCAGCAGTGCCGGGACCTGCTCGCCGCGGTCGAGAAGAACTTCGCGGCGGCCGGCGTCGGCCTGCCGGTCTACTGGGGCAACCGGAACTGGGACCCGATGCTCGGCGACACCGTGACCAGCATGGCCCGCGACGGTGTCCGCCGCGCGCTGGCCTTCGTCACCTCGGCCTACCGGTCCTACTCCAGCTGCCGCCAGTACCGCGAGGACATCGCCGCGGCCCGCGAGCAGGCTGGCCCGGGCGCGCCGGAGATCGAGAAGCTCCGGCAGTTCTTCAACCACCCCGGGTTCACCGGGCCGCTCGCGGCCGCCACCCGGCAGGCCGTGGCCACGCTGCCGGAGGACGTCAGGGACGGCGCCCGGCTCGTGTTCACCGCGCACAGCATCCCGGTGTCGATGGCCCGGCTCAGCGGCCCGGACGGCGGCGCCTACCCGGCCGAGCTGGCCGAGGCGTCCCGGCTGGTCGCCGAGCAGGCCGGGGGCGGGCCCGGCGGCGGCCCCCGGCCGTGGCAGCTGGCCTACCAGAGCCGCAGCGGCCCGCCGTCGGTGCCCTGGCTGGAACCGGACGTGAACGAGGTGCTAGCGGAAGAGGCCGCGGCCGGCGCTCCCGCCGTCGTGCTGGTCCCGGTCGGCTTCGTGTCCGACCACGTCGAGGTCCGCTACGACCTGGACCACGAGGCCGCGGAGACCGCGGGCCGGCTGGGCCTGCCGCTGGCCCGGGCGGCGACCCCGGGCACCGACCCGGCGTTCGTGGCGATGATCACCGCGCTGGTGAACGAGCGGATGCACGGCACGCCGCCCGCGGCGCTCGGCCGGCTCGGCCCGCCGCCGCCCGGCGACTGCCCGGCCGGCTGCTGCCTGGCCCGCGAGCTGCGCCCGGCCGCGGACGGGACCGGGCGATGACCCTGCCCCGGGCCGGCGAGCTGCTCGAGCTCGCCCGGTCGGTCGCCGCCGAGGCCGGCCAGCTGCTGGCCGCCCGGCGCCCCGCGGGCCGGCCCGCCGTGCTGGAGACCAAGTCCAGCCCGACCGACGTGGTCACCGCACTCGACCAGGCCGCCGAGACGCTGATCCGGACGCGGATCGGCGCCCTTCGCCCGGGCGACGCGATCCTCGGCGAGGAGGGCGGGGAGTCCGGGAGCGGCCGGGTCCGGTGGATCGTCGACCCGCTCGACGGCACCGTGAACTACCTGTACGGCCTGCCCGACTGGTCGGTCAGCATCGGCGTCGAGGTGCAGGGCACGGTCGTGGCCGGGGTGGTGAACGTGCCCGAGCGAGGCGAGCAGTTCTGCGCCATGCTCGGCGCGGGCGCCTGGCTGTGGCGGGCCGGCGGCGGGCCGCCAGCGCCGCTGAAGTGCACCGCCGGGGTGCCGCTCGGCCAGGCGCTGGTCGGCACCGGGTTCGGCTACGCGGCCGGCCGGCGGCAGGTCCAGGGCGAGGTGGTGGCCGCCCTGCTGCCGAAGGTCAGGGACATCCGCCGGGCCGGCAGCGCCGCCGCTGACCTGTGCTCGGTGGCGGCCGGCCGCCTGGACGCCTACTTCGAACGGGGCCTCAACCCCTGGGACTTCGCGGCGGGCGGCCTGATCGCGGCCGAGGCCGGGGCCCAGGTCTCGGGTCTGGACGGGAAGCCCGCCGGGCCCGCGATGACCCTGGCCGCCGGGCCCGGCGTGTTCGGCGAACTGCACGATCTGCTGGTCAGCCTCCGCCCGGAACGCGACGCCCGCTGACCGGGAACCGTATCCCTAAATCGGCATTCAGGCCCGGTTCAGGACCCCGGTCGTGGCCGTGCTCGACGCGCCGCGGAATCTGAACTTCAGCACGGCGCCGGTCTGGGTCAGCGTGACCAGCCCGCTCAGGCACGGCCCCGCGTCGATCTCCTGCCGCAGCACCAGCACCGGGCCGGCCACCGACCGCAGCTTCAGCGTGCCCGAGCAGGTGAACGACGACCCCGAGTAGGTGATCTTCCCGTTCGGGGTGCCCGGCGTAAGGCTGACGTTGGTGGTGATATTGCCGCTGCCCTGGGAGACCGAGCCCGCCCAGTTGCCGCCCACAGCGGTGGGCAGGGTCACCGGCGGCTGCGGGATAGCGGTTGACGGCTTCGGGGACGGCGAGGACCTCGATCCGGTCCCGCTGCCCGCCCCGGCCCGCTGGTTCGCCGACGCGGGCTTGACCTTCGAGCCTTTGCCCGACCCCGCCGACTGGAGCACGTGCACGGCCAGCACGATGGCCAGCACGCAGATCACCGCGGCGGCGGCCCAGCCGATGACCTTGGCGCGCTGCGGCCGGGCCGCGGCGGCCGGCGGCCGGGTGCCCTCGGCCGGCTCGGCGGCGGTGCGGACGCCCGCCCCGGCGGCCCGCCGGGACCCCTCCGCCAGCACGCCGGCGGCCGGGTCGTCCTCGCCGAGCAGCCACAGCACGACCTGCCGGGCGGCGGGCCGAACCGACGGGTCGGCCGACGCGCAGCTGGCCACCGCGCCGCGCAGCGGCTCGGGCAGCACGGCCAGGTCGCCCTGGTCCGGCACGGGTTTGCCGGTCGCCGCGTACAGCACGGTCTGCGCCCAGGCCAGCATGTCCGCGGACGGGGTGGCCATGCCATACGGCGGGGTGATGCTGAAGCCCACCACCCGCGGCCCGTCCGGGCCCATCGCGACGTGCTCCGGGCCGAACGAGCCGTGCACCAGGCCCGCCTGGTGGATCGCGGCCAGGCCGGTGGCCAGCCCGGTGGCCAGCGCCTCCAGCTCGGGCCCGGACCGCGGCCCGTCCGCGGTGACGAACTCGGTCAGCAGCGGGCCGGCGATGTACTCGCTGACCAGGAAGGCCTGGCTGCCGTCCAGGCCGGCGTCCAGGATGCGGGCCGCGCAGAACGGGGCGACCCGGCGGGCGGCCCGGGCCTCAGCGGTGAACCGGTCCCGCGCGGCGGCGTCCGGAGTGCGCTCCGCGGCCAGCAGCGAGATCATGACCCGGTCGCCGTCCGCGGCCCGGCCGAGAAACTCCAGGCTGCTGCCCGCGGTCCCGGACAGCCGGCCGCTGACCCGGTAGCGGCCCACCCGCTTGGGATCGTCGGGGCGCAATGGCGCGACCTGGGGCATCCATCGTCTCCGCGAGTCCGAACGGCATGCATGTTGTGCGGTTCGTACCATACGCAACCGGTGACGGTGATCGGCGAGGATCAGGAAAGTTGCCGCGCCGGGAATTTGCCGCGCAGCCAGGGCGCTGAAACGCTCCCGCCGGCCCCAAACCGGCGGGAAATCGGGGGCAAACCGGCGACACACCGGCCCGGTGCGGCCAAGTTGCTGCCAGCTGCGGCCGGCCGTGACAGAATTCGCGGCCGGAATCGGGCACAACTGCGGCTTCCCGAGCGTTACACCCGCGCGACGAAGCGCATGACATGGAGGGGTATGGCCCAGATGGCTACTGACTACGACAGCCCGCGGAAGACCGACGACGAGCTCTCTGAGGACAGCCTGCAGGAGCTCCAGGCCCGGCGGATGGACAAGTCATCGTCGACGATCGACGTTGACCCAGACGACGTGGCCGAGTCGCTGGAGCTTCCGGGTGCGGACCTGTCGAACGAGGAACTTTCGTTCCGGGTGATCCCGCGGCAGGCCGACGAGTTCACCTGCTCGAGCTGTTTCCTGGTGCATCACCGCAGCCAGCTCGCCGAGACCAAGGGCAGCCAGCTGGTCTGCCGCGAGTGCGCGGCCTGACCGGCATGGCGGCTGGTCCCGCCGACCGGGCCGCCAGCCTGCTCTTCACCGGGGGTGCGGTGTACACCCCGGACGCCACCGGCCGGCGGCTCGTTCCGGCCGGCGGCGCGGAAGCCAGCAAGAGCGGCGGCGCCGCGGTCGCGGTCCGCGGGGGGCGGGTCGTGGCCGTCGGTGCCCACGGCGACCGTGACGTCAGGGAGGCGGCCGGGCCCGGCTGCGAGGTCGTCGACCTGAGCGGCCGGGCGCTGCTGCCAGGCTTCCAGGACGCGCACGTGCACCCGGCGTTCGCCGGGCTGACGATGGTGCGCTGCAACCTGATCGGCGCCCAGTCCCTGGACGAGGCGCTGGCCCGGATCGCCCGGTACATCGCCGGGCACCCGGACGCGGAGTGGATCGCGGGCAGCGGCTGGCGGATGGAGTGGTTCGCCGGCGGCACGCCCAGCCGGCAGCTGCTCGACCAGCACACCGGCGGGCGGCCCGCGTTCCTGGTGAACAGGGACGTGCACGGGGCCTGGGCGAACACCCGGGCGCTGGAGCTGGCCGGGATCGGCCCGGGCATGCCCGACCCGCCGGACGGCCGGATCGAGCGGGAAGCGGATGGCGGCCCGCAGGGCACGCTGCACGAGGGCGCCGCCACGCTGGTCGGCCGGCACGTCCCGGCGGCCAGCCTGGAGGACAAGGTGCAGGGACTGCTGCTGGCCCAGCAGCACCTGCACGCGCGCGGGATCACCGCGTGGCAGGACGCGATCGTGGGGGACTACCTCGGCAACCCCGACCCGCTGCCGGCCTACCTGGCCGCGGCGCAGGCCGGGAAGCTCACCGCCCGGGTCCGCGGCGCGCTGTGGTGGGACCGGCACCGCGGCGGCGACCAGTTCGGTGATCTGCTGGCCCGCCGGGAGCAGGTCCAGCAGGCCGGCCCGGGCCGGTTCACGGCCGGCACCGTGAAGATCATGCAGGACGGGGTGGCGGAGAACTTCACCGCCGGGATGATCGACCCGTACCTGGACTCGTGCGGCTGCCAGGGCGGCGAGCGCGGGCTGTCCTACCTGCCGCCGGATGTGCTGCGCGAGCAGGTCACCCGGCTGGACGCGGCCGGTTTCCAGGTGCACCTGCACGCCATCGGCGACCGGGCGGTGCGCGAGGCGCTGGACGCCGTGCAGGCCGCCCGCACCGCGAACGGGCCCAGCGGCGGCCGGCACCACATCGCCCACCTGCAGGTCATGCACCCGGCGGACGTGCCGCGGTTCGCCCAGCTTGGCGTGACCGCGAACATCCAGGCGCTGTGGGCGGCGCACGAGCCGCAGATGGACGAGCTGACGATCCCGTTCCTGGGCCAGGAGCGGGCGCAGCGGCAGTACCTGTTCGGTGACCTGCTCCGGTCCGGGGCCCGCCTGGCCGCGGGCAGCGACTGGGCGGTGAGCAGCGCGAACCCGATGCGCGCCGTGCACGTCGCGGTGAACCGTGCGCTGCCTGGCGCCGTGGGCGCGGAGGCCGAGCCGTTCCTGCCCGACCAGGGCCTGGAGCTGGCCGAGGCGCTGGCCGCTTACACGGCCGGCTCGGCGTACGTGAACCACCTCGACGGCGACGGCGGCACCGGCGCCATCGAGCCCGGCATGCTGGCGGACCTGGTCGTGCTGGAGCGCGACCCGTTCGCGCACCCGCCCGGTGATCTCGGCTCGACCCGGGTGCTGGCAACATACGTGCAAGGGGACGCGGTCTACCAGCGCGATTGACGGACCCGGCGCGCGGTGCGCGGCGCGCGGCGCCCCCAGCCCAGGAAGCCAACTGGATTGGAGGAGCGAATGCAGCAGGTTCCCCTCGGCCGCGGCGGGCCGCTGGTTTCCCGGGCCGGCCTCGGGCTGATGGCCATGTCCGGCGTGTACGGCCCGGCCGACGAGATCCGCAGCCTCCTGACCATCAGGTCGGCGCTGGACGCCGGGATCACCCTGCTGGACACCGCCGACTTCTACGGCATGGGCCTGGGTGAGCTGCTGCTCCGCGACGCCCTGACGGGCGGCGACCGGGAGCGGGTCTTCATCGCGGTCAAGTTCGGCGCGCAGCGGGACCCGGCCGGCGCCTTCGTCGGGTACGACGCCCGGCCGGCCGCGGTCAAGACCGCGCTGGCCTACACACTCACCCGGCTGGGCACCAGCTACGTCGACCTGTACCAGCCGGCCCGGCTGGACCCGGACGTGCCCATCGAGGAGACCGTCGGCGCGATCGCCGAGCTGATCCAGGCCGGCTACGTCCGCTGCCTGGGCCTGTCCGAGGTCGGCGCGGACACCCTGCGCCGGGCGCACGCCGTGCACCCGGTCAGCGCGCTGCAGATCGAGTACTCGCTGCTCAGCCGCGGTCCCGAGGCCGAGATCCTGCCCGCCGCACGGGAGCTGGGGGTCAGTGTCACCGCGTACGGCGTGCTGTCCCGCGGCCTGCTGTCCGCCGCGGCCCGGCAGCTTCCTCCTGACGACCCGCGGCCGCGCCGGTTCCCCCGGTTCCAGGGCCAGAACCTGCAGCGCAACCTCGAACTGGCGGCCGGGCTCGAGCAGTTCGCCCGGGCCGCCGGGGTGACGCTGCCGCAGCTCGCGTTCGCCTGGGTGCTGTCCCGCGGCGAGGACATCATCCCGCTGATCGGCACCACCCGGGCCAGCCGCCTGGCCGAGGTCCTGGGCGCGCTGGAGCTGCAGCTGTCCCCGGACGAGCAGGCCGCGCTGGCCGCGGCCGCCGAGCCGTCGCAGGTGGCCGGGCAGCGTTACGACGACGCGGGCATGGCGTCGCTGGACAGTGAGAAGAAATCTTCAGGGATACGGGACCGGGGGAGCGAGGCGAGCTCACGACGGTGACCGCTTCCGGTGCGGGCCTGACGGGCCTGCCGGGCCTGACCGCCGAGCGGTGCCGGGCCCAGCTGCTGACCGGGCCGCCCGCTACCGCGGTGACCAGCGTGGTCGGCCACCTGCTCGCGGTGCAGGGCCAGGACCCGCGCGGGTTCCGGCTGTCGGTGCGGGCCCGGTCCACCGGGCTGACCGCCGCCGCGGTGGACCAGGCGCTGTCGGTCGACCGGTCGGTGCTGGTCTCCACCCTGAACCGGGGCACCCTGCACCTGGTCTGCGCCGAGGACTACTGGTGGCTGCACGCCCTGACCACCCCGCCGCTGGCCGCGAACAGCACACGGCGGCTCTGGCAGGAGAAGGTCCCGCCGGGCGACGCCGAACGGGCCGTGGCCGAGGTGGTGTCCGCCCTGGCCGGCGGGCCGATGACCCGGGCCCAGCTGCGCGAGCGGGTCGACCGGATCGGGGTGCGCACCGAGGGCCAGGCGCACGTGCACATCCTGATGGCGGCCACGCTGCGCGGGCTGATCGTGCGCGGGCCGATGGTGGGTGCCGATCATGCTTACGTGCTGACCAGGGACTGGCTGGTCGCGCCGCCCCGGCTGCCGGACCGCGAGGTGATGCTGGCCGAGCTGGCCCGCCGGTATCTGGCCGGGCACGGCCCGGCTGATGACCGGGACCTGGCGAAGTGGTCCGGGCTGTCCCTGGGCGACGCGCGGCGCGGGCTGACCGCGATCGCCGGGCTGCTGGCCGACCGGGACGACGGCCTGGCGAGCCTGGCCGGCGCTGATGGGCCGGACGCCGGCCTGCCGCCGCCGCGGCTGCACGGGCCGTTCGACCCGCTGCTGCACGGCTGGATGGACCGGTCGTTCGTGCTCGGCTCCACGAAGGGCATCGTCACCAGCAACGGGATCTTCCGGCCGTTCGCGCTGGTGAACGGGCGGGCGGTGGCGACCTGGTCGCTGGCCGCGGGCAAGATCAGGCTGGCCCCGTTCGCCCCGCTGGGGGAGGCCGACGAGGCCGTGCTGGCCGCCGACGCGGACGCGGTGCTGGACTACCTGGGCCTGCGACGGCCCCGGGCGTGACACCCGGGGCCGGTCGCAGGAGGGTGTGGCGCTACTCCTCTTCGGTGTCCAGGTGGACGAGGCCGACGTCGAGGACCCGCTGCGGCGACCGCCGGTACAGGACGATCAGCCAGATCACGCCGACCACCATGAACGCGGCCACGCCCGGGCCCATGTAGGAGATCGGCGGGGCCAGCGGCACCACGAAGTAGAACACATCGATGCCCGCCGCGGTCAGCCAGGCCGGCACGAAGGTGATGATGCCGAGCAGCGGGATGATCAGGTGCAGGAAGATGTTGAACTTCCGGCCCGATCGGGCGAAGTAGCCGATGCAGGCCGCGTTCATCAGGATGTAGATCGCGGCCAGCACGATGACCAGCGCGGTGGCCACCATGATGAACCCGGTCACCGGGTCGTAGCCCAGGCCCAGGCCCAGCGTCACCGCCACGGTCACCGCGGTGGCCAGCCAGATGGCCGCGACCGGGGCCCGGTGCGTGCTGCTGACCTGGGCCAGGAACCGCGGGAACGCGCCGATCCGGCCCATCGCGTAGGAGGTCCGGCTGGACACGTTCACCCCGGCGTTGGCGTTGGCGATCGTCGAGTTGACGATGGCCAGGAACACGAACAGCCAGAAGATGCCGTACAGCGAGCGGGCCAGGCCCTCCCACGAGGCGCTGCCGGTGCCGGTGGTGAACGTCGCGAACTTCTCCGGCCCGAACGCGACGTCGACCGCGTAGGTGGTGAATACGTACAGCGCGCCGATCAGCAGGGTGGCCAGAAGCACGGCCCGCTGAATGGTGCGGCGCGGGTTCGTGGTTTCCTCGGCCAGCGGCGCGGCGCCCTCAAATCCGCCGAACGCGAGAATTGTGTAAACCGAGCCCGCGATGACCCCGGAGATTCCTGCCGAACTGCTCGGCGTGTATTTCGTGGTAAACACCGACAGCGTGTTGTTACTGCCCGCGTGGATCACCAGGAACACGGCGAGGACCAGGAACACCCCGATCTCGAACACGCCCAGGATCGTGCCGAGCCGGGCCGAGACCCGGACCCCGTACAGCCCGGCCAGCAGCACGATCGCCGCGCCGGCCAGGGTCCACGGCCACCACAGGTCAGCCGGGTAGCCCTTGAACTCATCGGCCAGCGTGGCCGCCGTGGTGAAGCCGAGCTGGAACAGCACCAGCGGCGGGATCAGCAGGCCGACCAGCACGTATCCCCAGGCCACCAGGAACCCGACGGATGGGTGCAGGCCGCGTGCGGCGTAGGTGGCCAGCGAGCCGGCGGAGGGCATCTCGCGGGCCAGCAGTCCGATGCTGCTGGCGCAGAACAGGCAGGCGACCATCGCGAACACCACCGACAGCGGCAGCGACCCGCCGGCGAACGCGACCCCGGCCGGGATCGACGCCGCGATGGCCGCGCCGGGGGCCATGTCGGTGATGCTCTGGAACAGCACCTCCCGCAGCCCGATCGCGTTGCGGCGCAACCCTATGGTCGTGCCGGTACTTGCTTCTGCGGCCATTGCTGCCTCCGGG
>DASVBE010000256.1:0-4620 GCA_036375995.1 Streptosporangiaceae bacterium | reverse complement strand
CCGCGGCCGGCTTCGTCGATCCCGGCGACCGGGGCCAGGCCTGCCCGGGCCAGTACCCGCTCGTAGCTGGTCAGGCCGCCGGTCCGCCGCGGGGTGTGCCCCGGCTGCCGCCAAGGTGCCGTACGCATGGGCCGCTCACCTGGCCGGGCCGCGCCGGCCCCACCGGCCGGGGGCCCTGCCATGACCAGTGTTATCGCAATGGCCTCTGTCAGAACGACCGCCGTCAGAACCACCACCGTCAGAACCACCACGGCCAGAACCACCACTGCCAGGACGACCGCGGCGAGCCCGGCCCGCGCGGCCAGCGCGGCCGCCGGCCGGCCGGCGCCGCAGGCGCAGCCGGAACCTGCGCTGCAGCCAGGTCAGCGGGATCGCGCCGGCGAAACCCAGTTCCAGCGGAAGCAGCGGCGCGGCCGGCTGCACCATCACCGGCCCCGGCGCCGCGGCCGGGACCGCCCCGGCCGCACCGCCGGACCGCAGAGCCGCACCCGCCGCAGCCTTCCCGCTCGTCACACCCGGCTGCCCGAACGTCGCCGGGATCGGCAGCACCCGCCACTGGCCCGCCGGCCACACGATCATGAAGGCCCGCCCGACGACCTGGGACTCGGGGATGGTGCCGTTACCCGGGTCGGCCATGTGGCCACGCGAGTCGTACGACACCACCCGGTGGTCGCCCATCACCCACAGGCGCCCGGGCGGCACGATGGTGCTGAAGTGCGTCAGCGACGGCGTGTCCCCCGGGAAGAGGTACGACTTCTCCGACAGCGGTACGCCGTTGACCGTGATCTTCCCGTTCGTGCAGCAGGCCACCTTGTCACCAGGCACGCCGATGACCCGCTTGATGTAGTCCTGCTGCCCCGGCGCGGTGCCGAACAGCCCGGTGACCGACCGGAACAGCGGCCTGATCGCGGCGTCGTACAGCCGCACGAGCGGGTTGGTGCTGGACGGCACCGGCGGCGGCACCGGGTCCCACGACCCGGCCCCGTTGAACACGATGATGTCGCCGGGCTGGATGTCCCTGAAGTCGTAGACCAGCTTGTTGACCAGGACCTTGTCGCCGACGTTGAGCGTGTGCTCCATCGACGGCGACGGGATGTAGAACGCCTGGACCACAAAGTTCTTGATCAGCAGCGCGATGACCAGCGCGATCACGATGAGGACGGGCAGTTCCCGCCAGAACGACCGGCGCCGGCGGGGGGCGTCAGCGCCCTGGTCCGATGGCTCGCCGCCGTCGCCCCGGACACCCCGAGCACCCGGCTCGTCCGCCTCGCCCGGAGCACCCGGGCCGGAACCCGCCGCCAGGTCCCCGGGATCCGCGGGACCAGGCCCGGCTTCCCCGGTCACGCCGCCGGCCAGCGCGGCCTCGTGGGTGCTCTGCTCGTCCATCATCGCGGTTGAGCCTAACCCGGCCATCCCCCAGGATTGACCAAGCCGGCACCGGGCAGACGGATTTGCCGTCCGCTGGCCGGAGCCGGCCCCGCCGGCCTAGCCGCCGGCCGGGGCTGGGCTGATCTGGCCTCAGCGGCCGGACAGGTCGCGGCGCTCCTTGATGCGCGCCGCCTTGCCGCGCAGGGAACGCAGGTAGTACAGCTTCGCCCGGCGGACGCGGCCCCGCGTCACCAGCTCGATCTTGTCGATCGACGGGCTGTGCACCGGGAACGTGCGCTCGACCCCGACGCTGTAGCTGATCTTCCGGACGGTGAACGTCTCGCGGGCGCCACTCCCCTGCCGCCGGATGACGATGCCCTGGAAGACCTGGATCCGGGAGCGGCTGCCCTCGACGACCCGCACGTGCACCCTCAGGGTGTCGCCGGGCCGGAAATCCGGGATGTCGGAACGGATCTGGGCCTGCTCCAGCTCGGCAATCGCGGTATGCATCGCAAGGTTCCTTGGTCATCATCACGCGCACGGCGGGGCGGGCGCGGCAGCGGTCTCGGTGGAGCCCACGGGCCCCATGGCACGCCCGCGCATACTCAGTCCGCGGGGGTGGCGCCTTTCAGTGTGCCACATCTTCACCACTGACCGGGAAACCAGCGGCGAACAGGACCTCCCGATCCCGCTCATCCAGCTCCGGGCCGAGGCGCGCAGCCAGGTCGGGCCGGCTCGCCGCGGTCACCCGCAGCGCCTGGTCACGCCGCCACCGGGCAATGGCGCCGTGATCGCCCGACAGCAGCACCGGCGGCACCTCCTGCCCCCGCCAGACCGGCGGCCGGGTGTACACGGGTCCCTCGAGAAGTCCTGCCATGGGCCCCGACCCGCCGCCGAACGAATCGTCCGCCGCGGACCGGGCGTTGCCCATCACCCCGGGCAGCAGCCGAGCGATGGCCTCGACCATCACCAGCGCGGCCGGCTCGCCGCCGGCCAGCACGTAGTCGCCGATGCTCACCTCGTCGACCGGCATCCGGGTCCGGGCGTCGGCCGCGACGCGGGAGTCGATGCCCTCGTACCGGCCGCAGGCGAAGATCAGCCACGGCTCCCTCGCGTACGCCGCGGCCCGCTCCTGCGTGAACGGCGTCCCCGACGGACTGGGCAGCACCAGCCGACCCACTCCCGGGGACGCCCCGCCGCCCGCAGCCAGCACGCTGTCCAGCGCGTCGCCCCACGGCCCCGGCGTCATCACCATCCCCGGCCCGCCGCCATACGGCGCGTCGTCCACCGACCGGTGCACGTCGGTGGCCCAGCCGCGCAGGTCGTGCACGCCGAACTGGATGTCACCGCGCTCCGCGGCCTTGCCGATCAGCGAGACCCGCAGCGGCCCGAAGTACTCCGGGAAGATCGTGATGATGTCGATCCGCACAGCGGCACCTCAGATTGCCTCGCCGGGGTCCAGCAGGCCCGGCGGCGGGTCGAGAACCAGGCGGCCGGCCGCGATATCCACTTCCGGCACGATCGCCCGCACGAACGGCACCAGCGTCTCGCCGGCCCCAGGGCCAGCACCGGCCCCACCAGCCGCCGAAATCACCAGCAGATCCTGCCCATGGTGCAGCACATCGGTGACCGTGCCCACCCGGTCCCCGGCAACGGTCACCGCGACCAGCCCGATCAGGTCATGGTCGTTGAACTCGTCCGGGTCCTCCGGCGTCCCCACCGCCGCGGAGTCGACCAGCAGCAGCGCCCCGGCCAGCTCCTCGGCCCGGGTGCGGTCGGCCAGCCCGTCGAACCGGACCAGCAGCCGCCCCAGGTGCCACCGCACCGAGCCGACGGTCAGCGGGCCCAGCGCGGCCGGGTCGGTGGCCAGGACCGACCCAGGCACGAACCGGCGCCCGGGGTCGTCGGTCCGCACCTGGACCGACACCTCGCCCCGGACCCCGTGCGCCCGGCCGACCCGGCCTACGACCAGCTGCATGCCGCCTAGCGGATCTCGTCGACGTCCAGCAGGTCGACGCGGACGTAGAGGTTGCCCGCCAGCGAGCTCATCACGGTGCGGAGCGCGCGCGCCGTGCGCCCGCCCCGCCCGATGACCTTGCCGAGATCCTCCGGGTGGACGCGAACCTCAAGGGCCCGGCCGCGGCGCAGGCCACGGCTTTCCACCCGGACCTCGTCGGGGTACTCGACGATGCCCCTGACCAGGTGCTCGAGGGCCTCTTCCAGCACGTCAGGCCTCGCTGCCCGGCTCGCTTCCGGCGGGCTCGGCGGCGTCGGCCTGCTCCGGCTCCTTGGCCGCCTTGGCCGTGCCGCTCTCCTTCGCCGCGTCCTTGGCCGGCGCGTCGCTCTTGGCGGCCTTGGCCTCCTTGGCCGGCGCCTCGGCCTTCGCGTCCGCGGCCTTCGCGTCGGCGGCCTTCGCGTCGGCGGCGTCCTTAGCCGGAGCGTCCGCCTTCGCGGGCGCCTTGGCCTTGGCCGCACCGTCCGCCTTAGCGGCGGCGTCCGCCTTGTCCGCGCCGTCCGCCTTCGCGTCGGGCTGCTCCGGCGTCTTGTCCGCCTTGCCGCCCTTGGCCGGCGCGTCCGCCTTCGCAGACGCATCCGCCTTCGCAGACGTGTCCGCCTTCGCAGACGTGTCCGCCTTCGCGGACGCATCCGCCCTGGCGGCGTCCCCGGCCTTGGCCCGGCCCCGGCCGCCGCCCTTGGGCGTGGTGGCGCCGCTGTCAGCCAGCGCCTCGGCCGCAGCGGCGGCGAAGATCTCCTTGCGGTCCTGCTTGGGGGCCGCGACCCGGAGCGTGCCCTCGGTGCCCGGCAGACCCTTGAACTTCTGCCAGTCGCCGGTGACCTCGAGGATCTTCCGGACCGGGTCGGTGGGCTGCGCGCCGACCGACAGCCAGTGCTGGGCCCGCTCGGAATTGACCTCGATGAGGGAGGGCTCGGCCTTCGGGTGGTACTTGCCGATCTCCTCGATCGCCCGGCCGTCCCGCTTGGTGCGGGCGTCGGCCACGACGATCCTGTAGTACGGCGCCCTGATCTTGCCCAGGCGCTTCAGCTTGATCTTGACAGCCACGGCTGTGGTTTTCTCCCAGCGAATTCGGGTGCGGGCGGCGAACCGTGCCGGGTGGGGACCGGCGGCACTGCCCGGATTGGTCGCGGCCGCGAGGTGCAGAGAGGGTCCCCGCAGCCGACAGGTGCCCCGTCATTGTGCCAGACGTTCCCGGCCAGGGCGTAATTACCAGCCTGCGGACCGTACTCCGGTGG
>DASVBE010000253.1:0-2794 GCA_036375995.1 Streptosporangiaceae bacterium | reverse complement strand
AACGTGGCAGCGTGAGCTGGATGCGCTGCGGGCCCGGGAGAAGGCCGCGACCCGGGAGCTGGACGCGATCGCCGCGCAGCGCCGGCGGCTGCCGATGGTGAAGATGCCGGACTACACGCTGGAGGGCGAGGACGGACCGGTCCGGCTGGCCGACATCTTCCGCGGCAAATCGCAGCTGATCGTCTACAACCACATGTGGTTCCCGGACGAGGAGTGGCAGTGCAGCGGCTGCACCGGCTTCACCTCGCAGTTCACCCGGCTGGAGTTCCTCGGCGCCTGGGACGCCCGGTTCGTCATCGTGACCCAGGGCCCGATCGAGGAGGCGCTGGCCTACAAGCGGCGGGTCGGGAACAAGATGGACTGGTACTCCACCGCGAACAGCCCGTTCGGCGCCGACGTCGGCGCGCCGCCCGGCGGCGGGTTCGCGGTCAACGTGTTCCTGCGCGACGGTGACACCGTGTACCGCACGTGGCACACCAGCGGCCGTGGCACCGAGCAGCTCAGTCACAGCTTCGCGCTGATCGACCTGCTGCCCTACGGGCGCCAGGAGGAGTGGCAGGACGTACCCGACGGATGGCCGCAGTCGCCGGCCTACAGCCGGTGGGCCAGCTCCCAGGACGTCGCCGCGCGCTATGGGCCCGGCGCGTAGGCACGAGCGGGCGCAGGCACCAGGGCCGCGGCCCGGAAAGCTGCTGGCCGGGGACGGGACACAGTGAAGGTCGCCGTGCTGGCCGATACGACCATCGGCCTGCTGGACATCGCCGACGGCCGCCTGATCAGCGCGCGGGTGGTCACCGTCGACGGCTGACCCTGGCCCGCCCAGTCTCTGCCCAGCTCCGTGAGTCAGGCAGTCTGCCCGGACTGCAGCTGCTGAACCACCCGCAGCGCGTCGCCGATGTGCTGGTCGATGTTGGTCATCGAGCTGAACACATGCCGCACGACACCCTCGCGGTCGATGACGTAGGTCACCCGGCCGGGCAGCAGCCCCAGCACGGGCTGCACCCCATAGCTCTTGCGGACCTTGCCGCCCTGGTCACTGAGCAGCGTGAACGGCAGCTGGTGCCGGTCCGCGAACGCGGTGTGCCTGGCCACCGAGTCCGAGCTGATCCCGATGACCTCGGCGCCAGCGTCGGTGAAGACCTCGTGGCTGTCACGGAACGCGCACGCCTCGGCGGTGCAGCCGGGGGTGTTGTCCTTGGGGTAGAAGTACAGGACGACAACCCGTTCCCCGAGCCGGTCGTGCAGCCGGACGGGTTCGCCCGACTGGGACGGGAGGGTGAAGTCGGGAGCCTTGTCGCCAGCCTGAACGCGCTGCGCCATCTGTGATTGTCCTTCTGTGTGGCCGGACCGGCCCCCCTCGTGGCCGCCGGGGTCACCCAGTGCCCAGCGGCGCCACTCATTGCTCATTCTAGGTGCAATAACCCGCCCGGCCCTAGCCGACGGCCCTAACCACCCGGGCCGCCCGCCCTCAGGCCCTCGCCGCCCGGCGCGACACCGCAAACACCGGCCTGTTCGTGATCAGCACGTCCACCAACCGGCTGGCCAGGAACTGGTCGATCAGCCGGTCCCCGTCCACGGTCCAGACCATGACCCCGATGCCGTTCCGGCGGCAGGCGGCGGCCACCCCGGCCCGGGCCAGCCGGTGGTGCACCGCGATCCAGTCCGCACCGCAGGCCCGGATCCGGCGCAGCGGCCACACCTCGCTGGCCCGCACCGCGGCCCACCGGTGCGCCGGCCACCCGGGCGTGTCGCGGCCCAGCGACAGCGCGGTGGGCACGTCCGGGTAGGCCTGCTTGATCGCCGCCACCGAGACGTCCTCCAGCGTGGTGGCCACGAACTGGCCGGGCCCGAAGCTCGCCAGCGCCAGGTCGATGACCTCCTTCTCGTAGCCGGTCTCCTTCAGGTCCAGGTGGCCGAGCAGCTTCCCGCCGAGGAGCCGCATGACCTCCGCGACGGCCGGCACCTGATACCCGGCCCGCTCGCACAGCTCCGTCCAGGACAGCCCGGCCACCGGCGGCCCGCCCCGGCCTGCGTGCTCGTCGTGATAGCACACCAGCACGTTGTCCCGGGTCTTCCTGATATCCAATTCCGCATATTCGGCGCCACTGGAAAGCGCGTGCTGATATGCCTCATAACTGCCGGGCCTGGCTGCCTCTCCCCCGCCCATGTGCGCGGATATCAGCACTATTGCCCCTCCCGTCGGACTTTCTCCCGGCGCCGCCTGCTGTCCCGATTATTTTTTGGCGCGATGTATTTTCCGGCCTGGCCAGCAGCTCTCTCCCAGCGCAAGGACAGAAACAGGGATTCCGAGCGGAGGTCCGGCGATGACTACTTCCCAGGCCAGCCTGGCGAGCTGCGGAATCGATCCGCTGCGCGCAATTTTTGGCCAGTACGCCACCGGCGCCGGGGTAGTCACCGCCATTTCTGCGGACGGCAGCCCGGCCGGTATGACCATTAATTCGCTGACGTCCGTTTCGCTCGGCCCGCCACTCGCGCTCTGCTGCCTGCAGCGCAGCCCGGCCCGGTTCAGCGTATTCGCCGGGGCCGGGTGCTTCGGCGTGAGCATCCTGGCCGCGCACCAGGAGCGGCTGGCCCGGCGGTTCGCCGCCCGGCATCCCGCGCCGATCCGCAGCTCTTCCCTGGGACAGCGGTCCCCGGGCCCGGCCACTCCCACCGGTACCGGGGCCCTGCCTGCCTCACACAGGAGCCGCTGCGGGCCCGTCCGGCCGCGATCCCCGGAAGAACGACCGAGCTCGCCCCTCCTCGGGCTCGGGCGTTCTGCAGCGGATGCGCG
>DASVBE010000166.1:0-3991 GCA_036375995.1 Streptosporangiaceae bacterium | reverse complement strand
GTGCGCATCGACCGGCTTGATCATCTGGTGCTGACGGTGGCCAGCATCGAAACGGCAGCGGAGTTCTACACGCGGGTCCTGGGCATGAAGGTGGTGACCTTCGGCGCCGGCCGCACGGCGCTGACCTTCGGGACCAGCAAGATCAACCTCCACGAGGCCGGGAAGGAGTTCGAGCCCAAGGCGCGGCGGCCCACGCCGGGCAGCGCTGACCTCTGCCTCATCGTGGAGGACGGCATCGCTGACGTCATGGCCGAACTGACCGCCGCCGGAGTCCGCGTGGAGGAAGGACCGGTGCCGCGCACCGGCGCGACGGGGCCGATCACCAGCTGCTACCTGCGCGACCCGGACGGGAACCTGATCGAGCTCAGCAACTACCAGTCGTAACCTGGCGCCGGTGCCCGGCAGTGCTCAGCTGACGTGCTGGAGCTCCTCGGGCTCGAAGGCCTCGACGGCGCTGGCGTCCACCTCGCTGAGGTTCATCGTGCGGGCCACGGCGAGGGCCTCCAGGCGGCGCCGCGCCAGCTGCCGCTGGTACTCGAAGTCGATGCCCAGGTCGGGCTCCTGGGTCGGCTCGCCGGCCTGAGCGTAGCCGCCCAGGCCGGCGGAGAGCTTGGCCCAGCGCTGCTCGACCCACTCCCACAGGTCCGGGTTCTCCGCGATGATGCGCCGGCCCAGGTAGGTGCCGTAGGCAATGTGGCGGCGCTCGTCGCGCTGGGTGAGCTTGATCCCGGCCTGCAGGCCGGGCAGCTTGCCCAGGCGCTGGAAGGTCTGGTCCCAGCGGCGGTAGCCGGCGATCGCCGCGACGCCCTCGATCAGCTGGTTGTAGAACAGCGTCGCGTCCAGGATCGCCCGCGGGGACTGGTCGGTCTGGAGCCGGCGCATCACCCGGCTCAGCGGGCCGTCGAAGGCGCCGCGGCGCCCGCCGGCCGCGGCCTGCTGCTGGGCCCGCGCGACCTCGTCGAGGCTGGCCGGGTCGAACCCGACCGCGTCGAACCACCGGCGGAACATGTCGGTGTGCTTGGCCTCTTCCATCGCGAACATCGACAGGTACATCGTGTCCTCGAGCCGGCCGAGGTCCGACATGCACTGGAGCAGCGGGATGATGTCGAGCGTCACCGCCTCCTCGCCGATCATGAAGCCGCGGGCCGAGAGCGCGACAAGCTGCCGCTCGCCGTCCGTCATCGCCTGCCAGTCGAGGACGTCCTGGGAGAAGTCGAGGTCGGCCGGGTCCCAGAACAGCTTCTTGGACTTCTCCCACAGCTTCCACGGCACCGAGTCGTAGTCGAGGCCGCGGGTGGAGCGGTAGCGGCCGCCGGCCGGGGCCTGCTGGTCGCTCTGGTTCTGGCCGGCCACCGTGTCCGTCATCTCGCCCCTCGCTGATCCGCAAATGGTGTGCTTCCTGTCATACCCCGCGAAGTGCGGTTCCTGATCCTGAACTCCCGCCAATGCCCATCAAACAAGGACTTCCGCAGCGTAGGGTCGGCTGGACAGGGCCCCGGGCAGCCAGGGAGCGTCAGCCATGAGGATGAGCGAGGCCAGCCGCGAGGGCGGGCCAGTGGTGAGTCAGCGAGCCGGGGGCGGGCCGGTTCTGGACACCAGCGCGGCGCACCCGGCCCGGGTCTACGACTACTGGCTGGGCGGGAAGGACAACTTCGCGGCCGACCGCGAGGCCGGCGAGCAGGCCCTCAAGGCGTACCCGCAGCTGGCCGAGGCGGTCCGGTCCAACCGGGCGTTCCTGGCCCGGGCGGTGGGGTTCCTGACCGGGCCGGCCGGGGTGCGGCAGTTCCTCGACATCGGCACCGGCATCCCGTCCGCCGACAACACTCACGAGGTCGCCCAGCGGGAGGCACCGGACAGCCGGATCGTGTACGTCGACAACGACCCGATCGTGCTGCTGCACGCACAGACATTGCTCCGGAGTACGGCAGCGGGGGCGTGCGACTACATCCAGGCTGACTTGCGGGATCCGGCGCGGATTCTCGCCGAGGCCGGGCGGACGCTCGATTTCGGGCAGCCGGTGGCGCTGATGCTGCTGGCGATCCTGCAGTTCATTCCGGACGATGCGGACCCGTGGGGGCTGGTGGCCCAGCTGATGGCGCCGCTGCCGCCGGGCAGCTACCTGGTGATCTCGCATCCGACGGACGACTTCAACCCGAACCGGCAGGGCGAGTCGATCCAGCGGTACAACGAGCGGGTGGCGGAGCAGGCGACGTTGCGCGGTCACGATGAGACGGCGCGGTTCTTCGCGGGCCTCGAACTGGCCGAGCCAGGTGTGGTCGCGGTGGCCAAGTGGCGGCCGCACAGCGACGTCGAGGCCGACCGGCCGTCGTCGATGTGGTGCGGAGTCGCCCGCAAGCCCTGATCATTGAGTCCTGACCGTTAGCAGGGAGCGCGGATGAGCCGGGTTGACGTCGACGGGGTCGGGATCGAGTACGAGGTCACCGGGGAAGGGCGCCCGGTGGTGCTGCTGCACGGGTTCCCGGACAGCGGGCGGCTGTGGCGGCATCAGGTCCCGGCGCTGGCCGCGGCGGGCTTCCAGGTGATCGTGCCTGACCTGCGCGGGTACGGGCGCTCGGACAAGCCCGGGGCGGTGGACGCCTACTCGATCCCGCTGCTGGCCGGGGACGTGCTGGCGGTGCTCGCCGATCTGGGGGCCGGAAAGGCCCACGTGGTGGGGCACGACTGGGGGGCCGCGCTGGCCTGGGCGCTGGCGTCGTTCGCGCCGGGGAGCGTGGATCACGTGGCGGTGCTGTCGGTCGGGAACCCGGTCACGTTCCTGCGCACGCTCGAACAGCGGCAGAAGTCGTGGTACATGCTGCTGTTCCAGTTCGCCGGGGTGGCCGAGCGGTGGCTGAGCGACAATAACTGGGCCAACTTCCGGGCCTGGGGCGGCCACCCGGACGCCGATCAGGTGATCGCCGACCTGGAGGCCAGCGGATCGCTCACGCCGGGCCTGAACTGGTACCGGGCCAACGCCGCGGCCGAGTCGTGGGCCGGGCCGCCGCTGCAGCTGCCGCCGGTGCAGGCGCCGGTCATGGGCGTGTGGAGCAGCGGCGACTTCGCGCTCAGCGAGGTGCAGATGACCGACTCGGCGGAGAACATGGCCGGGCCGTGGCGGTACGAGCGGCTGGACGGCCCTGGCCACTGGATGCAGCTGGAGGAGCCGGACAAGGTCAGCGCCCTGCTGCTGGACTTCCTCCCGCGCTGACATGCAGTTCAGCAAGGAGCTGCGGGATCCGGTGCTGGCGGGCGACATCACCGTATCGTTCCGGCTCTGGCAGCGGCCGCAGGTTAAGGAGGGCGGTCGGTACCGGGTCGGGCCCGCGGAGATCGAGGTCGACTCGGTGGACCTGATGCCGTTCGCCGCGATCACGCCGGAGGATGTCCGCCGGTCCGGGGAGCCGGACCTCGAGACCCTGCGCCAGCGCGCCGCCCACGCGGGCCCGATCACGGACGGCACGCTGGTGTACCGGGTCGAGTTCCACCTCGTCGGCTGAGCGCCCCCGCTGGCTCAGCCGATGGGGTTCTGGATCCAGTTCGCCGGGGTTGCGGCCGAACAGGCGGACGTGCTGGCGGAACAGACGGGTCACACGGATAGGCGGACGCGGGCCGAGCTCCATAATCTTGATCCACAGGCCGGTGGCGTGCGCGGCACACAGACTCCGACCAGGCCGTCCGCGAAGGGCGTAGGGCTCCAGGACCACACGGATGCCATTGATGAACTCGACCCGGTCAATGGGGAGGCCGTAGGTGCAGGTCCCGCTCGGCTGAACATAGACGGCGGCGGCGTTGGACCAGAGGGTCTCGAAGTAATCCGAAGAGATGAGGCGGGAACTCGCGGCGCGCCGGGTGTACCGCTCGGCGCGGAGCTTTCCGGAAGAGGCCGGGTCCTGCCGGGCTTCCACCAACGCGGCGCCGGCCTCGACCAGCCGGGCGACCTCGTCCTCCAGCGGGCCCGCGGTCAGGACGTCCAGGTGCAGCCGGTTCTTGC
>DASVBE010000150.1:0-15022 GCA_036375995.1 Streptosporangiaceae bacterium | reverse complement strand
GCCGCCTTCGGCGTGATGCGCCCGCTGAACGAGCTGCGCTGGCACCTGGCCCAGGCGGCTGAGCTGCTCTCCCCCGGCGGCCCCGCGGGCTCCCTTTCGGCCATCGGGGCGCTCCGGGAGGAGCTCAGCGAGGCTCTCAGGACCGCCCAGGGGTACGCCAGCGGGACTCCGGAAATGCTGATAAAGCTGGATATAACCGCTCATCGTGACGCCGTCAGCGACCTGCTCCGGCGGGTCAGCGCCGCGGTACGGACCGCCTTCGCGCCGGGCGGCCAGGACCTGCGCGGGGCCGACCTGGCCGGGGCGGACCTACGGCCCACCGCGCTGCGCGGGGCCAGCCTGCGCGGCGCGCTGCTGATCGGCGCCGATCTCACCGGCGCCGACCTGGCCTGGGCCGATCTCACCGGCGCGGACGTGCGCGGCGCCCGGGTCGGCGGCGCGGACCTGTCCGGCGCGCTGTTCCTGAGCCGCAACCAGGCCGGCTCCGCGGTCGGCGACGCCCGCACCCGGCTGCCCGCCGCGCTCCCCCGCCCGGCGCACTGGGCATAGCGCGCCGGGCGGGGCGAGGGCTCGTTACCTGGCGATCAGATGCCGGATCAGCCTGGCGATATCGGGTGAGCCGAGGCCGGTAACCGCGTCCCAGCGCGGGTGCGCACGGAAGCCGGCGGTCACGCCGGACGGGCCCCAGATGTTGGAGCCCTGGGTGACGTCGTGGAACACGGCGTGGTAGCCGGCCGAGCGGCCGATCTTGTACAGCGCGGGGTTGATGTCGCCGATCCGCCGGTGCGCGGCCTGGTCGGCCAGGGCCGCGATGCCCGCCCACTGCGGTGAGCCCGCGCTGGTCCCGCCGACCACGAAGATCGCCCCGGCGCCCAGGCCGCTGGAGCTCCACACGACCAGCACGCCGCCGTTGACGGACGCGTTGTAGGACACGTCAGGCACGCCGCGGTGCCGGGGCCGGCCGAAGCCGCGCTGGAACCGCGGCCGGGAATACGTCACGCTGTACCCGCCGCCGCTGGACCCGATCGAGTCGTTCCAGGCGGTCTCCCCCTCGTAGTCGCCGTCCGGGAAGCCGGCCTGCAGGTGGGTGCCGCCCACCCCGGTGACCTTTGGGTCGGAGGCGGGCGACGAGGCGGCCTCGATGAAACTGCTGCCGTTGCAGGAAGGCTGAGCCGAGCCGAAGTCGCCGGACGAGGCGAACACCGTCATCCGCTCGGCCGCGGCCTCCTTGAACAGCTCGCGGGTGCCCTTCAGGATCCGGGGCCGCATGCACTGCTCGGCCTCGCCGAAGCTCTGCGACAGCACGTCGCCCAGGTTGTGCCGGATCACGTAGCGCTGCGCGGCGAAGATGTCGCTGTCCTGGTCGCTGCGGGCCAGCACCAGGTTGATCTTCGCGCTGGGGGCGATCGCGTGCGCCCACTCCACGTCCAGGCTGATCTCCGCGGCCCAGCCGACCTGGTCGGGGTCGTTGCTGTTGAATGGGGTCAGTCCCTGCGGGGCGATGATCCGCAGCTTGGGCCTGGCCAGGTCGAAAATCTTCGAGAACGCGGCCAGGTCGGCGCTGATCGTGGGGCTCTGGAACGCGTCGATGATGGTGATCGACCGCCCGGCCCCGGTCAGCCCGCCGGGCACGTTGTAGGCCATCCGGATCTGCCGCGGCTCGTAGCACTGCACCGGCGCGGTGATCGACTCGCACGGAATCACCAGGTCCGGGCGCAGGTGCCGGGCGCGGAAGCCGGTATTGCGGAAGCGGATCGGATGGCCGACCGCCGGGACCATCCGCCCGGCTCCCACGGCGGCGGACCGGGCGGCGGGCTGGTGCGCGGCGGCGGGCGTGGCGCCCTGCGCGGGGGTGCTCGCGGCCAGCGGCCAGGCCAGCGCGGTGGCGGCCGTGAGCAGGCCGAGGCGGCTCGCATACCTGCCAGTAGGGTGCATTCCGGGTGATCTCCCCCCACTCGTCGGCGGTCTGGCGACCGCTCCGCAGCGGGGATACTACGCCTGAGCCAGCCGGATCGCCTCAGCCAGGCTCAGCTCGCCGGCGCTGGCCAGGACCAGATCGGCGTGGCCGAACCGGGCGGGGTCGGTGTGCGGGTTCGGGATCGCGATGCAGCGCAGCCCGGCGGCCTGGGCCGCGGTGACCCCGTGCGGGGTGTCCTCGACCGCGACCGCCTGTCCGGCGGGCAGCCCGAGCCGGGCCAGGGCCAGCAGGTACACATCCGGGGCGGGCTTGTGCTCCGCCACCTCGTTACCGCCGCAGAGGAACCCGAAGTCGCCCGCCCGGCCGACCCGGGTCAGGTGGTCGCGCACCCACCAGACCGGCGAGCTGCTGGCCACCGCCAGGGCCAGCCCGGCCGCGGCGGCCTGGTCCAGCCAGCCGGCCAGGCCGGGCGCGAGGTCCAGGTCCGCGTGCAGCCGGTCCCGGTAGGCGAGCCGGCGGGCGTGGCTGCGGACCTGGTCGTAGGACGGGCCGACGGCCTCGGCCAGCAGCCGGTAGCGCTGCTGCGACACATCGCCGCCGTGGTCGGCCCAGAACGTGGCGGTGTCCAGTTCCAGGCCGTGCTGCTGCCACTCGTACTGCCAGCTGGCCAGCATCGTCGACTCGGTGGCCATCAGCAGCCCGTCGAAGTCGAAGATGACCGCCCTGACCGGCCGCCCGGGCGGCGGAGCCGGCCCTGGCTCGCGGCGGGCCGCGGCGCTGTTTTCCTGACGAGCGATGAGGCGCGACGAAGGAGCGCCGAGGGAGCGAGGAGGGAAGGCAGCGCCTCCCAGCGGCCCGCCGCGAGCGGCTAGCACAGCTAGCCGATGGTGCGGCTGCGGCCGCGGAACTCGGCGATGACCTCGTCGCCGCGGCGGACCGTGACGTCGTAGACGCCGCTGCGGCCGTAGCGGACCCGCTCAGCGGCGGTGGCGGTGAGTGTGTCGCCCTCCCGGGCCGGGGCGACGAACGTGATCTCTGCGCCGGCCGCCACGGTGACCGGGCCGTGGCTGTTGCAGGCGCACGCGAACGCGGTGTCGGCCAGCAGGAACAGGTAGCCGCCGTGCGCCAGCGCGTGCCCGTTGATCATGGCCGGGGTGACCGTCATCCGCACGGTGGCGGTGCCCGGCCCGGCCGCGGTCAGCTCCATGCCGAGGCCGAGCGACGCCCGGTCGGCGGCGAACATCACCGCGGCCGGGCCGTCCTGCTGCTCACTCATGCGGTCAAGGCTAGGCGGTGCAGGTTAAGCGGGCCGGGTGCCGGTTACCACCGTGGCGTCCAGGTCCTCGCAGCCGGTGACCGCGGCGGTCAGGCCGGCGGCGGTGACCGCCCGGGCCAGCGTGCCCGCCTGCTCGTCGGTGGCCTCGATCAGCAGCCGCCCGCCGGGCGCCAGCCAGTCCGGGGCGCCGGCCACCGCGCGGCGGGCGATGTCCAGGCCGTCCGGGCCGCCGTCCAGCGACAGGCGCGGCTCGTGGTCGCGGGCTTCCGGCGGCAGCAGCGGGAGCTGCCCGGTGGGCACGTACGGCACGTTGGCGGCCAGGATGTCGACCCGGCCGCGCAGCCCTCCGGGCAGCGCCGCGTACAGGTCGCCCTGGTGCACCTGGGCGCCGGCGGAGGCCAGGTTCTGCCGGGCGCAGGCGACCGCGGCCGGGTCCAGGTCGGCGGCGTGCAGCTCGGCCAGGTCCAGCCGGGCGGCCAGGGCCGCGGCCACCGCCCCGGTGCCGCAGCACAGGTCCACCGCGACGGGCCGCGGCGGGGCGGCCGCGATCGCCTGGCGGACCAGGCACTCGGTCCGGCGGCGGGGCACGAAGACGCCCGGGGCGACGGTGATCCGCAGCCCGGAGAACTCCGCCCAGCCGAGCACGTACTCCAGCGGCACGCCGCTGGCCCGCCGGGCCACCATCCCGTCCAGCTCATCCCGGCTGGCCGCGGCGGCGGCCAGCAGCACGGCCTCGTCCTCGGCGAACACGCACCCGGCGGCGCGCAGCGCGGCCACCACCGCGGGCGGCGGATCAGGGCTAACCATGGGCTGATCACCCTAGTCGCCCGTCTGGTTGCTGCCCAGGACCGTGCTGCCCAGCGCTGTGCGGCCAGCCGCGGCAGTGCCGTGCCAGGACCGCCACAGCGCGGCGTACGAGCCGGCCGCGGCGATCAGCTCCGCGTGCGAGCCCAGCTCGGTGACCTGACCCTGCTCCAGCACCATGACCCGGTCCGCGTCGTGCGCGGTATGCAGCCGGTGCGCGATCGCGATCACCGTGCGGCCGTGCAGCACGGCGGCCAGCGCGCGCTCGAGCCGCCGGGCCGACCGCGGGTCGAGCAGCGAGGTGGCCTCGTCCAGGATCAGCGTGTGCGGGTTGGCCAGCACCAGCCGGGCCAGCGCGACCTGCTGGGCCTGCGGCGCGGTCAGCGCCAGCCCGGCCCCGCCGGTCCTGGTGCCGAGGCCGTCCGGCAGCGTGCTGGCCCAGCCCAGCGCGTCCACCGCGGCCAGTGCGGCGCGCACCTCGTCGTCGGTGGCGCCGGCCCGGCCGAGCGTCACGTTGTCCCGCAGCGTGCCGAGGAAGATGTGGTGCTCCTGGGTGACCAGCGCGACCTCGCCGCGCAGCCGCTCCAGCGGCAGCGCGGTCAGGTCCGCGCCGCCGACCGTGACCCGCCCGGTGGCCGGTGCCATCACGCCCGCGAGCAGGCGGCCGAATGTCGATTTGCCGGCTCCGCTCGGGCCCACGATCGCGATCCGCTCGCCAGGGCGGACCTCCAGGGACACGTCCCGCAGGACGTCCTGCCCGGCCAGGTAGTGATACCTGACCCCGCGGGCGGCGAGCTCCCCGCCGTCCGGGCCCGGGCCGCGGGCGGTGCGGTCCGGCGGCACCTCGGCCACCCCGAGCAGCCGGGCCAGCGACGCGCCGCCGATCTGCAGGTGGTCCAGCCAGGAGATCAGCTCGTCCAGCGGCTGGATGAGGGCCCTGGCGTACAGCGTGGCCGCGGTGAGCTGGCCGAGCGTGCACCAGCCGCGCAGGTAGGCCAGGCCGCCGAGGAACAGCGTGCCGAACACGGGCAGCACGTAGGCGCTCTCCGCGGCCGGGATGATCACCGACCGCAGGTACAGGGTGTAGCGCTCGGCGGCGTACGAGCGGGCCGCGTCCGCGTCGATGCGGGCCCGCCGGGCCGGGCCGAGCCGCAGCGCCTCGACCGCGGCCGCGCCCTCGACGGTCTCCGCCAGGCTGTCCGTCATCTCCGCCCAGGCTGCGTTCTCCCGCAGGTAGCCTGCCTGGGCGCGGCGCAGGTACCAGCGGGTGGCGATCCATACCGGCGGCACCACGATCAGGCTGGGCAGCGCCAGCAGCGGGTTGACCACGATCAGCGCGGCCACGGTCAGCAGCACCGACAGGGCGGCCATCAGCATGGCCGGCACCGCGTACCGGGCGCTGGTGCCGAGCGCGTCGACGTCCCGCGACGCCCGGGAGAGCAGGTCGCCGCTGCCGGCCTCCTCGACCACGGACAGCGGCAGGGCCAGCACGTTCCCGACGAACTCCTCGCGCAGCCGGGCCAGCAGGCCCTCGCCGAGCCGGGCGCCGGCCAGCGCGCCGTACCGGACCAGTGCCGACTGGGCGATGAGGGCCAGCGCGATCAGCCCGGCCAGCTGGTCGATCCGGGTCGCGGTGGTGCCGTGCTGGACCGCCGACACGATGCCGCCCAGCAGCCGGGCCGGGATCAGGCCCGCGATCGTGGCCGCGGTGTACAGGCCGAGCACGGCGGCCAGTTCGCGGCGGTGGCCCAGGATCAGCCGGGCCGCGTGCCGGCGCACCTGCGCGGTGCCGGCCACCGGCAGGATCTTCGGGCCGCCCGCCCGCCCGCCGGTGGTGGCCGTGACCTCGGTCACGAGTCCTCCCCGCGGGTGACCGCATCGGCGTAGGCCGGGCTGGCGGAGAGCAGGTCGCGGTGCCGCCCGGCGGCGGTGACCCGGCCGCCGGCCAGGTAGGCGACCCGGTCGGCGGCGTCGAGCAGCAGCGGGCTGGTGGTGATCAGCACGGTGGCCCGGCCACGGCGGGCGGCCCGCAGGCGGCCGGCGATGGCCGCCTCGGTGTGCGCGTCCACCGCGCTGGTCGGCTCGATCAGGATCAGCACCTCCGGTTCGGCGAGCAGGGCCCGGGCCAGCCGCAGCCGCTGGGCCTGCCCGCCGGACAGGGTCCGGCCCCGGCTGGCCAGCAGGCCCCGGCGGCCGCCGGGGATCGCGTCGACCGCGTCCTGGGCGGCGGCCACGTGAAGGGCCTGGGTCACCGCGGCCTCGCTGGCGCCGGGACCGCCGAGCGCCTCCGCCAGCGGGCCGGCGAACAGGTGGGCGTCACCCTGGGCGACCAGGATCCGGCGGCGGACCTCGGCCACCGGCAGGCAGCGCAGCGGTGTCCCGCCCAGCTCGGCGGCCGGGGCGCCGTCGTCGGTCTCGGGGCCGTACCGGCCGAGCCTGCGGGCCAGCGCGGCGCCCTGCGCCGGGTCGTCCGGGGCCACGCCGACCAGCTCGCCGGCCCGGACGGTCAGCCCGGACACCGGGTCGTGCAGGCCAGCGCCCGGCGGCGGGCTGGCGGCGGGCTGGTCCGGGTCGTTCACGTCGGGCGGCAGCGACAGGAACCTGACCACCCGCTCGGCCGCGACCAGGCCCCGGGTGACCTTGTCGGCGGCCTCGGTCAGGGTGGCCAGCGGCAGGGTCAGGAACGACGCGTAGCCGTAGAACGTGACCAGCTCGCCGGGCGTGATCTGGCCGTGCAGCGCGTAGTGCGCGGCGATCCAGGTGGCCGCGGTGATGAACGCGCCGGGCACCAGGATCTCGGCCGCGAACAGGTAGGTCTCGGCCCGGGCCACGTGCACCCCGGTGTGCCGCAGGGCCTGCGACTGGTCGTGGTAGCGGGTGGCGAACGCGTCCTCGCCGCCGATGCCGCGCAGGACCCGCAGCCCGGACACGATGTCCGCGGCCCGGGCGGCCAGCTCGCCCTGCCGGTCCCGGTAGCGGCGCTGCCGCCGGTGCAGCGGGCGGAGCACCAGGCTGGTCGTCCCGGTCAGCAGCGGCGCGCCGATCAGCACGATCAGGCCCAGCGCGGGCGAGGTGACGAGCAGCACCACGGCGACGGTGATCAGCGCCGCGATCGCGCCGCTGCCCCGGCCGGTCACGTCGATGGTGTTGCCGATGGCCTGCACGTCCGCGGTGCCCACGCTGACCACCTCGCCGGTGGTGACCAGCCGGGCGAGCGTGTGGCCGAGCCGGGCGGCCTGCCCGGTGATCAGCTGCACGGTCCGGTAGGCCGCGTCCAGGAACATGCCCACCACGCACCGGTGCCGCAGCAGCCCGGACCCGGCTGCGATCAGGCCCAGGGCCAGCACCAGCAGGCAGGCCTGGGTGAACGGCCAGGTCCGCCGGGCGACCAGCCCGTCGATCGCGGCGCCGATCGCGGCGGGAGCCAGGGCCTGGGCCACCATCCATACGCAGCCCCACAGCACGCCGAGCCCGACCGGGCCCTTCTGGCGGCTGATCAGCCAGGTGATGTACCTGGCGGGCGACCGGAGATCAGGCGTGCCCGGGTCAGCAACGGGCAGGGCACGCATATCGCCGCAGCGTACCGGCCGGTCCCGGGCCGGGGCATCTGGGTTTTCGGCCCGCTGACCAGCGGCCCCGCCGGTTCATCGGCTGCCCACGGTTCATAGCCAGCACAGAGGAAGAGCAGACCTGGCCGCCAGGACGGTTTCCGATGCTCAGATCATGACGCCAGCGACATCCAGCGGCGGCCCCGAAGGCGGGCCGCCGTTTCCGAGACACCCGGCAGCTCAGCCGGGTGGCGGGCCGGGCCCGGCGGATTCAGCCGCCACCACGGGCCCGGAAGTCCCCCTGGGCCTGGCCGGCTCCCCAGGCCCGGCGGGGCCCCCGCCTCGGCCCCGTGACGTGCGCCGGGCGGTGGCCGCCCGGGACCGCGGCCATGCCCGGGTCCGCGCGGCCACCGTGACCGCCGCCGTGCTGAGCGCGGCCGCGGCCGGGGTCATCGCGCTCGGGCTGCCGGGCGGCACCTCGTCCGGCTCCACCAGCGGCGGGTCAGCCCAGCACTCCTCGTCCGGGACCGGTACGCACGGCAGCACGTCGTCCGGGACCGGCTCATCGGGCGGCAGCTCATCCGGCAGCTCGTCGTCCGGCGGCGGGCTGTCCAGCGGGGCGATCGCGCCCAGCGGCAGCTCCGGTCCTGGCAGCGTCACGTCGGGCGGGTCCTGATGACCGCGGACACCGCGCTGTGGTACGCCAGCCGGGCCACCGGCGTGGTCTGCCTGCTGCTGATGACCGCCGTCGTGCTGCTCGGCATTCTGGTCACCCGGCAGGGGCGGCTGCCCGGGCTGCCCCGGTTCGCGGTCACCGGGCTGCACCGCAACCTGTCCCTGCTGGCGGTCCTGTTCCTGGTCATCCACGTGCTGACGGCGATCCTGGACCCGTTCGTGGCGATCGGGCTGGCCGCGACCGTGGTCCCGCTGGCCTCGCCGTACCGGCCGGTGTGGATCGGCCTGGGCGCGGTCGCGTTCGACCTGATGGCCGCGCTGGTGCTGACCAGCCTGGCCCGGGCCCGGATCGGCCGCCGCGCCTGGCGGGCGGTGCACTGGCTGGCCTACGCCTGCTGGCCGCTGTCCCTGGCGCACGGCCTGGGCAGCAGCGGTGACCTGCGGTCCGGGCCGCTGCTGTGGCTCAGCGCGGCGTGCGCCGCCGCGGTCGCCGCGGCGCTGGCCGTCCGCGCCCTGGCCTGGGCGGGCCAGGTGCCGCCGGCCAGCCGGGCCGCCGCGGAACTGGCCCGCCAGGAAGCGGCCGCCCGCCAGCAGGCCGCGGCGGCCCGCCCGGAGGCGGCCGTCCGTCAGGAGGATCTGCTCGCCCGCCGTCAGGCCGTACTGGGCGGCCAGGACACCGCGCTGGCCCGCCACCACGCGGCGCTGGCCGCGGGGACTGGGCTGGCCGCGAGGGAGGCCGGCCGATGACCGTCACCAGCCCGGCCGGGCCCGTCCCGCCCGGCCTTTCAGCCCGGCCGCCGGGGCCGGCGCTCCCCCGGCTTCTGCCCCCCGGCGGCCGGCCGGGCGGGCTTGCCGGCCACCTGGCCGTCCTCGGGCCGCTGCCCTACCGGGGCGGGCCCGGGCGGCTCATCGCCGACGTCGCCGCGTCCGGGCTGACCGGCCGCGGCGGGGCGGCGTTCCCGGTGGCCCGCAAGCTGGCCGCGGTGGCCGCGGGCCGCCGCCCGGTGGTGGTCGGCAACGGCGCCGAGAGCGAGCCGCTCAGCGGCAAGGACGCCGCGCTGCTGCGGGCCGCGCCGCACCTGGTCCTGGACGGCCTGCAGCTCGCCGCCGAGGCGGTGGGCGCCTGCCGGGCCATCCTGGCTGTCCACCCGGGCGGCTACGCGGGCGGCGCGCTGACCGGGGCGCTGGCCCAGCGGCAGGCCGCCGGGCTTGACCGGGTGCCGGTCGAGCTGGCCGAGGCGACCGGCGGTTTCCTGACCGGCCAGGAAACGGCGCTGGTCTCGGCGCTGAACGGGGGCCTGGGCCGGCCCGCATTCACCCCGCCGCGGGTGTCCGAGCGCGGTGTCGGCGGCCACCCGACGCTGGTGCAGAACGTGGAGACGCTGTCTCACCTGGCGCTGATCGCCCGGTACGGCGCGGCCTGGTTCCGTTCCGTGGGCACCGGCGCGGAGCCGGGCAGCATGCTGGCGACGGCCTGGCAGGCCGACGGCCGGGCCGCGGTCACCGAGGCCACGCTCGGCACCCCGCTGGGCCGGCTGCTCGACCTGCGCGGGCCGGTGCAGGCCGTGCTGGTCGGCGGGTATCACGGCACGTGGCTGCCGGCCGGGCAGGCGGCCGGCCTGGCGCTGAGCAACGCGTCGCTGCACCCGGCCGGGGCGGCCGCCGGGGCGGGCGTGCTCGCCGCGCTGCCGGCCGGCCGGTGCGGGCTGGCCGAGACCGCACGGGTGACCCGCTACCTGGCGCTCGCCTCGTCGGGCCAGTGCGGCCCGTGCCTGAACGGGCTGCCGCGGATCGCGGCGGGGCTGGCCGAGCTGGCCGGGGCCCGCCCGCGGCCCACCGTAATCCATGATCTTGAGCGGTGGGCCGGCCTGACCAGCGGCCGTGGGGCGTGCCATCACCCGGACGGGACCGTGCGGTTCGTGCGCAGCGCGCTGGTCACGTTCGCGGCCGAGACCGCCGCGCACGCGGCCGGGTGGTGCACCGCGCCGGGCGCGGCCCCGTTCCTGCTGGTCCCCGCGGATCAGACGGCGGCGTCGGGCGGCCGGCGGTGAGCCGGGCGCTGCGGCTGAACCCGGTGGCCTGCGCGGGCCATGGGGCGTGCGCGGAGCTGCTGCCCGAGCTGATCAGCCTGGACGAATGGGGTTACCCGGTGCTGGCGCCGGGCCCGGTGCCCGCCGGGCTGGCGCGGCGGGCGCGGCGCGCGGTGGCCGCCTGCCCGGCGCTGGCCCTGGCCATGGCCACGGCGGGCTCAGCGGATTCAGCTCATTCAGAGAAAACGCAGAGCCAGGACAGAGCTGGTCCATCAGCTGGGCCGGCCAGGCTGAGAACATGACCAGCATGACGGCAACACCAGAGCAGGCCCGGGGCGGGGCGGAGGCGCCGCTGCGGCGCCCTGACGGGTCCGCGGTGCGGGTCCTGGTCGTCGACGACGAGCCCAGCCTGGCCGAGCTGCTGGCCAGCGTGCTCCGGTACGAGGGCTGGGACATCCAGACGGCCGGCGACGGGAAGACCGCGGTCCGCGCGGCCCGCGAGTTCCGGCCGGACGCGGTGATCCTGGACGTCATGCTGCCCGACATCAGCGGGCTCGAGGTGCTGTCCCGGCTGCGCGCCGAGCTGCCGCACGTGTGCGTGCTGTTCCTGACCGCGCGGGACGCGGTCGAGGACCGGATCGCCGGGATCACGGCGGGCGGGGACGACTACGTGACCAAGCCGTTCAGCCTGGAGGAGGTGCTGGCCCGGCTGCGCGGGCTGCTCCGGCGGGCCGGGCTGGCCCGGGCCGGCGGCGCCGGTGCCGAGCTGGTGGCCGGCGACCTGGCCATGGACGAGGAGGCCAGGGAGGTCCGCCGCGGCGGCGACATCATCGAGCTGACCGCGACCGAGTTCGAGCTGCTGCGGTTCCTGATGCGCAACCCGCGGCGGGTGCTGTCCAAGGCGCAGATCCTGGACCGGGTGTGGAACTACGACTTCGGCGGCCAGGCGCACGTGGTCGAGCTGTACATCAGCTACCTGCGGAAGAAGATCGACTCCGGCCGGGAGCCGGTGATCCACACCGTCCGCGGGGTCGGCTACGTGCTCAAGCCGGTGCCCGCCCGCCAGCCGTGAGCCGGCCCGCGGCGGCGGGCCGCCGGGCCGCCGGGCCGCGCCGCTGGCTGGCCGGGCGGACGCTGCGCGGCCGGCTGATCGCGGGCCTGGTCGCGCTGCTCGCGGTGGCCTGCGCCGCGGTCGGCCTGGTGACGTACCTGGCGCTGCGCGGGTTCCTGTTCCAGCAGCTCGACGACCAGCTGACGGCCGCCGGGCAGCGGTACATGGCCTGCGTGCACGCCCGTGGCGGGCCGCCGCCCGGGGACTACCCCGGCGGCCCCGGCGGCCCCGGCAGCCCGCCGCCGCCGGTGCCGAACTGCGGCAGCGAGATCCCTGGGCAGGCGGCGGGCACGTTCAGCGCCCGGCTGGTCAGCGCCCGGGTCACCAACGCGAACCTCGAGGCCGGGAAGTGCAACCTGTCCCTCTCCGACCAGGCGCTGCTGGCCCGGCTGCCGGTCAACGGCCGGCCCTACGACCGGTTGCTGGCCTCGGCGTACGGCGAGTACCGGCTCACCGCGGTGCGGGCCCCGGACGGGGACGTGCTGATCACCGGCCTGCCGCTGGCCGGCCTGCAGTCCACGCTGCACAAGGTCGAGCTGGCCGAGGTGGCGATCTTCTCGGCCGCGCTGCTGCTCACCGCGTTGATCGGCACCGGCTGGGTGCGGCTGTCGCTGCGGCCGCTGCGCCGGGTCACCGCGGTGGCCGCCGACGTGACCCGGCTGCCGCTGGGCGCGGGCGCGGTCACGCTGCCGCACCGGGTGCCCGCGGGCGACCCGCGGACCGAGACCGGGCAGCTGGGCGTGGCCTTCAACCGGATGCTCGGCCACGTCGAGTCGGCGCTGGCCCGGCGGCACGCCAGCGAGGACCGGCTGCGCAGCTTCGCCGCGGACGCCAGCCACGAGCTGCGCACCCCGCTGGCCGCCATCCGCGGCTACGCCGAGCTGGCCCGGCGGCGCGGCGGCCAGCTGCCGGACGAGGTGGGGCACGCGCTGGGCCGGGTCGAGGCCGAGGCGGCGCGGATGACCGGGCTGGTCGACGACCTGCTGCTGCTCGCCCGGCTGGACGCGGGCCGGCCGCTGGCCGCGGACCCGGTGGACCTGACCCGGCTGGTCATCGACGCGGCTGGGGACGCCAGGGCAGCCGCGCCTGGGCACCGCTGGCTGCTGGACCTGCCCGGCGAGCCGGTGACCGTGCGCGGTGACGAGGCCCGGCTCCGCCAGGTGCTGGCCAACCTGGCAAGCAACGCCGGGCGGCACACCCCGGCGGGCACGACGGTCACGTTCACGCTGGCGCAGGCGGGCCCGGAGGTGGTGCTGACCGTGGCCGACAACGGGCCAGGGATCCCGCCGGGGCTGCTGCCCCTGCTGTTCGAGCGGTTCGCCCGGGGCGATGGGTCGCGGTCCCGGGCGGCGGGCAGCACCGGGCTCGGGCTGTCCATCGTGGAGGCGGTGGTCGCCGCGCACGGCGGCCGGGTGAGCGTGACCAGCCAGCCGGGCGCGACCGTGTTCACCCTGGTGCTGCCGGCCGGGTAGCGGGCGGGCCGGCCGGGCCTGGCCGGCCGCCGGGGGGGAGGGGGCAGCCGGCCAGGCGATGAGGCGGACCGTGGGGCGTCAGTCCGCAGGCGGCCGGATGGTAAGCATCATCGTGCCGGTGAAGATCTCCTCGTTGATGATGTAGAACATGCCGAGCACGAACAGGGTGATCAGCGGGGCCAGGGTCACCCACACCTGCCAGGCCCTGCCCTCGGCCCGCTTGGTGGTGACCCAGCGGCGCACCGGCGGCAGGCGCAGCACGAGGAGCGGGATGCTGATCGCGACCGCCTGGTAGAACCGCTGGTGCATGATGGGGTCGCCGTCGCCGTCGGCGCTGCCGAACGTGCCGAACCCGTCCAGCAGCAGCAGGTGCAGGACGATCATCCCCCAGATGACGTAGGTCGTCTTCTGCAGCGGCTTCCAGTACCGGCCGAGCTTGCGCTGCGCGGGCGTGTTCGCGGTGGCCAGCAGCGGGATCGCCATCAGCACGATGAACAGGCCGGTCAGCAGGAACGTGTGGCCTGCCAGGCGGCCGAGCACCCCGCCGGCGAACTCCGTGGTGATCGCCGCGGTGGTGGCGTCGGCGATGCCGATGACCGCGAACATGATGCCGTACCAGCGGCGCAGCGGGGCGATCCACTGCTGGCCGGTCAGCGTGATCAGCGGCGTGATCGTGATCGCGATGAAGAAGCAGATCTCGCCGCCGGTGCCGAGCACGTCCGCCTCGGTGAGGGTCAGCACGTCGTCCTGGTTCAGCGAGAACCAGCCGCGCAGCATGAACAGGAGAGGGACGAACGCGGGCAGCCGCAGCAGGATCAGGATCAGCGACTGCTTCCGGATTGACCCGGCCGAGAAGGTCAGGGACTCGGTCCGCCAGGTGGCCTTCCGGGCCTTGGCCGCCGCGCGCGGATGACCGGGCTCTACATCCGTCGTGGCCATCGGGGATCTCCTTCAGGTTTCGGGGTCCGCTCCCCCGTGCGGGCGGGCCGCCCGCACGCCTGCTCAGTTGCCGTTGCCGTTGCCCTGGCCGCCGTTGCCCTGGCCGCCGTTGCCCTGGCCGCCGTTGCCCTGGCCGCCGTTGCCATTGCCCTGGCCGTTGTTGCCCTGGCCGCCGTTGCCCTGGCCGCCGTTGCCCTGGCCGTTGCCGTTGCCGCCGTTGCCGTTGTTCTGGTGGGGCTTCGGCCGCTGCTGCTTGCCGTGGTGGCCCTTCTTGTGGTGCTTGCCCTTGGCCGGCGGGTTGACCGGGTCGTGGTGGGCGCCGGGCGCGTTGGCCTGGCCGGGACCCTGGTCCTCATTCAGGTCCTGGCTGTTGCCCGCGCCCGCGCCCGCGTTGCGGAACAGGAAGAACTTCAGGCCGTGCAGGCCGATCTCGCTGGCGCCGGTCACCCCGCCGACTACGATCAGCGTGGCCAGCACGGCCATGGACTTGCGCATGGCGCTGAGCTGGCGGCCCTTGGCGGTTGAGCCCGGGTCGGCGCCCGGCGCCGCGGCCGGCCGTGGCTTCCTGGGCGGCGCGGCCGTGGTGGCGCCGGCCTTGGCGGTACGGGTCGGCCGCGCGGCCGGGCTGGGCAGCGGCTTGGTCGCGGACCGCCCGCCGGCTTCCAGGGCGGCAGGGGCAGCCGCGGCAGCCGCGGCAGCCGCGCCCGGCCCAGCCGCCGGCGCCGCGGCCGGGGCGGCGGGGAGCGCCGCGGCCCGGCCTGCGTAACCACGCGGACGGGTGGGCGGCAGCACGCCGGGCGGGCTGGCCAGGTTCTCGGTGATGTACGCGGCCATCCCGCCCAGTTCCGCGGTCATGGCCAGGATCGAGTTGCGGCGCTCGGCGATCTCCTGCTCGGCCGCGGCGATCGTGGCCGCGGCATGGTCCGCGGCCTGGCGCCGGATCTCCACGCCTTCCTGCTGGGCGGCGGCAATCGTAGCGGCGGCCTGGTCGGACGCCTGCTGGCGGATGGTCGCGGCCTGGGTGTCGGCCTCGGCGAGCAGCTTGGTGGCCAGCCGGACCGGCTCGGGCCGGTTCGGCGCGCCGGGCCGGGTGAGCGTGGCGGACGCCTGGCCGCGGCCCTGGCCGATGTCCCAGACGCCGCCCTGGCTGCGGACCGGCCCGTCGTCGCAGGCCGCCGCCGGGCCGCGGGGCGCCGCCCGGCTGTCCGGGCCGGGCAGCACGACCTGCAGATCGTCGGGCGTGAACGGG
>DASVBE010000124.1:0-8733 GCA_036375995.1 Streptosporangiaceae bacterium | reverse complement strand
CCGGGCGTGGCCGCCCGGGCCTGCTCGTTCCCGGAATCTACCCTGGCGCAGCCGGGCCCGGCCGGCCGCCGGGGCGGGCGGCCAGCCAGATCCGGATACCGGCCTGCGGGCCCCGGTACACTCTGTTCACCGGCGGGATCCTGGTCCGGCGGCCGGCCTGCGTCCGGCTCGCGGTATCGGGGCCCGGCGTAGCCGCGGTACCGGTGCTGGTCAGTGGCCGGTGCACGGCGGGCGGCCGGTCCGCGGGCGGATGAGCAGGAAGCCCGGCTGGTGACGCATGAGTGAACGGGGCTTTGCCGGGCAACTGACGGGGATGGCATTGACTGTTGCCGACCGGTGGCGCCGGTTCTTCTCGCCGCTGACCCTGATAATTGCCGCGGCCGCGGTGTTCGTGCTGCTGCTGGTCGCAGTGCGGACTCAGTGGGCGCCGCTGGAGTCGGTCGACCACACCACGGCCAGCAGCCTGAACAGCCTGATCGCCGGCCAGTCCGTGGCCGTGGCGGTGGTCAAGGCGGTGACCTTCCTGGGGAGCACCGGCGTGCTGCTGGTCGTTATCGTGGCGGCCGCCACCGTACTCGCGATCCGGCGGCGCTGGCGGCTGGCGCTGTACCTGCTGATCACAGGCGCGGGCGCGCTGGTGCTCGATCCGGTGCTCAAGGCACTGGTCGGCCGGCTGCGCCCGGTGGTGGCGCATCCGGTGGCGCACGGCACCGGGAACAGCTTCCCCAGCGGGCACTCGCTCAGCTCCATCGTCTGCTACGGCGCGGTGTTCCTGGTCTTCCTGCCGGCCATGCGCGGCCGCTGGCGGACCGTGTTCATCACGGCGGTCGTCACGCTGATCGCGCTGATCGGGATCAGCAGGCTGCTGCTCGGCGTGCACTATGTGTCCGACGTGGTGGGCGCGTGGGCGGTCGGCGTGCTGTGGCTGGGCCTGACCACGGTCGCCTTCGAGCTGACCCGCCAGGCCGCCGGGCGGCCGGTCACGGACCCGGCTGCCGAAGGGCTCGAACCCGAGGCCCGCGCGGACCTGAAGCCGGCCGCGCCGGAGCCCGGCTCGCCGCGCTACCGGGCCGGGCGAACCGCCGCCGGGCTGCTGATCGCCTGGGTGCTGATCGTGGGCCTGGTGACCGGCATCGGCGAGCTGGTCACCAGGTACGGCAACGGCAACGTGCTAGGCGACCGGACGGTACCGCACTGGCTTGCGGCGCATCGCACCCCCGGGGTGACCACGTGGAGCCAGGTCTTCAGCACGCTCGGCGCGACCCAGGCGATCCTGCTGGTGAGCCTGGCCACGGGCGTGGTCTTCCTGGCCGTGACCCGGCGCTGGCGGCCCGTGGTGTTCGTCACCGTGCTGATGACCGGCGAGCTGGCCGCGTTCCTGACCGCCGCCGCGGTGGTCAAGCGGCCCCGTCCCGCGGGTGTCAGCCAGCTCGACCACGGGCTGCCCACCTCGGCCTTTCCGTCCGGGCACGAGGCTGCCACCTGCTGCATCTACATCGGGCTGGCGATCCTGGTCATCGGCCACACCCGGGGGTGGTGGCGGTGGCTGTTCCTGATCCCCGCGGTGGCCATGCCGGTGCTGGTCGCGCTGTCGCGGATGTACCGGGGCGAGCATCACCCCACCGACATCGTCGGCAGCCTGGTCTTCAGCGGGCTCTGGCTGACCGCGGCGGTACTGCTGATCAGGCCCAACGAGGACCGTCCCGACGGTTCTGCGGGCCGTGAGGCGGGCACTGAGGGCCGCGGTGCCGCGGGCCGCCTGGCGGGCACCGCGCCGCGGCCGGAGGGCCGGGTCAGCCGGGCCCGGACGGCTGCGGCCCGGGCACGGAGGGCGGAACGCACACCGTGATCGACGCCGGGTGGACCTTGATCTTCAGCTTGCGAACCGGTTTCCGTTCGCCGCCGTCCAGCTCGTAAGGGAACGGCCGGTCGAACCGGATCCTGATCCGCTTACCGCTGGTGATCCGGACGAACTCCGACTTGGCCGGCTGGCCGGCCACGATCCGGCCGAACACCCGGGCCCAGTCGGCCGGGTTCCTGGCCGTGACCACGCCGAGCTCGAGCAGCCCGCTGTCGGGTTCCGCACCGCGGAAGACCTCAAGGCCGCCGAGGATCTTGCCCACATTCCCGGCCAGGACGGCGGAGACCCGGCCGCGGAAGAAGCGCTTGCCGTCTACCTCGATGACCGCCGACGCCCGGTGGAGCATGAGGTTCCTGGCCCCGGTCCACAGATAAGCGGCCCGGCCGAACCGGGCCTTCATCTTCCGGCTGGCATCGGAGATCATCCGGGCGTCGAAGCCCGCGCCGGCCATCACCGCGAAATGCTCCCCGTTGACTGTGCCGGTGTCCAGCGGACGGCGGTCGCCGTGCAGGCCGATCCGCACCGCCCGGGTCAGGTCGGCGGGGATGCCCAGGTTGGAGGCCAGCAGATTCGCGGTACCCGCGGGGAGAATGGCCAGGGCCGCCTTCTCCCCCGCGAGCGCGTCCACGCAATGCTGGACCATGCCGTCGCCGCCCCAGACGAAGACCAGGCTGGCGCCCTCCTGCAGCGCGGCCCTGGCCTGCTTGGGCGCCTTGCGGCTCTTCTTTACCTCGTACCAGAGCGGGTCCGGGTATCCCTGGGCGGCGAGCACCCGGCGCAGTTCGGGCAGGCCGCCGCCCAGGGTCTTGCGGGCGTGCGCGATCACCGCGATGGCCTCGGTGCCCAGGGCGGGCGCTGGGTCCTGCTCCCGGCGCGGGGTCACACCTTGTGCCATCGGGCTTCGCAGAGCGCGTAGACGCCGAAGACGATCAGGCCGAGCGCGGCGATGCCCAGCAGGAACTCGCCAAACGGCTGGTCGCGGAGCGTCAGCAGGGCCTTGTCCAGGCCACGGGCCTTGGACGGCTGGTAATTGACCGCGGCCTCGACAACCAGCCCGCCGGCCAGCGCGAAGATCGCGCCACGGGCAGCGGTGCCGATCATCCCGAGCCGCTTGACCACGGTCCGGGTTCGCGGGCTCATCTGGGACGTCTCGAGCAGCCGCATGAACTTAGCCCGCACGCCCTCGATGATCAGCACCAGGCCGGCGATGACCACGGCCAGCCCGACGATGCCCACCAGCCAGCGGCCGCCGGGCTGGTGCATGGCCTTCGCGCTCCAGTCCTGCTCGCGGCGGGCCTGGCTGCCGCCGGTCCCCGCGATGACGTCGAAGGTCAGCACCGCGAAGCCGGCGTAGATGACGGCCCGGGCCGCCGACTTCAGCCGCGGGCCGGCGCCGTAGCCCTCGCCGGTGACGCCGAACGCGGCCTCGCTGAGCCGCCACAGCGCGTAGGCGGCGAAGCCGAGCCCCAGCAGCCACAGCGCGACCAGCCCGTACGGCTTACTGGCCAGCAGCTTGAGCGCGCCGGCCTGGTCGGCTTCCCTGGCGCTCTGCCCGACCGCGACGAGGATCGCGATCAGTCCGACCAGGAGGTAGATGATGCCGCGAGCGGTCAGCCCGGCCCGGGCCAGCACCTTGGCGGCGGGGCCGCGGGCTGCCCGCCTGGCCCCGGCCTTGGCCCGCCAGGTCCGTTGAGTTAGGGACGACATCTCTGGTCACCTCCGCTGGGCAGGCCCAGATGGCCTGCGGCCGCTCAGTTACCCGCCGGCCTTCCCCCTAACCGCGGCACCGGCGGGGTGGCCCGCGCCGGGGTCAGGTCTTGTGCCACCGGGCCTCGCACAGCGCGTAGAGACCGAACACGATCAGGCCGAGTGCGGCCAGGCTCAGCAGGGCCGTGCCGAACGGCTGGTCGCGGAGCGTCAGCAGGGCCTTGTCCAGGCCACGGGCCTTGGCCGGCTGGTAATCGACCGCGGCCTGCACGACCAGGGCGCCGGCCAGCGCGAAGATCAGGCCACGGGCGATGCTCCCGATGATCCCGAGGCCCTTCACCAGAGCCTCGGTGCGCGGGCTCAGCTGCGAGGTCTCGAGCAGGCGCATGAACGTGGCCCGCACACCCGCGACGACGAACACGAGGCCGACGATGGCGATGATTATGCCGATGATCCCGACCACCCAGCGGCCGCCGGGATAGTGCATGGCCTTCGCGCTCCAGTCCTGCTCGCGCTTCGCCTGGCTGCTGCCGGTGCCCAGGATCACGTCGAAGGTCAGTACCGAGAGGCCGGCGTAGGGGATCGCGCTGACCAGCGCCTTCAGCCGGGGCCCGGGGCCGGGGTCCGCGCCGGTGACGCCGAACGCCGCCTCGCTGAGCTGCCACAGCGCGTAGGCGGCGAAGCCCAGCCCGAGCAGCCACAGCGCGACCAGCCCGGGCGGGTTGCCGGCCAGCAGCTTGAGCGCACCGGACTGGTCGGCTTCCCGGCCGCTGCGCCCGGCCGCGATCAGGATCGCGACCAGCCCGACCAGGAGGTAGATGAGCCCGCGGGCGGTCAGCCCGGCCCGGGCCAGCACGGTCGAAACGGGGCCGCGCGCCGCGCGTTTGGCCTCGTGTTTCGCCCGCCAGGTCCGGTACGTGAGCGATGGCATCCTGCGGTTACCTCCGGTCCGCAGGCCCCCGGTGGCCCGCCGGGCGGGCAGCTACCCGCAGGTCCGGACCCCAATCCGGGCCGGGGCCGGACAGGCCGGGCCAGGCCCGGGGCGGCCGGCCGCCGGCCCGGCTACCAGGTACCCCACTTCAGCGCGGGCTCGGGGAGCTTGGGCGGGTCGAGGAAGGCCGGCGGGCTGTCCAGGTCGAGCAGGCCGAGCGGGGCGTTGGCCGCGGCGTCGCGCCTGGTCAGCGCGGGCAGGTTCCACTTCTCCCCGGCCAGCTTGAGCACCGAGGTGTGGTCGAAGACCTCGCTGGACACGAAGTCCTGACGGGCGTACGGCGAGACCAGCACGGCCGGCACCCGGAAGCCGTACCGGTCGTAGCGGATCGGCCCCTCGGTCAGGTTCTCCTCCTCGGCCACCGTGCCGGGGAAGAACCGGCGCACGACGCGCTGCAGCGTGGTCGGGCTGCCCAGCAGGCTGCGGCCCAGCACGTCGTCCGGCGGCACCGCCTCGGGCGGCGGCACGTGGTCGTAGTAGCCGCCGTGCTCGTCGTAGGTCCAGATCAGCAGCGTGCCCGGCCAGCCCCGGCCGTGCATGACCGCGTTGATCACCTCGGCCGCGAAGCTCTCGCCCCGCTGCACGTCCTGCGGGTTCTCCTCGGAGAACTCGGTGAAATCCGGGTCCACGATGCTGAAGGAGGGCAGTGTCCCGTCCTGGGCGTCGGCGAAGAACTCGTCGGTGCTGCGCACGTGCTGCATGTACCGGCCGAACCCGACCGGGTAGACGTCGGCGGTGAACTGGATGTCCTTCTGGATGCCCTGCGCCACCGACTGGTGGAACCGCCCGGCCGACAGCAGCCGCCGCCGGGCCATCCGCTGGCCGTGATGGCGGTACCGGCGGAGCCTGGACTGGTCCCCGGCCACTGGGTGGTAGTTCACCCAGGAGACGCCGTGCCTGGTCAGCAAGTCGAAGATGGTCCCGGCGGGCGGGTAGTCGAGCAGGTCGTAGGGCGCGTCGCTGATCAGGCCGTGCGCGGTGCCGGCGATCAGGAACCGGCGGTTGGGGAACGTCGGCCCCAGGCAGGACCCGAACCAGCGGTCGGCCAGCGGGAACGTGCGGGCCAGGCCGTAGTAGAAGGGCAGGTCCTGCTCGGTCCAGTAGCCCATGGCCAGGGCGGCCGCGTCCGCCTGGTCCGTGCCGGGCGCGTCGACGACCCGCTGGGTGGCAGTCACGAACCCGTCGCAGGACCCGCCCTGCCACTGGTGATGGGTGGCGTGCCAGCTCTGCGAGGGGATCCCGGCCCGCTGCCGGGTCGAGGCCAGGTGATGGGCGCGGATTCGCTGACCGTCGGCTCCGGTGTTCCAGACGTCCGGCTCGCCGTCCGCGCCGAGCGGGAAGCCGTCACCCCGGCCGCGCAGCATGCCCAGGTAGTTGTCGTAGGAGTGGTTCTCCATCATCAGCACGACGATGTGCTTCAGCTGCGGCAGCAGGTCAGTGCCGGGCGGGCGGGACGGTTCTGGCCGCTCCCCCGGCGCCGCCGCCCGCGCCGCGGGACGCCATTTCCGGCCGCGCATCTCGGCCCGTTCCAGCCGGTCCCACACGCCTGGTGGCCGCCGCGGCGGCCGGTCTCGGGTGTCCATAGCCCAGCTTGTCACCTCTAGCGGCCGCGGTCATAACCCCGGGCGGCCACTGCCGCCACGTCCGCTGCCGTCGCGGTCATCACGCCTGGGTGTCGGCGCTGTTCCCGCCGACACCGCCGCCGTTCCCGTTCCCCGGCCCGCCGTGGCCGTGACCATGGCCGCCGCCCCCGCCGTGGCCGGGCCCGTGACCGTGGCCATGGCCGCGGCCGCCGGGAGCCGGGGGCGGCGGCGGAACCGCGCCGATCAGCGTGATCACGCTGCCTGCGGGCCGGGGGCCGGCCGGCTGCACGGCCAGTACCGTGCCGCCCGGCACCGCGGCGCTGAGCTGCCAGCGCACCCGGACCTTCAGGCCGTGCCGCCGGAGCTGGCGGGCCGCCGCGGTGACCGGCTGGCCGATCAGCGCGGCGCGGTGCACGTCGACGAGCCGCACCCGGGGATCGGCGGGCCGGTGCGTGGCCGGCGGCGCGGCCACCGCATGCGGCGTGGGCACCGGGCCGGCCTGGCCGGCCAGGAAGAGCCCGCCGGCGAGGGCCGCCGTGGCCATCGCCGCGGCCAGTGCCCCGGCCCGGCGGGGCCCCGCCGGGCCGGGCCGCGGCTGAGTCAACGTCGGCTGGTCGTCGGCCTGCACAGCCGCCAGGGGCGGCCCCGCCGCGGGCGGCGCCATAGGCCATGGCGGCGCCCCGGGCCCGGGCGGCGCCGTCTCGCCGGCCCGCTGGGCGGGCACGGGCGGCGCCGGGGCGGGCACCGCCGGCCGCCGGGCCGGCAGCCTTGCTGAGCCGCCGTGGCCGGCCAGCGCGGCGGCCCAGCGGGCGACCTCGGCGGCACTGCCCGGGCGGGCCGCGGGGTCCTTGGCGGTCAGGGCCAGGATCAGGGCGGCCAGCCCGGCCGGGACCGAGCCGGGCAGCGGCGGCAGTGGGAGCTCCTGGTGGGCCAGGGCCAGCTGCAGCGGGTTGCCGGCAAACGGGAGTTCCCCGGTCAGGCACTGGTAGCCGACGATGCCGAGCGAGTACAGATCGCCCGCGGCGGTCGCCGAGGCGCCGGCGCCCCGCTCCGGGGCGAGGTAGGCCGGGGTGCCGACCAGCATCCCGGTGCAGGTCAGCGGGGCGGACCCGGCCGCGTACGAGATGCCGAAATCGGTGACCTTCACGATGTCGCCGGGCGCGATCATCAGGTTGCCCGGCTTGATGTCCCGGTGGATCAGCCCCGCCTGGTGCGCGGCGGCCAGCCCGGCGGCGGCCTGGGCCAGCAGCCGGGCGGCCCGGTCCGGGGCCAGCGGCCCGTCGCCGAGCAGCACGGACAGCGGCGGCCCGTCGATCAGCTCCAGGACCAGGAACGGCGGGTTCGGCGGGTCCGGCTCGCCGTAGTCGTAGACCCGGGCCACGTTCTCGTGGCTCAGCCGGCCGGCGTTGCGCGCCTCGGCGCGGAACCGGGCCAGCGCCTCGTCGTCCTGGGTGAACCCCGGGTAGGGCAGCTTGACCGCGACCGGCCGGGCCAGGACCAGATCAGCCGCCCGCCAGACCTCGCTGAAGCCGCCCGCGCCGACCCGCTCCGCTAGCTCGTACCGGCCGCCGAGTACGAGACCATTGGCCAGCATGTGCCCCGCCCTACCCAGGGAACTGTGATCTAACCTGGCCGGCCGGCTGCCGGTCAGCGCTGGTCACCGCCCGGTAAGCCAGGCGAACCCCCAGGCGGGCAGCTGGACCCGGTCGGCCCACAGCGTCGTGCCCGGCTCCGTGCCGTGCACGAGCCGAGCCTGGTCCAGCCCGGCCCGGGTGATCACCTCCGCGTCCACGGTGACCGCGGTGTCGCTGAAGTTGGTCAGCGACAGGAACGGCGCGCTGCGCGGGTGTGCCCGGCGGAAGGCCAGCACGCTGCGGTGCCCGGTGGTGATGACCTCGGTCTGGCCGCCCGAGCGGAGCGCGAGCAGCCCGCGGCGGGCCCGGCTGAGCGCGGCCAGGGCCCCGAACACCTGTCCCTCCAGGGCCGACGGGTCATGGCGCCGGGCCGCGGCGGCCCAGTCCATCCGCGGGCGGTGCATCCACCGGTTGTCGCCGAAGCGCGCCGGGTCGCGTGACCAGCTGTGGTCATTCCGTATCCCCAGCTCATCGCCCATGTAAATAAGCGGGATACCGCCGAACGAGAAGGCCACCGCGTACAGGGACACGAGCCGGCGGACCGCGGCGGCCAGCCCGGCCCGGTCACCGGCGGCCAGCGCGGCCTCGATACCGCACAGCGCGGCGGCGGTGCCGGAGATCCGGGCGTCGCCGGTAGCGGGGTTGTCCTGGAACAGCGCACCGCGGGCGAACGAGCCGGGGAACCGGCCGGCGTAGAACTCGCTGAGGAACCGGCGGTGCGCGTACCCGTCCAGGCCCGCCGCGGCCGCGTCGGTGTCGGTCACCGCCCAGCCGATGTCGTCGTGGCAGCGCACGTAGGTGACCCAGGCGGTGGCCGGGGGCACCGGGCGGCGCCGGGACAGCGCGTGGCCGGCCAGCCGCGCGTCCCTGGTGGCCAGCGTGGACCACAGCATGACCATGAGCTGGTTGTCGTAGGCCAGATCGCATTCGGGCCGGTAGCGGTCGTGACCGCCGACG
>DASVBE010000110.1:0-2573 GCA_036375995.1 Streptosporangiaceae bacterium | reverse complement strand
GCCCCGGCCGGTGGCCGCCTTCCGGCGGGCGTTGTCGTCCCGCAGGGCCTGCCACAGGGCCGCGCTGGAGGACTCGGTCAGCAGCACATCCGGTTCGGCGTGCGACCGGGCCGTCCAGGTCTCGCCGTCCGTGCTGATGTCGTAGCCCTTCTCCCACAGCCAGCGCAGCCGGATGAGCTGTTCGCGCTGTTCAGCGGTCAGACGATGAGGGTCCCCGGCCGTCGTTCCGGTCTGCTCGGTCACATCTACCTCCGATAGCTATGCATGGCCATGGATGGCACTGACATGCTAGCCGACAGTTTAACCTGACAGTAGATGCTTCAGACTCCTTACATGATCAACCCGGACAGTCCGGAGCACACATACGTGCAGCTTGCGGACCTGATTGAGGCCGAGATCCGGGCTGGGAAACTGCGCGGGAAGATCCGCGCCGAGCGTGATCTCGCGGAGGAATACGGTGTCGCCTACACCACCGTCCGGCGGGCCATGGCCGTGCTGCGCGAACGCGGCCTGATCAAGTCGATTCAGGGCCGCGGGACCTTCGTCATCCCGCCCGAGAGCTGATTCCCGGTCACATTTGACCCTTTCATTGCCATCGGCCCAGGGGTCATAGTGGTCTCGGGACCATTGCGGCGGCACGGCGGATCCAGGGCGTTACCGGGGCGGAGCCTGCCGGGCCGTACGCGGGAGAGGCAGGCCCGATGAGTGTCGAGTCCCCCACCCCACACGCCGTTAGCCAGCCGGCCAGGGCCAGGAACGGCCTGGGTACCGCGGCCCTGGTGACCGGCGTGGCCAGCCTGGTTGCCGCGCTGTCGTTCGTGCTGCTGCCCGTCGGCCTGGTGGGCAGCGTGGTGGCGATCTGCCTGGGTGCGGCCGCGCTGGTCCGCGGCCGGTCCGGCGGCACGGCCAACCCTGGGCAGGCCACCGCCGGCCTGGTCTGCGGCATCCTCGCACTGGGCGTGGGGATCTGGTTCGCGGTCCGGCTGGGCACGTTCGTGGCCAGCAACACCGGCGTGTTCACCCGGTTCGATAACTGCCTGGCCAAGGCCAGCGGGCGCGCGCAGGTCGCGGACTGCATCGCGCAATTCGCCCGCGGGATCCGCTGACGCCCGTCGGCGGTGGGATCCGGTTAGCGGCGCAGCCTGATCACGCAGCCGACGGCGTAGTTCACCCGGATGGTGGCCCTGAGCCGCTGGCCCGCCAGGATGGTCAGCGACCGCGCGCACCGGTCGCTGGGCGGGTCCAGCGTGCCGCAGTTCGCGTCGCAGAGTCGCTGCCAGCTCACCAGCCGGTACCGGCCGGGCCGGAGCGGGAGCGTGCGGCGGTCGCTGGCCGGCAGGCGCCGGGTGAGCACGACCCGGCCAGCGGGGCGCTTGACGCGGATGAAGGTAATAGCACCCTCAATCGGGATCACGTCTCCGACCCGGATCTTCCTGATCGCCAGGTGCCCGGCCGGGCGGGCGGAGGCTGGGTGCACGGCTGATCGCACGGGGGGCCGCGCGCTGGCCTGCGCCGTGACCGATCCGGCGGCCAGCGCGGCGGCCGTCATCATGACCACGGGCAGGATGACCACCGGCGGCCAGCGCCGCCCGCGGAAGGACAAATTCGGCATGCGCACCTCTGGATGGCCCCGGTTCCTGGCCAATGGGACGCGAGCCGCCGGCCGGCGGTTCCGTCAGGCCAGGGCGCCGTCGGGCAGCAGGGCGTGCACGCCCCAGGTCTGGTTGGCCACCTGGGTCACCCGCATGTCCACGACCGTGCTGGCCAGGCACAGTGCGGTGGTCTTGTCCGTCCCGTAGATCTGCTGCATCCAGCTGACCATCGCGTCCAGCGCGTCGCCCATGGCCTCGTTGAGGTCGGCGCTGAAGCCGAACGTGATCCGCCCGGCCGGAGTCTCCGCGTGGACCCCGGGGACCGGGCCGCCGGTCGCCAGGCTGACCTGGGCCTCGGTGGTCATCGGGCACTCGATCGCGGTGCCGCCGACCTCGCCGTCGCCCTGGGCGGCGTGCCCGTCGCCCAGGTAGAGCAGCGCGCCGGGGACGCACACCGGCAGGTACAGGGTGGACCCGGCGACGAGTTCCTTGCAGTCGATGTTGCCCCCGCAGGCGGCCCGCGGCGGGATCGTGGAATGCTCGCCGGGCTCGGCCGGGGATAGCCCCATCACGCCGAGGAACGGGCCAAGCTGCCGGGACAGGCCCAGGTTGCAGGTGCCCCGGCCGGCGTCCGGGTCGAGATCCCAGAGCAGCCATCCGGGCGGCCCTTGCTCGATCCCGAGCCGCCTGGTCACCGGGGTGTCCAGGTGCGCAGCCGTCGTCCAGCCCCAGGGATCCGGGCGCAGATCCACCAGCCGCAGCGCCAGGGTGTCACCGGGCTCGGCGCCGCGGACCCGGATCGGCCCGGTCAGGCAGTGACCCCGGCCGGCCGGGAACATTTTCGGCTGCTCCTCGCCCGGCGCGGTCTGCCGGGCCAGGTAGCCCAGGGCGTCCAGGGAGCGGACCACGACCGTGTCGCCCGGCTCGATGTCCAGCACCGGGGTGTGCTCCGGGCTGAACACGTCCGCGGTGGTCTCCGGG
>DASVBE010000030.1:0-25181 GCA_036375995.1 Streptosporangiaceae bacterium | reverse complement strand
CGCGGGCTCGCCGCGCTGTACGCCGGCACTCCGCTGGCCACGCTGCGGATGGCCGGCCTGGCCGCCGGGGGAGATGAGGCCGCCGACGCGGCGCTGGACGCCGCCTTCGCCGCCACCCCCTACATGCTGGATCACTTCTAGGCCGTGCCGGTGTCTGGCCCTGGCCCGCTGCTGGCTTCGCCGGTGGTGTGACGAGCATGCGGGCGATCATGAAGCAGGGGGAAGGCTACGGCGACACGCCGGGGCGGGGGCGGCCCGGGCGGGTCCCGGGCCGGTAAGGTCGCAACCGAACAGGTGTTCGCGACGGCCGGGATGGTGACAGGATGCGCGTGCTCGGCGTCGACCCCGGGCTGACCCGGTGCGGGGTGGGCGTGATCGACGGCGCGCCCGGCCGGCCGCTGACCATGACCGCCGCCGGGGTGATCATGACGCCGCCCGGGCATGACGTGGCCCGGCGACTGCTGGCGCTGGAAGCGGGCCTGGAGGAGTGGCTGGATACGCACCGCCCCGACGCCGTCGCCGTGGAGCGGGTGTTCAGCCAGCACAACGTGCGCACGGTGATGGGGACCGCGCAGGCCGGCGCGGTGGCCATCGTGTGCGCCGCGCGCCGCGGGCTGCCGGTCGCGCTGCACACCCCCAGCGAGGTCAAGGCCGCCGTGACCGGCTCAGGCCGGGCGGACAAGGCCCAGGTCGCCGGCATGGTGACCCGGCTGCTGCGGCTCAGCGACCCGCCCCGGCCCGCGGACGCCGCGGACGCGCTGGCGCTGGCCATCTGCCATCTGTGGCGAGGCGGCGCACAGCGCCGCCTGGCCGAGGCCGCCGCGCTGGCCGCGCGGGGCCGCCCGGGCACTGGAGGAACCGCGTGATTGCGCACCTGGAAGGCACCGTCAGCGCCGTGGCCCCGGACGGCGCGGTGATCGACGTGGGCGGGGTCGGGCTCCAGGTCACCTGCACCCCGGGCACGCTGGCCGGGCTGCGGCTCGGCGAGCGGACCCGGGTGGCCACCTCGCTGGTGGTCAGGGAGGATGCGCTGAGCCTGTACGGCTTCGCGGACAGCGACGAGCGGAACACGTTCGAGCTGCTGCAGACGGCCAGCGGGGTCGGGCCGCGGCTGGCGCTGGCCATGCTGGCCGTGTTCAGCCCGGACGGGCTGCGCCGGGCGGTGGCCACGGAGGACCTGGCCGCGCTGATGAAGGTGCCCGGCATCGGCCGCAAGGGCGCCCAGCGGATCGTGCTGGAGCTGGCCGGGCGGCTCGGCTCGCCCGGCGACGGCTGGCCCGTGGTCGCCGCCGGGGCCGCGCCGGCCGCCGCGGCCAGCTGGCGCGACCAGGTCCGCGCCGGCCTGGTCAACCTGGGCTGGCAGGCCCGCGAGGCGGATCTGGCCATCGCCGCGGTCGAACCCGGGCTGGCCGGGCCGGACGGCGAGAGCGCCCAGGACGTCGACGTGGCCGTGGCGCTGCGCGCCGCGCTGCGGGTGCTGGGGCGGCCGTGACCGGATCCGACCAGGCTGGATTTGACCAGGCCGGGATTGACCGGGCCGGGATTGACCAGGACCGTGTGGTCTCGCCGCTGGCCGACGCGGACGACCGGCTTATCGAGGGCGCGCTGCGGCCCCGGCGGCTGGCCGAGTTCGTCGGCCAGGGCCGGGTCCGGGAGCAGCTGTCGGTGGTCCTCGAGGGCGCGCTGCGGCGCGGCCGGGTCCCGGACCACATGCTGCTGTCCGGACCGCCGGGCCTGGGCAAGACCACGATCGCCATGATCATCGCGGCCGAGCTCGGCGTGCCGCTGCGGCTCACCAGCGGGCCGGCCATCGAGCGGGCCGGCGACCTCGCGTCGGTGCTGTCCACGCTGAGCGAGGGCGAGGTGATGTTCATCGACGAGATCCACCGGGTGGCCCGCCCCGCGGAGGAGATGCTCTACCTGGCCATGGAGGACTTCCGGGTCGACGTGGTGGTCGGCAAGGGCCCGGGCGCCACCGCGATCCCGCTGGATATCGCCCCGTTCACGCTGGTCGGCGCGACCACCCGGGCCGGCCTGCTGCCTGCCCCGCTGCGCGACCGGTTCGGCTTCACCGCGCACCTGGACTTCTACGAGCCGGACGAGCTCGGCGTGATCGTGCGCCGGTCGGCCGGGCTGCTCGATGCCACGCTGCGCGACGACGGCGCCGAGGAGATCGCCGGCCGGTCCCGCGGCACGCCGCGGATCGCCAACCGGCTGCTGCGCCGGGTCCGCGACTACGCCGAGGTGCGCGCCGACGGCGTGATCACCCGGCGGGTGGCCAGGGACGCGCTCGAGCTGTACGAGGTGGACGAGAACGGCCTGGACCGGCTGGACCGGGCCGTGCTGTCCGCGCTCGTCAGCCGGTTCGGCGGCGGCCCGGTCGGGCTGTCCACGCTGGCCGTGGCGGTAGGCGAGGAACCCGAGACGGTCGAGGTGGTGGCCGAGCCGTTCCTGGTCCGGGCCGGGCTGATAGCCAGGACCCCTCGCGGCCGGGTGGCCACCGCCGCGGCCTGGCCCCAGCTCGGGCTGCCGTTGCCGGCCGGCGGCCCGCCCGGCCTGGGCGTACTGTTCTAGCTGGCTCGCTGTGCCACTCGGCTCGCTGCGGGCTCCGCCGGCCGGGCACTAACCCCGCGGTCTGACCGTTGTTTCCTCTGCGGGTCGGCTGACCTGCGGCGGGTTTCAGCGATGTCACGATCGCATGGCTTAACCCGTAGCCTGTTGGAGCGCTCCCGGCGCGCCGCTACACTTCGGCAGTTGGTCTACGACAGCCGCCTGGTGCGGCAGGCCGGCCTGGCGGGGACTGCCTGGCCGGTTTCGGGACCCAATGTGACAATCAACGGAAGGAACCCCGGCCATGGGGACCATGTTCCTGGCGGCATCGAGTACGACTCAGAAGTCCGGGTCGTTCACCCCCATCCTGATCATCGTCGTCATCGGTGTCGCGGTCTACTTCCTGATGATGCGGCCGCAGCAGCGGCGGCGGAAGCAGATGATGCAGGTCAACAACGAGCTCTCGCCCGGCCAGCGGGTCCGCACCACCGCGGGGATCTACGGCACGATCGTGGCGGTGGACGGCCAGGACCTCGATCTGGAGATCGCGCCCGGCGTGGAAGTCCGGATTATGCGGCGGGCCATCATGGACGTGGTGCCCGAGGACGGCCCGGACGACGGCTACTCCGCCGCCGACGGCCCGGACGGCAGCCACGAGGATATCCCGGCCGAGGAGGCAGCCGCCCACGAGGAGGCAAACCGCCAGGCCGCGCCGGACGAGGCCGGGGACGAGGACGGCGACGGCGAGACTCCCGAGGGCGAGCGCCGGGACCGGGACCCGCAGGACCAGACCCCGTAACCAGCGGAGCTTGCCGCACTGACCGAAGGACAGGCTGGAAGTGGCACCCCCAAGCACAACCAAATCGAGGCCCGGCCGCGCCCTGGTGACGCTGCTCGTCCTGATCGTCGCCCTGCTGCTGTCGATCGTGGGCAAGAACATCACCTCGCCGGGCGACTGGCAGCACGACTTCAAGGTGCAGCTCGGCCTTGACCTGTCCAGCGGGACGACGGTGACGCTGCGCGCGGACACCCCGACCGGTCAGTCGCCGACCACGTCGGACATGGCCACGGCCATCTCCATCATGGAGAGCCGGGTCAACCACGCGGGCTTCAGCGGCGCCACGGTCCAGCAGCAGGGCACCAACATCATCACGGTGTCGGTGCCCGGCAAGGGCTCGAACGATGTCGTGAACCTGGTCGGGACCACCGCCCAGCTGCGGTTCCGGCAGGTCCTGCTGCTGGCGTCGAACACCTCCGTCCAGGGGGCCGGCGCCACGCCCACGCCCACCCCGACCCCGTCGGCCAGCGCCAGCGGCAAGGGGAAGGCCAAGGCGTCACCTAAGGCCTCGCCTAAGGCCTCGCCCAAGGCCAGCGGGCAGACCCAGGCCCTCGGGGCCAGCCTGATCGGCGCGAAGGACTCGCCGTCGTCCAGCCCCTCGCCGTCGGCCAGCCCGTCGCCGTCGGCCAGCCCGTCGCCGTCGGCCAGCGCCCCGCCGGCGTCCAGCGCGGGCCCGTCGGCGCTGTCCACGGTGGCTGACGCCCAGGGCGACCCGACCAAGGTCAGCAAGCCGGTGCAGGCCCTGTTCAACAAGCTGAACTGCGCCGACCCCAACTGGCAGAAGGTCATCTACAACAACCAGCCGAGCAAGTGGGACGAGCCCGGCAGCCAGATCGTGTCCTGCGAGAACATCCCCGGCCAGGGCCTGGTCAAGTACGCGCTGGACAAGTCCCAGGTGCTCGGCGAGATGGTGACCAAGGCGACCGCCTCGCTGAACCCGCAGTCGGCCAGCGACTGGCAGGTCAACCTCAGCTTCAACAGCGAGGGCGCGAAGAAGTTCAGCGACCTGACCTCGCAGATGTACACCCAGTACACCAGCGGCGGCCAGCCCACCTCGGTGCTCGACCAGTTCGCGATCGTGCTGGACGGCAAGGTCGTGTCCGCGCCGACCGTGAACGGCCTGATCCCCGGCGGCCAGGCGCAGATCACCGGCACGTTCGACCAGAAGCAGGCCACCGACCTGGCCAACGTGCTGGCCTACGGCGCGCTGCCGCTGACCTTCACCAAGCAGTCGGTGGAGTCGGTGTCGCCGCAGCTGGGCTCCTCGCAGCTGCAGGCGGGCCTGATCGCGGCCGGGATCGGGCTGCTGCTGGTGGTGCTGTACTCGTTCCTGTACTACCGCGGCCTGGGCATCGTGTCGGTGCTCAGCCTGATGATCGCGGCGCTGCTGTCCTACCTGTCGGTCGTCGCGCTGAGCCGGTACTACGGCTTCTCGCTGTCGCTGTCCGGCGTGGCCGGCCTGATCGTGGCCATCGGCATCACCGCGGACTCGTTCGTGGTCTACTTCGAGCGATTGCGTGACGAGGTCCGCGAGGGCCGCTCGCTGCGGGCCGCGGTCGAGCGCGGCTGGACCCGGGCCCGGCGCACGATCCTGGTCTCGGACACCGTGTCGTTCCTGGCGGCTGCGCTGCTGTACTACTTCGCGATCGGTGACGTGAAGGGCTTTGCGTTCACCCTCGGGCTGACCACGGTCATCGACGTCGTGGTGGTCTTCCTGTTCACCAAGCCGATGGTGACCGTGCTGGCCAGGACCAGGTTCTTCAGCAGCGGCCACCCGATGTCCGGGCTCGACCCGGCCCGGCTGGGCGCCCGCAACCCCTGGCGGGGCGGCAAACGGGTGCCTGCCAGGCCGGCCGCGGGCGGCGCCGCCGCCGCCCCGGCCACCGCCACCGGCCGCACCACCCCGAAGGAGGCCTGATGTCCGCCCTCGGCAACATCGGCGGCCGGCTGTACCGGGGCGAGGTCTCGGTCGAATTCGTCCGCCGCCAGAAGCTCTGGTACACGATCTCCGCGGTGATCCTCCTCATCAGCATCGCCGCGCTGGTGTTCCGCGGCCTGAACTACAGCGTCGAGTTCAAGGGCGGCTCGGTCTTCCGGTTCACCGACAACAGCGCGACCACCACCGAGATCACCACCGTGGTCACCGGGGCGGGCGGCGGCAGCGACGCGATCGTGCAGAAGCTCGGCTCGGGCAGCAGCCAGAGCTGGCAGGTGCAGACCGCGAAGGTGCCGTTCAGCACGCAGACCAACATCGAGGATGCGCTGACCAGCCACTTCAACCTGAAGAGCGACGCGGTCAGCGTGAGCTTCGTCGGGCCCAGCTGGGGCTCGCAGATCTCCGCCAAGGCGCTCCAGGCGCTGATCGCGTTCCTCATCGTGATCGTGATCTACCTGTCCATAGCGTTCGAATGGCGGATGGCCAGCGCGGCGCTGATCGCGCTGCTGCACGACATCGTGATCACCATCGGGGTGTACGCGCTGACCGGCTTCGAGGTCAGCCCGGCCACCATCATCGGCCTGCTCACGATCCTGGGGTACTCGCTGTACGACACGGTGGTGGTGTTCGACAAGGTCAGGGAGAACACCGCCGGGCTGCTCGGCACCGGCCGCAGCACCTACAGCCAGGCCGCCAACCTGGCCCTCAACCAGACCCTGGTGCGGTCCATCAACACCTCGCTGATCGCGCTGATGCCGGTCGCCGCGATCCTCGTGGTCGGCGTCGCACTGCTCGGCGCCGGCGAGCTCAAGGACCTGGCCCTGGTGCTGTTCGTCGGCATGCTGTCCGGCACCTACTCGTCGATCTGCATCGCCACCCCGGTGCTGGCCGACCTGAAGGAACGCGAACCGCAGTACAAGGCGCTGGCCAAGCGGGTGGCGCTGCGGGAGGCCGGCGGCCGGGCCGCGCAGCGCCGGGCCAAGGCCGCGGCCAGCAAGTCCAGGACCGCCCCGCCGGGCGGCCCCGCGGCCGCCGCGGCCGCCGGGCCCGCGCCGGACGAGGCTGACCTGGACGACGAGACCACGGCCGGTGAAACCGTAATCCGTGAACCAGACACAGACGAGGAATACGACCAGGATCAGCCGGATGACCGGGTGCCCGCCGCCCGTCCCGCCGCAGGCACCCCCGCGGCCCGGGGGCCCGCCGCCCGGTCAGGGCCGCGCCAGCAGCCCCGTCGCACCAGCGCGGCCAAGCGCCGCCCGGCCGGTAAGAAGAAGCGGCGCTAGCGGTGACCGCTGGCCAGGAGGCGCCCGCCGCGGTGGTAGCCGGCCTGATCGCCCGGCTGGTCAGGGACGTCCCCGACTACCCGCAGCCGGGCATCCTGTTCAAGGACATCACCCCGCTGCTGGCCGACGCGGGCGCCTTCGGCCAGATTGTCGACGCGCTCGCGGCCGGGCACGGGCCGGTGAGCAAGGTGGCCGGCATCGAGGCCCGCGGCTTCATCCTGGCCGCGCCGGTCGCGCTGCGGCTGCACACGGGCTTCGTCCCGGTCCGCAAGCAGGGCAAGCTGCCCGCGGCCAGCTACGCGCAGAGCTACGACCTGGAGTACGGCACGGCCACGCTGGAAGTGCACCGGGACGCGTTCCGGCCGGGGGAGCGGGTGCTGATCGTCGACGACGTGCTGGCCACCGGCGGAACCGCGCGGGCCACCGCGGAACTGGTCCGCCGGTCCGGCGCGGAGGTGGCCGGGATCGCCGTGCTGCTCGAGCTCGGTTTCCTGCCCGGCCGGTCCCGGCTCGAGGGCCTGGACATCCGGTCGCTGCTGGTCGTCTGAGCGGTTCGCGCCAGGACGCCGGCTGACCTGGGCACCGGCTGCTCCGCCCGCCGATAGACTGGGTGTTTCGGCGGAGGGACAGGAGCGTATGTGGCCGGTGACGTGGTGACGGCCGGTTCGGCCGGATCCGAAGTCACGCAGGCCGCCGGGGGGCAGGAACAGAAGCCAGCGGCGGCCCAGACCACCGCGCCCGCCGAGCCTGCCACTCCCGCCAGCACGGTTCCCGCCAGCACAGTTCCCGCCAGCACGGGCCCGGCCAGCACAGCTTCCGCCAGCACCGCCCCCGCCGGCGCGGTCGTCCGCCGCCGGCTGGCCCGGCTCGGCGCCTCCCGGGTCGCCGCGGTCAACCCGGTGCTCGAGCCGCTGATCAAGACCGTCCGGGCGACCCACCCGAAGGCGGACGTACGGCTGCTCGAGCACGCCTACGACATCGCCGCCCGGCAGCACGCCGGCCAGCTGCGCAAGAGCGGCGACCCGTACATCACCCACCCGCTCGCGGTCGCCACGATCCTGGCCGAGCTGGGCATGAACCACGAGACGCTGTGCGCGGCGCTGCTGCACGACACGATCGAGGACACCCCGTACACGCTTGCCGAGCTGCGCCGCGAGTTCGGCTCGGACATCGCCGAGCTGGTCGACGGGGTGACCAAGCTGGACAAGGTCAAGTACGGCGACGCGGCCCAGGCGGAGACCGTCCGCAAGATGGTCGTGGCCATGTCCAGGGACATCCGGGTGCTGGTCATCAAGCTGGCCGACCGGCTGCACAACATGCGGACACTGCGCTACCTGCCCCGGCCCAAGCAGGAGCAGAAGTCCCGCGAGGTGCTGGAGATCTTCGCGCCGCTGGCGCACCGGCTGGGCATGAACACGGTCAAGTGGGAGCTGGAGGACCTGGCCTTCGCCACCCTGTTCCCCAAGCGGTACGACGAGATCGCCCGGCTGGTGTCCGAGCGGGCCCCGCGCCGCGACGTGTTCATCCAGGAAGTCATCGAGGACGTGTACGCCGACCTGCGCGCGGCCAAGATCAAGGCGAGCGTGACCGGGCGGCCCAAGCACTACTACTCCGTGTACCAGAAGATGATCGCCAGGAACGTCGGCTTCGACGACATCTACGACCTGGTCGGCATCCGGATCCTGGTCGAGTCGCTGCGCGACTGCTACGCCGTCCTCGGCACCGTGCACGCCCGGTGGAACCCGGTGCCCGGCCGGTTCAAGGACTACATCGCGATGCCGAAGTTCAACATGTACCAGTCGCTGCACACCACCGTGATCGGCCCCGAGGGCAAGCCGGTGGAGCTGCAGATCCGCACCTGGGGCATGCACCGGCGGGCCGAGTACGGGGTCGCGGCGCACTGGAAGTACAAGGAAGAAACCGTTCTCGGCGGCCGCGGTGACTCGGACATGCCGTGGCTGCGCCAGCTGGTGGACTGGCAGCGGGAGACCGCCGACCCGGCCGAGTTCCTCGAGTCGCTGCGGTTCGACCTGGGCACCGCCGAGGTGTACGTGTTCACGCCGCGCGGCCAGGTCATCGCGCTGCCGCAGGGGGCCACCCCGGTGGATTTTGCCTACGCGATCCACACCGAGGTCGGCCACCGCTGCATCGGCGCCCGGGTTAACGGCCGGCTGGTGGCGCTGGAGTCGATCCTGAACAACGGCGACACCGTGGAGATCTTCACCTCCAAGGCGGTGGATGCGGCGCCGAGCCGGGACTGGCTGGGGTTCGTCAAGAGCGCCCGGGCGCGGAACAAGATCCGGCACTGGTTCTCCAAGGAGCGCAGGGAAGCCGCCGCGGAGACCGGCAAGGCGGCGATCGCCCGGGCCATGCGCAAGCAGGGCCTGCCGCTGCAGCGGATGGCGCTCGGCGACGCACTGCTGACCATCGCCCAGGAACTGCGCTACACCGACCTGTCCGCGCTGTACGCGGCGGTGGGCGAGGGGCACGTCAGCGCCCAGTCGGTGGTCAGCAAGCTGGTCCGGTCCGCGGGCGGGATCGACGGCGCGGAAGAGGACCTGGCCGAGACCACCGTGCCGACCAGGCCGCCCAAGCCGCCGCCCGTGGGCGACTCCGGCGTGGTCGTGGAGGGCTCCGCGGACGTGTGGGCCCGGCTGTCCAAGTGCTGCACCCCGGTGCCCGGCGACCCGATCACCGGCTTCGTGACCCGCGGGCACGGCGTCTCCGTGCACCGGACGGACTGCGCGAACCTGGCCCACCTGCTGGAGTCGCAGGGCGAGCGGCTGGTCAACGTGCGCTGGTCACCCAGGGAAGGGTCGCTGTTCCTGGTCGGCATCCAGGTCGAGGCGCTGGACCGGACGGGGCTGCTGTCCGACATCACCAGGGCGCTGTCCGACCAGCACGTCAACATCCTGTCCGCGTCGGTGACCACGACCCGGGACCGGGTCGCGTTCAGCCGGTTCACGTTCGAGATGGGCGACCCCAAGCACCTGGGCGCGGTGCTGCGCGCGGTGCGCTCGGTGGACGGCGTCTACGACGTGGTCCGCGTCAATAGCTGAGGAGGGCGGGCCTGCCGGCGGAGCCGGCCAGCGAGCCAGCAAGCACAGCTAGGTGGAGAGCTCGGCGAGGGTGCGCTCGGCTTCGGCGAGCCAGGAGCGGCGGGCGGTGAGGGCTTCCTCGGCCTGCTGGGCGGCCTTGTCGTTGCCCTGCTCCTTGGCCCGGGCCAGCTGCTTCTCCAGCTGGCCGATGGCCGAGCGGATCTGCTCCACGGTGCCCTTGGCGCGGGACAGCGCCTCGGGGTTGGACCGCCGCCAGTGCGCTTCCTCGCTGCGGCGGACCGCGTCCTCGACCTTGCGCAGCCCGCCTTCCAGCCGCTCCTGGGAGTCCCTGGGCACGCCGCCGATCTGCTCCCAGCGCTCCTGGATGCCGCGCAGCGCGGACCGCGCCTGCCGCGCGTTGGTCACCGGCAGCAGCTTCTCCGCCTCGGCCAGCAGTGCGGCCTTGGCCTCGGCGTGCTCGCGCAGCTCGGCGTCCTTGGCCGAGAGGATCTTGGCACGGGCGCCGAAGAACGTGTCCTGGGCGGCCTTGAACCGCCCCCACAGCTCCTCCTCGGCGGCCCGGTCGGCGCGGCCCGCTTCCTTCCACTGCCGCATGAGGTCGCGGTAGGCCGAGGCGGTGGGACCCCAGTCGGTCGAGCCGGACAGGGCCTCGGCCTCGGTGACCAGCTGCTCCTTGCGGGACCTGGCCGCCTCGCGCTCGTCTTCCAGGCTGGCGAAGTAAGCCTTGCGGCGCTTGGTGAACGCGTTGCGCGCGGCCGACAGCCGCTTCCACAGCACGGTCTCCGTCGCCCGGTCGGCCCGCGGCGCGGCCTTCCACTCCTCGAGCAGCTGGCGCATCCGCTCGCCGCTGATCTTCCAGTGGGTGGCCTCGGCGGCGATCCGCTCGGCCTCCTCGACGATCTTGGTCTTGCGCTCCTGCGCGTCGCTGCGGGCCTGCTCGCGGGCGGCCTTGTTCTCCTCGCGGCGGTGGTCGACCAGGCCGGTCAGGGCCTCGAGCCGGCCGCGCAGCCCGTCCAGGTCGCCCACGCAGTTCGCGCAGGCCACCGAGTCCAGCAGCCGGGTGATCGTCGACTTGGCCTGCGCGGGGGACAGGTCGGTGGTGCTGATGCGCTGCTCGAGCAGGCTGACCTCGGTCTCCAGCGACAAGTACTTACGCTGGAAAAAGGCAAGGGCCTCCGCGGGGCTGCCCGCCTGCCACGAGCCGACAACGCGCTCGCCCTCGGCGGTCTTCACGTAGACGGTCCCGTCGTCGTCTACCCGGCCCCACGGATCGCTGGCGGTGGTCACCGCTAACCTCCTGCTCAGAACCTGCCCGGCCAAGCGCCTGCCAGTCAGGTCTTCTTGATGGTCACGCTCTTGATGACGACTTTCTCCTTCGGGTGCCCGTCTCCGCCTTGGGCGGCGAAGGCGTTGTCGCTGCCCGCCTTGGCCACATTCTGGACGATTTTAAGCCCGCTGACGATGGTTCCGAACGGGGTGTAATTAGACGGCAACGAAGTTGAGTCCTTGTACACCAGGAAGAACTGGCTGCCATTGGAGTTCGGTTGCGACGAGTGGGCCATGGCCACGGTGCCCGCGACGTACTTCGCGCCAGACAGGTTCTCGTAACCGAACTGATAGCCAGGGCCGCCACTGCCGGTCCCCGTCGGGTCACCGCATTGCAGAACGAAGATGCCGCTCGTGGTGAGCCGGTGGCAGCTGGTCTGGTTGTAGAACTTCTGCGAGGCCAGCGAGACGAACGAGTTCACCGCGCAGGTGGCCTTGCTGTTCAGCAGATTGATCACGATATTGCCGCGGTTGGTGCGGATCGTGGCCTGGTAATGGGCCCGGAAATCGGGGTGCCTGGGCGGCAGCCCGACCTTGCGCGAGGCCGTGCCGCTCACGTTGTAGACGCAGGTATGCGCCGGCTCGGCAACCGGGGCCGCAGCGGACGGTGACGGGCTGGCCGGGGTGGTCGCCGCCGGGCGGCTCGGGGTGGCGGCCGCGGGGTGGTTCGCCGGCCCGCCGCCGAACAGGAAGAAGCCGCCCAGGCCAAGGCCGGCGACGAGCAGGCAGGCCAGGGTGATCCCGGTGATCCGGCGCGCCCGCTCCTGGTGCGCGACCCGCCGGGAGAGGTTGCGCTCGTAGCGCTCCCGGGCGAGCCTGCGCTGGCGTTCCTTCTTCCCCGCCACCTCTGCTGCCTCCTGTTACGACGCTGGGATCCCCGGACTGGCCGGAACGCTCTGATTAGCACACTGGCCAGCAAACCTGCGAATCGTATCCGCAGGCCGCCCGGCGGCGGAACATTCGTTACCGCTTCGAGCCTTGCCCGCAGCCGGCGCGCCACCTGAGCCCCTGCCCTCCGGGCCGGGCCCGCGGCCAGCGGTGCACGGCCGGTTCCCCATCCTCGGTAGCCTGTACCGGTCACGTCAGCCCGTTGGGCCGCCATTCCGGCAAAATCTTCGGAAAAGAGGGACGCCGTGCTGATCGCCGGATTCCCGGCCGGCTCGTTCGCCGCGAACTGCTACCTGATCGCCGCCGGGCGGGGGGAGCCGTGCCTGATCGTGGACCCGGGCCAGGACGCCGAGCCCGAGCTGAAGGAACTGCTGCGCAAGCACCGGCTGGAGCCGGCCGCGGTGCTGCTCACCCACGGCCATATCGACCACATCTGGTCGGTCGCCCCGGTGTGCGCGGGCAGCGGCATCCCGGCCTACATCCACCCGGGCGACCGGGCGCTGCTGTCCGACCCGGCCCGCGGGCTGTGGCCGCAGGCCGGCGGGGCGCCGCTGCTGGCCGGGCTGACGTTCACCGAGCCGGACGAGGTCGCCGAGCTCACCGACGGCGCCGTGCTGGACCTGGCGGGCCTGACGCTGACCGTGGCTCACGCCCCCGGGCACACCCCGGGCTCGGTCGCCTTCCGGCTGCCGCCGCCCGCGGATACCGCGGACCCCGGCGTGCTGTTCACCGGCGACCTGCTGTTCGCCGGATCCATCGGGCGGACCGACCTGCCCGGCGGCAACTATGAAACGATCCTGGACAGCCTGGCCCGGGTGTGCCTGCCGCTGCCGGACGACACGGTCGTGCTGGCCGGGCACGGGCCGCAGACCACGATCGGCGCGGAGCGGGCCGGCAACCAGTTCCTGGCCGGCCTCGCCCCGCGCCCGGGTCCGGGCCGCGGCCTGTAGGCACCGGGCATCAAGCACAGGCTGTCAAGCACGGGCCGTCCGGCACGGGCCGTCACGAGAGGAAGAGACAACGCGATGATCCGCACCCATGAGGCGGGCACGCTGCGCACGTCCCACGCGGGACAGCAGGTCACGCTGGCCGGCTGGGTCGCCCGCCGCCGCGACCACGGCGGCGTGGTGTTCATCGACCTGCGGGACGCCAGCGGCGTGGCGCAGATCGTGATCCGCCAGGACGAGCTGGCCCACGACCTGCGCGCGGAGTTCTGCGTCCGGGTGACCGGCGAGGTCCGCCGCCGCCCGGCCGGCAACGAGAACCCGGACCTGCCCACCGGCGAGGTCGAGGTGGCCGTCAGCGAGCTCGAGGTGCTGGCCGAGTCCGACCCGCTGCCGTTCCCGGTGGAGGGCGCCGGCGAGCTGAGCGAGGACATCCGGCTGCGCTACCGCTACCTGGACATCCGGCGCACCGAGATGGCCGCCGCGCTGCGGGCCCGGTCACAGGCCGCCTACCTGGTCGGCGACGTGATGCGGGAGCACCGGTTCGTCAACGTGGAGACCCCTTACCTGACCAGGTCCACGCCGGAAGGGGCCAGGGACTTCCTGGTCCCGGTCCGGCTGCGGCCCGGCAGCTGGTACGCGCTGCCCCAGTCGCCGCAGCTGTTCAAGCAGCTGCTGATGGTGTCCGGCCTGGAGCGCTACTACCAGCTGGCCCGCTGCTTCCGGGACGAGGACTTCCGGGCCGACCGGCAGCCCGAGTTCACCCAGATCGACATCGAGATGTCCTTCGTCACCCGGGCCGACGTGCTGCAGGTCGCCGAGGACCTGGTGGCCCGGCTGTGGGGGGAGATCGCCGGCTACCAGCTGCCGCGGCCGATCCCGCAGATGACCTACGCCGACGCGATGGCCAGGTTCGGCTCGGACAAGCCCGACCTGCGGTTCGGGTTCGAGCTGACCGACCTGACCAGCTACTTCTCCGGCTCGGAGTTCCGGGTCTTCCAGGCCCCCTACGTGGGTGCGGTGGTGATGCCGGGCGGCGCCGGGCAGACCCGGCGCGAGCTGGACGGCTGGCAGGAGTGGGCGAAGTCGCGCGGCGCCCGCGGGCTGGCCTACGTCCTGGTCGGCGCGGACGGCGCGGTGACCGACTCCGGGCCGGTGGCCAGGCACCTGACAGCGGCCGAGCGGGCCGGGCTGCCCGCGGCGGCCGGCGCCGGTGCCGGCGACTGCGTGTTCTTCGCGGCCGGGACGGCGAACGCCGGCCGGTCCCTGCTCGGCGCGGCCCGGCTGGAGATCGGCCGCCGCTGCGGGCTGATCGACGAGTCGGCGTGGGCGTTCACCTGGGTGGTGGACGCGCCCATGTTCGAGGAGGATGGCGAGGGCGGCTGGACCGCGGTGCATCACCCGTTCACCGCGCCGCTGCCGGAGTGGGAGGGCAAGTTCGCGGCCGAGCCGGGCGGCGCGCTGGCCGACGCCTACGACATCGTCTGCAACGGCACCGAGATCGGCGGCGGCTCGATCCGGATCCACCGCGGCGACGTGCAGCAGCAGGTGTTCGACGTGATCGGGCTGTCCCGGGCCGAGGCGGAGTCCAAGTTCGGCTTCCTGCTGGACGCGCTGCGGTTCGGCCCGCCGCCGCACGGCGGCATCGCGTTCGGCTGGGACCGGCTGATGATGCTGCTGACCGGCCGGGACTCGATCCGCGACGTGATCGCATTCCCCAAGGCCGCGTCCGGGCACGACCCGCTGACCGGCGCGCCGACGCCGATCACCCCGGACCAGCGCAAGGAGGCCGGCATCGACGTGGTGCCGGGCGGCGGGGCACCGGGCGGCGGCCTGGCCCCCGGCACCCCGGCGGCCGGCACCCCGGTCGCCCCGCCCGCGGCCGCCCAGCGGTAGCCGGCGACCCGGCCAGGGCGGATAGTGTCGGGCTGTGGCCAGGACCGAGCCGTCGCAGCACGATTCGCTGTTCGACGCGGCCGGGGAGGAAGCGGCCGCCGCATCCGCGCCGCTGGCGGTGCGGATGCGGCCGCGGACCCTGGCCGAGGTCATCGGCCAGCGGCACCTGACCGGCGAGGGCACCCCGTTCCGCAAGCTGGCTGACCACGACGCGGCCATGTCGCTGCTGCTGTGGGGCCCGCCGGGGACCGGCAAGACCACGCTGGCCCAGGTCGTCAGCCGGGTCACCCGGCGCCGGTTCACCGAGCTGTCCGCGGTCACCGCCGGGGTGAAGGACGTCCGCGCGGCGATCGACGCCGCCCGCCGTGACCTGGGCCTGACCGGCACCGGCACGATCCTGTTCGTCGACGAGGTGCACCGGTTCAACAAGGCGCAGCAGGACGCGCTGCTGCCCGCGGTGGAGAACCGGTGGGTGTCGTTCATCGGCGCGACCACCGAGAACCCCTTCTTCTCGGTGGTCGGGCCGCTGCTGTCCCGGTCCCTGCTGCTCACCCTGGAACCGCTGTCCGACGCCGACATCCGGGCCGTGATCGAGCGGGCGGTGGCCGACGAGCGCGGCCTGGCCGGCCGGATCACGCTCGCCGGCGGGGTCACCGATCTGCTGGTCCGGCTGGCCGGCGGGGACGCCCGCCGGGTGCTGACCTACCTGGAGGCGGCCGCGCTGGGGGTCCGGGACGGCGGCGCGGTGGACGTCACCGCGGTGGAGCGGGCGGTGGACCGGGCCGCGGTCCGCTACGACCGGGGCGGCGACCAGCACTACGACGTGATCAGCGCGTTCATCAAGAGCATCAGGGGCAGCGACGCCGACGCCGCGGTGCACTACCTGGCCCGGATGATCCAGGCCGGGGAGGACCCCCGGTTCATCGCCCGGCGGCTGATCGTGCACGCCAGCGAGGACATCGGCCTGGCCGACCCGACCGCGCTGCAGGCCGCGGTGGCCGCGGCGCACGCGGTCCAGTTCGTCGGGCTGCCCGAGGCCCGGATCAACCTCACCCAGGCGGTCATCCACCTGGCCCTGGCCCCGAAGTCAAACGCGGTGATCAAGGCCATCGGCGCGGCCGAGGCCGACGTGCAGGCGGGCCGGATCGGCTCGGTGCCCGCGCATCTGCGCGACGCGCACTACCGCGGCGCGGACCGGCTCGGCCACGGCAAGGGCTACGTGTACCCGCACGATCTGGATGGTGCGGTGGCGGCCCAGCAGTACGCTCCGGACGAGCTGTCCGGCCGCCGGTACTACGAGCCGACCAGGCACGGCGCCGAGGCCAGGTTCGCCGAGCGCTACGAGCGCATCCGGGCCCTACTGGACGGCGAGCCCGGGTAGGGTCGGGCAGGGCGAGGGCCGGTATCTGGGCTGGCCACCTGCGGCGGCGGAGGGCGGCCGGACATGAACACCGGGCAGCTGGCAGAACTGATCGCGGCCGGATTCTTTGCCATCGGCGTCGGCGTGGCCTGCTACGTGCTGCTCCGGCTGGCCCGGCTGATCACCTCGGCGACCGAGGCGGTGGCCGAGTACCGGGCCCGGGCCGACTCGGTGCTGGCCGGCGCGCAGGCCGCGGTGGACCGGGCCAGCGAGCAGCTGGCCCTCTCGGACGCGATCACCGCCAGCATGGACGACGTGACCAGCAACATGGCCGAGCTGTCCGGGCACGTGTCCGCGCTGGCCGGGCTGGCCCGCGGGATCGCCGGCGGCCTCAGCGGGCCGCTGCTGCGGGTTGCCGCGGTGACCTACGGGGTGCGCCGGGCGACCGGGCGGCGGCTGACCCGCCGGGCCCGCGCGCTGGCCGGCCGGGCCGCCCCGGCCCTGTCCCCGGCTCCCGGGCAAGCACTGCCCCCCGCCCCCGGGCGGCGGGCGGCCCGGTGATCCGCCGTCTGCTCTGGCTGCTCGCCGGGGCACTGCTGGGGGTGACCGGTTACCGCCGGGCCACCCGGCTGGCCCGCTCACTGCGGCCGGGCAGCGCGGCCCGGCCCGCGGCCCGCGCCGTGGCGGCCGTGCTCGGGCCCGGCCTGGCCCCGGCCCGGGATGGCATCGGGCCGTTCCTGGCCGAGGTGCGGGACGGCATGGATGAGTATCTGGATCGCCATGCCCCCCGGACAGGGCCTACCCTCGATTCTCAGCCGGCGGCCCGACCGCCGCTGGCTTCCCCTCCTGACCCGCCCCGGGGCAGGCCGCAGCGCGGCCGTTCCCGGTTCAACCACGCAAAGGATGGCCGATGATGGAATCGGCTCAGATCGCCCGCCGGTTTCTCGGCTTCTTCGAGCGGAACGGCCACACCGTGGTCCCGTCGGCCAGCCTGGTCGCCGACGACCCGACCCTGCTCCTGGTCAACGCCGGGATGGCGCCGTTCAAGCCGTATTTCCTCGGCCAGCAGGTGCCGCCGTTCCGGCGGGCCACCACCGCGCAGAAGTGCGTGCGCACCCCGGACATCGAGGAAGTCGGCAAGACCACCAGGCACGGCACGTTCTTCCAGATGCTGGGCAACTTCTCCTTCGGCGACTACTTCAAGGACAAGGCGATCCCGTTCGCCTGGGAGCTGCTGACCGGCTCGGAGGCGGACGGCGGCTTCGGCTTCGCCGAAGACCGGCTGTGGGTCACCGTGTTCCATGACGACGACGAGGCCGCGGACATCTGGCACCGCGACGTCGGGGTGCCGCTGGACCGGATCCAGCGCCGCGGCATGGCCGACAACTTCTGGTCGATGGGCGTGCCCGGGCCGTGCGGCCCGTGCTCGGAGATCTACTACGACCGCGGCCCCGAGTACGGCCCCGAAGGGGGACCGGTCGCCGACGAGGACCGCTACCTGGAGGTCTGGAACCTGGTCTTCATGCAGTTCGTCCGCGGGGAAGGGTCCGGCAAGGAGGACTTCCCGATCCTCGGCGAGCTGCCCAGCAAGAACATCGACACCGGCATGGGCCTGGAGCGGATGGCCGCGCTGCTGCAGGGCGTGGACAACATCTACGAGATCGACACCATGTGGCGGGTGCTGGACCGGGCCGCCGAGCTGACCGAGCAGAAGTACGGCCACGAGCAGCGCACCGACGTCGCGCTGCGGGTCGTCGCCGACCACGTGCGCACGGCGGTGATGCTGGTCGCCGACGGGGTGCTGCCGTCCAACGAGGGCCGCGGCTACGTGCTGCGCCGGATCCTCCGGCGCAGCGTGCGCAACCTGAGGCTGCTGGCCGGGTCGCAGCGCGGCGGGTCCGGCGGCTCGCAGGACCGGGGCGGGCACGGCGAGTACTACCTGCACGAACTGGCCAGCTCGGCCATCGACGGCCTCGGCGACCAGTACCCCGAGCTGCGCCGGGACGCGCCGAACATCCACACCGTGATCGACGCCGAGGAGGCGGCTTTCCTCGGCACGCTGCGGACCGGCACGGCGATCTTCGACGCCGCGGTGGAGGAGACCCGCCGCCGCGGCAGCCAGGTCATGGCCGGCGGTCAGGCTTTCCAGCTGCACGACACCTACGGCTTCCCCATTGACCTGACCCTGGAGATGGCTGCCGAGCAGGGCCTGGAGGTCGACGAGGGCGAGTTCCGGCGGCTGATGGCGGAGCAGCGGCAGCGGGCCAAGGCGGATGCGGCCGGGAAGAAGACCGGCAACGCGGACATCTCCGCGTTCGCCGCGGTGCTGGAGAAGTCCGGTCCGGTCGTCTTCACCGGGTACGACCAGGTGGCCGGCGAGGCGGTGGTGACCGGGCTGCTGGCGGGCGGCGCCGGGGTGCCGGTGGCCGCCGCGGGCACCGAGGTCGACGTGGTGCTCGACCGTACCCCGTTCTACGCCGAGGGCGGCGGCCAGCTGGCCGACACCGGCACCATCACCGCGGACGGCGCGGTGGTCGAGGTGCTCGACGTGCAGCGGCCGGTACCCGGCCTGATCGTGCACCGCGGCCGGGTCACCCAGGGTGAGATCGGGGTCGGCGCTCCGGTGTACGTGGAGATCGACATCGAGCGGCGGCGGGCCATCTCCCGCTCGCACACCGCCACGCACCTGGTGCACCGGGCGTTCCGCGGCGCGCTCGGCGAGTCCGCCGCGCAGGCCGGCTCGGAGAACTCCCCGGGCCGGTTCCGGTTCGACTTCACGGCCGGCGGCGCGGTGCCGCCGTCGGTGCTGCGCGACGCCGAGGACGAGGTCAACCAGGTGCTGATCAGCGACCTGGACGTGCGCGCCTTCCACACCTCGATCGACGAGGCCCGGGCCATGGGCGCGCTGGCCCTGTTCGGCGAGAAGTACGGCGACGAGGTCCGGGTGGTCGAGGTCGGTGACTACTCGCGCGAGCTGTGCGGCGGCACCCACGTGGCCCGGTCCGGCCAGCTCGGGCTGGTCAAGATCCTTGGCGAGTCGTCCATCGGCTCCGGCGTCCGCCGGGTCGAGGCCCTCGTCGGCCTGGACGCGTTCCGCTTCCTGGCCCGGGAGAACCTGCTGGTCAGCCAGCTCAGCGAGCAGCTCAAGGCGCCGCGGGAAGAGCTGCCCGAGCGGGTCGCCGGGCTGGTCAGCCGGCTCCGTGACGCCGAGCGGGACCTGGCCCGGCTGCAGTCGGCCCAGCTGCTCGGCGGCGGCGCGGACCTGGCCGCTAACGCGGAGGACATCGGCGGCGTCGCGGTGGTCGCGCACCGGGTGCCGGACGGCACACCCGTGGACGGCCTGCGCAAGCTGGCCGGTGACCTGCGCGGGCGGCTGCCCGCCGGGCGGCCGGGGGTGGTCGCCGTGATCGGCGTGCCCGCCGACCGGCCCACCGTGGTGGTCGCGGTCAACGACGCGGCCATAGCCGCCGGGATGCCGGCCGGGGCACTGGTGCTGCCCGCCGCGCAGGCCCTCGGCGGCCGCGGCGGCGGCCGGGACGACATCGCCCAGGGCGGCGGCGCGCCGCTCGGGCCGGACGGCGCCCAGGCCGTTGACCGGGCATTTGCCGCAGTTCGTACCGTTGTTCAGCACGCGACCGGGGCCGGTGGCCTATCGTGAGACCGTGTCGCCCCCGCATCTTAGCCACGCCGAGACCGGCCACCCGGAGCATGTTCCGGCCCGGTCCGGGGTCCGGCTTGCTGTCGACGTCGGTTCCGTGCGGATCGGCGTCGCACGCAGCGACCCGGGCGGGCTGCTGGCCAGCCCGCTGACCACCGTGCCGCGTGGCCGCGGCGACCTGGCCGAGCTGGCCACCCTGGCCGCGGAGCACGCGGCCCTCGAGGTGATCGTCGGCCTGCCGACCGGCCTGTCCGGCCGGGACGGCCGGGCCGCGGCGGAGGCCAGGCAGTTCGCGGCCGCGCTGGCCGCAGTGCTGGCCCCGCGCCCGGTCCGGCTGGTGGACGAGCGGTTCACCACCGTGCTCGCACACGGCGCACTGCGCAGCGCGGGCCGGGACGGCCGCCAGCGGCGCGGGGTCGTCGACCAGGCCGCGGCGGCGCTGCTGCTGCAGAGCGCGCTGGACGCGGAGCGGTCAGCCGGCCGCCCACCGGGTGAACTGGTGCCGGCCGGGGCCGCGGGATGAGCCGCGACGGGCGCCACGGGGACAGCATCCAGGACGAGGCCTATCCGTCCGGCGACGACCAGCAGCCCTGGCTCCGCCGCGGGCAGGCACCCCCGGGGCACGGCGGCCCGGCAGGCTACGAGATGGCGCCCGACCACCCGTCCAACCCGTCCGGCGGATCGTCATGGCACCTCCAGCCGGGGGACTACGGCAGGCCTGACCCGTACGGGCCGCCAGGACCTGACACACCGCCCCCGGCCGGCCGGCCGCAGCCCGGCGGTGACCCGTACGCCGAGGACCCCTACGCGACCGGGCCCACCAGGGCCGTGCCCAGCCAGGACCAGGGCCCGCCCCCGGCGGGCGGCGGCCGCCGCGGCCGTGCCGGGCGGCATTCCGCGCCCGACCCGTACGCGCCGCCGGACCCCTACCAGCCCGCCGCGCCCTACCCGGGCGGCGGCACCCCACGGCCCGCGGCCCGCCCGTCCCGCGACCCGTACGGCGGCCGTGACCCCCTCGACCCCTCGGTGCCGTTCGTGCCCGACGAGCCGGACGGCGCGGGCTACGGCCCGGCCGGCTACGGCCGGGCCGGCGGCCAGGAGGCCGGCCCGGGCGGCGGCACCGGCCGCCACGGCGGCTACCGCGGCGAACCCGGCCCGTACGGCGGCGCGGCCACCACGGCCGGCCGCCACGGCCCGCCCGCCGGCTACGACAGCTACAGCCCGCCCGGCGACCCGTATCCCGGCGGCGGGTACGCCCCCGGCGGCTACGATCCGTACGGCACCGGCCCCGGCGGCTACGCCCCGGCCGGTCCCGGGTACGGCCCGGCGGACGGCGGCTACGACCGGTACGGCCCGCCGGGGGACTACCCGTCCAGCCCGGGCGGCTACCCGGCGGGCGGCCAGGCCGCGGGCGGCTACGACCCGTACGGCACCGGCCCGGGCGGCTACCCGGCGGCCGGTTACGGCCCGGACAGCACCGGCCCGGGCGGCTCCGCGCCGTCCGGCCGCTACCCGGACGGCTACCGGCCCGGCGGCCAGGACACCGCCGCCTACCGCCGGGACGGCCAGCCCGCCGGCGGCTACCCGCCCAGCGACTACCACTCCGGGCCCCAGCCGCGGTCCGGGCCCCCGGGCGACTACCCGCCGGGACCGCAGCGGCCGTCCGGCCCGCCCGGTGACTACCCGTCAGGCCCCGGCGGCTACGGCCCGCCGGCTGGCGGCGGCTACCGTCCTGACGGCCCGGGCGCCGGGTACGGCCCGGACGGCTACCCTCCCGGCGATGACCCGGCCGGCGGGTACGGCCCGCCGGCCCCGCCCGGCGGCTACCGCCCGGACGGCGACCCCGGCCGGTACGACCCGCGCGCCGCGGGCCAGGCCCGGCCCGGCCCGGCCGCCTTCCACCGCGACGAGGACGACGACTACCTGCCCGGCCTGCCGGGCTACCCGGAGGATGGCCCCGGTGCCGGGCGCCCGGCCCCCGGGCTGCTGCCCGGCTCGGACATCGGCGCGGACGACGGCGGTGACGACGGCGGCCGTGGCTCCCGGCGGTCCCGCCGGGACCGCGGCCGGGGCGGACCGCCGCCAGGCGGCGGCAAGCCGCGGCGGCGGCGCAGCGGCTGGCTGGCCGGCCTGATCGCGATCGTGGTCATCGTCAGCGGGCTGAGCGTCATCGGCTACGAGGGGTTCCGCTACATCGAGGCCAAGTACCATCCGCCGAACTTCGCCGGCCAGGGTCACGGCAGCGTGACCTTCCAGGTGTTCTCCGGGGACACCCCGATCTCCATCGCGCCGCGGCTGGTCAAGGCCGGGGTGGTGGCCAGCACGCAGGCTTTCGTGTCCGCCGCCAAGGGCTCGAAGAGCACCAGGCAGCTCGAGCCCGGGTACTTCCGGCTGCGCAAGCAGATGAACGCGGAGGCCGCGTGGAACCTGCTGGTCTCGCAGACCACGCGGATCCAGACCACGGTGACGATCCCCGAGGGCCTGCGCCTGTCGCAGATCGTCGCCAGGCTCGGGTCCAGCACCGCGTTCCCGGCCAGCGCGTACGCGGCCGCGGCGAAGAACACCGCCGCGCTGGGCCTGCCGTCCTACGCCGGCGGCAAGCTGGAGGGCTACCTGTTCCCGGCGACCTACGAGATCCAGCCCGGGATGAGCCCCGCCGATGTGCTGAAGGCCATGGTGACGCGGTTCAACCAGGAGTCGGCCTCGATCAGCCTGCCGGCCGCGGCCCAGGCCGGGCAGGTGCCGGTGGCGCACGTGATGGTCATCGCCAGCCTGATCCAGGCCGAGGGCGGCCGGCTGTCGGACTTCCCGAAGATCGCCGAGGTCATCTACAACCGGCTGAACCACAACATGAAGCTGGAGCTGGACAGCACGGTCGAGTACGCGCTGGGCAAGTACGGCATCATCGCGACCAACGACCAGCTGCAGGTGAACTCGCCGTTCAACACCTACCTGCACACCGGGCTGCCGCCCACCCCGATCGACAGCCCCGGCGACGCGGCCATCAAGGCGGCGCTGCACCCGGCGCACGGCACCCTGCTGTACTTCGTCACCGTCGACCCGAAGAACCACATCACCAAGTTCACCGACAGCGCCGCCGAGTTCGACAAGCTCCGCCACGAGCTCGAGCGCAATCTCGGCCAGGGCTGACCCGGCCCGGCCGTATCGGTGAACAGTGCGGGGATGAAAGCAGCCGTGCTCGGCTCGCCGGTCGCTCACTCCCTGTCACCGCCGCTGCACCGGGCGGCGTACGCCGGGCTGGGCCTGGACGGCTGGAGCTACGACCGGATCGAGTGCACCGAGGCTGATCTCGCCGGCCTGCTGGACGGGTGCGGCCCGGACTGGGCCGGGCTGTCGCTCACCATGCCGCTCAAGCGCACCGTCCTGCCGCTGCTGGACCGCACCGACCCGGTCGCCGGGGTCACCGGCTGCGCCAACACGGTGGTCTTCGATCACGGGGCGCGGCTCGGCTACAACACCGACGTGGCCGGCCTGCGCGGCGCGCTGGCCGGGGCCGGGGTCACCGGCCCGGCTGCCGGGCCCGCGCTGATCCTGGGCGCGGGCGCCACCGCCTGCTCGGCCCTGGCCTGCCTGCGTGAGCTGGGCCTGGCCGAGGTGACCGTGGCGGTGCGCGACCCGGGCCGGGCCGGCCTGCTGCGGGAGGTGGCCGGGCGCCTGGGCACGGCGGTCACGCTGGCCGCGTTCACCGCGCTGGACGGCCCGTGGCGGCTGCTCATCTCCACCCTGCCGGCCGGAGCGGCCGACCCCTGGGCCGCCCGGATCACTCCCGCGGCCGGCCCCGGCGGCCCGCGCACCGTCCTCGACGTGGTCTACCACCCGTGGCCGACCCCGCTGGCCGCCGCCGCGGAGCGGGCCGGGGATACCGTGGTCAGCGGATTCGAGTTCCTGGTCCAGCAGGCCGGGCCGCAGGTCGAGCTGATGACCGGGCGCCGGCCCGCCCCGCTGGATGCGATGCGGGCCGCCGGGCTGGCTGTGCTCGCCGCTCGCGGCGGGCCGCGTTAGCGGCGCGGCCCTCCGCGAGCCAGGGGCTCGCTGGCCGGTGAATTCACCCGCAGCAGTGCTTGTGGCTCGGTCGCTCCGGGCCGCTGGAGAGGCGCTGCCTTCCCTCCTCGCTCCCTCGGCGCTCCTTCGTCGCGCCTCATCGCTCGTCAGGAAAACAGCGCCGCGGCCCTAACGCTCGCTCGCGGCGGGAATACCGTATGGGTCAGGTATGCGTTACTCTTAAGTGGCGAAAATCCGGTGAGTGAGCCGGATGTGCAAGCGGAGGACCACCTCGGCCACCTCCCACCTGGCCAGCCTTACCGCTGGCGGGTAGCGCCGGGCAGCCCGCGAGGGCTGGCCGGCAGGCCGGATGCCGGTTCCGCCGGGCGGTAACGCCGGGCGGTATCAGCATCGAGTGGCGACGCCGGACCGGCAGCAGCCGGGCGCCCGGCGTCGCGGCGCTGGTGGCCTCGCATGCAGCCGTGCGGGGCTTTTTTGCGTGCTATGGGCGCAAGCACCGCCCAGCCGCAGCCCGCACGCGCCCGGCGAAACACCCGCCAGCGGGACGTCCGCTGGCCGGGACAGTGACACAAGGAGGTCACATCAGCACCGAACCCCGTATCAACGAGCGCATCCGCGTCCCTGAAGTCCGGCTGGTCGGCCCCGCTGGCGAGCAGGTCGGGATCGTCGCGATCAACGATGCGCTTCTGCTGGCCCAGGAGGCCGACCTCGACCTTGTCGAGGTTGCGCCCACCGCCCGGCCGCCGGTCTGCAAGCTCATGGACTACGGCAAGTTCAAGTACGAGTCCGCGCTGAAGGCCAGGGAATCGCGCAAGAACCAGGCGCAGACCGTCATCAAGGAGATCAAGCTCCGCCCGAAGATCGACCCGCACGACTACGGCACCAAGAAGGGCCACGTCGAGCGGTTCCTCAAGGTGGGCGACAAGGTCAAGGTGACGATCATGTTCCGCGGCCGCGAGCAGTCCCGGCCCGAGCTTGGCTACCGGCTGCTCCAGCGGCTGGCCGCCGACGTGGAGGAACTGGGCTTCGTCGAGGCGCAGCCCAAGCTGGACGGCCGCAACATGATCATGGTGATCGGGCCGCACAAGCGGAAGACCGGGCCGCAGCACGAGCCCAGGACCGAGCGGGTCCCGGCCCGGGTCACCGCCCGCGCCGCCCGCGACTCCGGCGCGTCCGCGGACAGCGAGCATGAGCCCGCCGCGGCCCCGGCTGCGGCTGCGCAGGACCCGTTCGTGCGGGCCTCAGCCACCACGCCGGAACCGGTCGCAGAGACCCCGGCCCCGCAGGCCGCGCCGTCCCGCCCGGCCGCCGCGCCGCGGCCCGCCACGCCCCGGCCGGCTCCGTCGGGTCCGTCGGCCCCCCGGCCGTCGGCGCCGCGCCCGCAGCAGCCGTCCGCGGCCCCGCGCCCGTCGGCGCC
>DASVBE010000003.1:0-25479 GCA_036375995.1 Streptosporangiaceae bacterium | reverse complement strand
GTAGGCGTAGGCGACGCCAGCGGCGGCGACCGCGGGCGCGAACAGGGCCACGAACGGCGTGCCGGTCCCGAGCGTGGCGAGCATCCCGGCGGCCAGCACGACCACGCTGGCCAGGATCCAGCCGAGCAGCAGCGACGGGGTGGCGACCAGCGCCCGCGCCAGGCCCGGCGAGCGCAGCGCCCGCCCGGCCAGCTGCTCAACTGGCCCCGGGTGGCGGCGCCAGACCTCCGCGGCCACGCCCAGCCACACCCTGTTCAGGTCGACATCGGGCGGGCACGGGCCGGTCTCCGGTCCCGGCCGGCCGTTGCGGCCGCCCGGCATCTGGGGGTGAGAGGTCATCGTCCGCCTCCGTCCCGCGCCGGCTGCTGCCGCAGCACCGCGCGCATGAGCTGCCGGACCCGGTGAGCGCGGCTCTTCACGGTGCCCTCGGGCACGCCCATCAGCCCGGCCACCTCGGTGACCGGCCGGTCCTCCAGGTACATCAGCCGCCAGACCTGCTGTGCCGTGCTGCCCTCGGGGCCGAGCGCCCGGACCGCCGCGGCGAGCTCCGCCCGGGACACCGCGGCCTCCGCCGGGTCATCGGCGGGCTGGCCGCCGTGGCACGCGAGGGCGTCGAGGGCGGCCAGCGGCACCCCGTCCGGGCCGCGGCGGCGCAGCCACAGCGCTGCCTGGCGCCGGGTGATCCCCCACAGCCAGCCGCCGGCCGAGCCCTCGGGCCGGTAGCGGTGCGCCCCCCGCCAGACCGCGAGGAAGCTCTCCTGCAGCACGTCCTCCACGTCGGCCGCGGGCCGGATCGTGCGCAGCCGGGCGGCCAGCCACGGCGCGTGCCGGGTGAAGAGCTCCCGCAGCGCGGTGTCGTCACCACCGGCCATCGCGGCGATCAGCGCATCGTCATCCATCGGTTCTCTATTGCGTTCCGGTGGCAACGGGTTCACCGCCGCGGCGAAGCGGCCCTTTCCTAGGGCCGCGGCCGTTGCTTGACCCCGGCCGCGAGCAGGTCCACGACCTCGGCGATCCGCACCGCCCGCAGCTCGGGACGGCGGGTCGTGGCGTCGATGTAGCGGAGGTAGGCCTTGCGGTAGAACTGCGCGAGCGTGTCGAAGAAGGCGGCCGCGGCCGGGCTCGCCTCCAGCGCGGCGGCGATGTCCGCGGCCAGCTCGCGGCGCTGCGGGCCCTCCGGCGACAGCTCGACGGTCACCTCGCGGCCGGCCGCCACGCCCGCGTCGCGCATCCACATCGGTGTCACGGTGAACGCCCAGCCGGCGCTGTCCCGCGTGACCGTGCCGCGGACAGACCGGCCGTCGATCGTGCCGCCGACAGGATGCTCAGCCTTCGCGCCCCATGCCGCGTCCGGGTCGAACGGGACCGCGATGACCCCACGGTCCCGCGGGCCCGGCACCACGTGGGCGCTGAACCGCTGCTGACTCATCACCCCATCGTGACATCGCGGTGCGACATAACAGAATCGCGGTGAGGGTGCCGGCGACCTGATCGAGGGCGGGCGGGGGGAGGGTGAACGGGATCCGCAGGTGACGGTCGTCGCGGCCGTCGGTGGCGTAGGTGGAGGCGGGTTCGAGGAGCACGCCGAGGCGGGCGCATTCCCTGACCACCTCGTAGGACGAGCGGGGGTGCAGGTCGAGCCACAGGGTGATGCCGCCGGCCGGGCGGTGCCAGCGGATCGCGGGCCCGGCGGCGGCCAGGCCGCGCAGGCGGTGCTCGAGGTGCTGCAGGTTCTCGGCGAGCAGCCGGGTGCGCCGCTGGATCACCTGATCCAGCATCGGCAGCAGCCGGGCGGCGGTGATCTGGTCGAGCGCGCCGGGGCCCGCGCCGGTTGCGACGGCGGCGTTCCGCAGCTGCCGCGTGACGGCGGCCGGGGCGCGGATCCAGCCCAGCCGCAGTCCGCCCCACACGGTCTTGCTCAGCGAGGAGACGACGATGACCCGGTGGTCGATGGCGGCCAGCGAGGGTCCCGGGTCGCCGGCCAGGTGCAGCGGCCGCATCGTCTCGTCGGTCACGACCAGCCAGCCCGCGGCGGCAGCGCGGGCGGCGGCGTCCCGGGCCGCGGCCGGCATGGCGGCGCCGGTGGGGTTGTGGCCGTCGGGCTGGACGTAGAGCACGCCGGGTGAGCCGGCCCGCAGCAGGCGGTCCAGGTGGCCGGGATCCCAGCCAGCGGGGCCGGCCGGCCAGCCGCGGGTTCGGCGGCCACGGCGGGCGAGGATGCGAAGCGCCCCTGGGTAGGTGGGTGTCTCGGTTACCGCCAGGCGGCCTGCGGGCCCGGCTACGTCGAGGACCAGGCCCAGGCTGGTCATGGCCCCGGAGGTAAGCGTCAGCTGGCCAGGCGAAGTGGGCAGGCCGGACCGGGTGAGGTAACCGGCCAGCAGTCCGGTGAGCCCGCCGAGGCTGCCGGTGGTGGCCCCGTCGCCGCGCAGCGCCACCGGCAGGGCGTCGCGGACCGCGGCCTGGACCACGTCAGCCAGGTCGGCCGGCCCGGCCGTGGTCGCCCAGCGCAGGTCGAGCGCGTCCGCTCCGGCCACGGCGGCCGGCGCGGAGCGGTCCTGGCGGGCGGCCACCGTGTCGATCAGCCGGTCAGACGTGGCCACGAACGTGCCGGACCCGTGCCGGGTGTGAACCAGGCCCTCGTACCGGAGCCTGGCCAGCGCGCGGACCACCGTAACCCGGCTAACCGAGAGCCGTGCGGCGAGGGCCCGCTCGGAGGGCAGGCGCATGCCGGGGCGGAGTTCGCCGCGGGCCATGAGCCCCCGGAGCGTGGCGGCTACCTCGTGGGTGACGGAGGAGTCCCGCGGGCGCGAGGCCGGCTCAGACATGAGTCCACTTTAAGCAGAAGTGGACTGCTAGCTCGCGCGGTGGGGTGCGACCGTGGCGGTATGGACTTTCAGCATGCCGACGTGTTTGCCGCGGAGCCCTTCACGGGCAACAGCGTGACGGTCTTCATGACCGAGGGGCGGCCGCTGCCAGCCGGGCAGATGCTCGCGATCACCCAGGAGTTCCGGCACTTCGAGAGCATCTTCCTGGCGCCGGGCGCGGCCGGGGACGAATCCCGCTGGCGGGCCCGGGTTTTCGACCAGACCGAGGAACTTGCCTTTGCCGGTCATCCGCTGCTGGGGGCGGCGGCGGTGCTGCACGACCGTCTTGGCGGCGAGCCGGCCCGGCAGTGGACGATCGAGCTGCCGGCCAAGACCGTGACCGTGCAGACCACCCGCGACGCGGCCGGGTTCCGCGGGACGCTCGACCAGGGCCGGCCGGAGTTCGGGCGGACCGTCGCGGGCGCCGAGGTGGCCCCGGTGCTCGACGGCCTCGGGCTCAGCGAGGCCGACCTGGTGCCGGGCCTCGACCCGGCCGTGGTCTCGACCGGCCTGCGCTACCTGGTGATCCCGGTGACCGCGGCGGCGCTGGCCCGCTTCGCGATCACCGCCGCGGACTTCGCCGGCCGCCTGGCGGCGGTCGGCGCCCAGTACTCCTACCTGCTCGACCCGGACGCCCTGGAGGGGCGGCACTGGACCAACGACGGCGCCGTCGAGGACGTCGCCACCGGCAGCGCGGCGGGCACGGCCGGGGCGTACCTGGCCCGGGCCGGCCGGGTCGCGCTGAACCAGCCGTTCGTGCTGCACCAGGGGCGGTTCACCGGCCGGCCCAGCCAGCTCCGGGTCGAGCCGCGGGGCGGCGACGGCAACGGCGGCGTGGCCACGGTCCTCGTCGGCGGCCACGTCGCGATGGTCGCCACGGGAACCCTCCGGAGCCTGCCCGCGGCGGCTCCGTAGCCGTCCAGAAAACGGCTCTTGATCACGACGGCGGGCGGATTTAAGTTTCGCTCAACGGGCGCCGCCGCCCGAGGGCTGCCGGAGCAGTAGGCAGGATGTCGGCTTGACGCATGCCGATATGGGCATATGATGGCGGCCATGGCACGCGCAGCGACGACGTCGGACGTCTTCAACGCGATCGCCGAGCCGCAGCGCCGGGAGATCCTGGTGCTGCTGCGGGCGGGTGAGCGGCCGGTGACCGGGCTGGCCCGGGAGCTGGGGATGACCCAGCCGCGGGCGTCCAAGCACCTGCGGGTGCTCCGGGAGGTCGGGCTGGTGCGGGACCGCAAGGCAGGCAAGCAGCGCCTGTACGGCCTGGACGCCCGCGGGCTGCGGCCGGTCCACGAGTGGGCCGGCGGGTTCGAGCGGTTCTGGACCGAGAGTTTCGGCCGGCTGGACGCGTACGTGCAGGACCTGAAGCAGGCAAGGCAGGAGGAGTAGCTGATGAGCGCGACGGGACAAGGAGCGCCGGCGCAGTCCGCGATGGCCGACCGGGAGATCGTCATCTCCCGGGTCATCGACGCCCCGCGGGAGCTGGTGTTCGAGGCCTTCACCGAGGTCCGGCACCTGTCGCGGTGGTGGGGTCCGGCGGGGTTCACCACGACCACGCGGTCGTTCGAGTTCCGCGTCGGCGGGGCGTGGGACTTCGTGCTGCACGGGCCGGACGGGACGGACTACTCCGAGTGGATCTCCTGGACCGAGATCGCCCCGCCGGAGCGGATCGCGCTGCGGCACGGTGAGTCCCGCGGCGACCCGAACGCCTTCGAGTCGGTTCTGACGTTCGAACCCGACGGTGCGGCGACCCGGATCGAGATGCGCACGGTGTTCCCCACCAAGGAACTGCGCGACGAGGCGGCCGGGAAGTACCACGCGATCGAGGGCGGCCAGCAGACCCTGGGCAAACTGGCGGCCTACGTCACCGAGATCGTCCGGAAGGGAGCGGAGGGCTGATGGCCGGGAAGGTGTTCTTCAGCGTGTCGATGTCGCTGGACGGCTACATCGCGCCCGAGCCCGTGCCCGCTGAGGACCTCTTCACGCCCGGGCAGCAGGACGACCCGGACGTGCAGCGCTGGATGGCGCAGTGGATGGAACTGCAGCAGTGGATCTTCCCGCAGCGGTTCTTCCGGGAGAACCTGAAGCTCGGCGAGGGCGGCGAGGAGGGCCGCGACAACGACATCGCGCGGGAGACGTTCGAGCGCACCGGCGCGAGCGTGATGGGCAAGCGCATGTTCGAGGCCGGCGAGCAGTCATGGCCGGAGGAGGCGCCGTTCCACACGCCGGTCTTCGTCGTGACGCACGAGAAGCGTGACCCGTGGGAGCGGCCCGGCGGGACCACCTTCCACTTCGTCAACGACGGCATCGAGGCCGCGCTCGACCAGGCCCGCGAGGCCGCCGGCGACCGCGACGTCCGCATCGCCGGCGGCGGCGCGGCAATCCTGGAGTACCTGAACGCCGGCCTGATCGACGAGTTCTCGATCGCGCTGGCGCCCGTGCTGTTCGGCTCCGGAATCCGCCTGTTCGAGGGCGTGGACGCGGGCCGCGTGGCCCTGGAGCCGGTCCGCACGGAGCCCACCCCGAGGGTGACGCACCTGACCTACGCCGTCCGGGAGCGGTAGGCGCACGGCGGACGGCACCCGGCGGACGGCGCCCGCACGAGCGAAGCCAGACGGGCCAGGCGGGCCAGGCAGGCTAGGCGGGCTGGGCCGCGGCGGCCGGCGCGTCGAGCGGGCGCAACTCGTCCGCGTAGCAGGCCGAGATCCGGCGCATGACGCCGCCGTCGTCGATGGTGTACTGGCCTAGCCGCCACAGCGGGGGCGAGTAGGCATGCAGCGAGACGGCCTGGTCGGCCTCGTCGGTGAGCCGGTGGATGTGGTCCGGCCCGAACGAGAACGAGCGGCCGGCCGGGACGACGGTCCTGGTGTGCGCGCCGCCGATCCGGGGGCAGGACTCGGTGAGCTCGCCGCGGACCACGCGGACCGCGCCCGACGACAGGTCATGGTCATGCCAGCCGGTGTCGTTGCCCGGGGACCAGCAGATGAGCCAGATGTCCACGTACTCGTCGCGGTGCAGGGACACGAAATGCCGGGTGCCCCCGGCGCTGGTGACCTGATCGCGCCACGCCTCCGGGCGGGCCGCCAGATCGTCGACGAGCGCGGTCAGCTCGTCCTGATCGAGATACCGGGCGGGCAGGGCGGGAACGGTCACTGCGGTTACTCCTCTCACTGGCTGGTGACGATCAGACCCCGGCGTCCTGGGGGCGCCGGCCAAACCGGGGCCGCTGGCCCCGCCAGGGCTTGCTGAGCTGCGGCGACTGGTCACTTGGCAACAGCGGGTTGCGCGGCGGCGCCGGGTCACCGTGCAGCAGCCGGGCCGGGTTGGCCACGCGGATCGCGTGGTGCACCGCGGCGCTCAGGCCGGCCGCGGGCAGCGGCTCCGCGTAGGGCCGGTCGGAACCGAGGACCAGCGCGTCGACGCCGAGCACCCGGAGCACGGCATCCACCGCGCGGTGGCCGTAGCTCGACGTCTCCACGAACATGCCGGGGTCGATGATCCCCCTGGTCAGCGGGTCGGTGCCACCCCGGGCGGCGAGCCGCTCGCCATGCAGCGGGGCCAGCCCGGCCAGCGCGGTGAAGCAGACCCGCAGCCGCGGGTAGGCCGGCCGGCCCCAGGCGCGGAACGCGAACCAGGCCGCGTGCATCTGCTGAACGTACGGGACCACGGCGGCCCACCAGCCCGGCCCCCGGCCGTCGGCCGCGCCAGCCGGGCCAGGATGGATGAACAGCGGCCGGTCCCGCCCGGCGAGCACGTCGAGCAGCGGCGCGCACCAGCGGTAGCCGGCCTCATCGGCCAGCGCGGTGGCCGGCAGCTGAAGCCCGGCGAACCCCTGGTCGAGCAGCCAGGCGAGGCCGGGCGCATCGATCTCGGTCAGGCACGCCGCGGCCCAGCCGGCGAACGTCTCGCCCAGTCCGGCGACCCCGTGGTGGTAGGCGCGCAGCAGCGGCCCGGCGTCCGCCGGGTCCAGGTACTCGATGCCCAGCGGGCTGGACAGGCCGACGACGGCCAGGCCGGTGCCGTCGCGGGCGGCCAGCGCGGCCCGACGCGGCACGTCGTGGTCGGCCGGATCGACGGCGAATGGCGGCTCCCCGGCGATATGCAGCGTCCAGCCGTCGAGCCGCGGCGGCCGGGTCCGGCGCCGCAGTTCCTCGATCAGGGGACCCGGCCAGACATGCTGGTGAATGTCGGTGTGCACGGCCCTCCCTCACGACCCATCTGCCGCCCAGGATGAGACCCGCGCCAGACCGGGAAACCCGCTGGCCGGCGGCTACTGATCCGGTTCACTGAACCGGTTCACTTATCCGTTTCAGTGAACCGCTTCAGCAGGCCCGCCGTCAAGGACCCGGCGGGCCCGCGGCACCGCGCCCGCGGCACCGCGCCTGACGGCGCCCGGCACCGCGAGTAGCCAGTTGCCACGGCGTGGCGGCCCCGGCCCGCGGCCGCGGAAACTAGGCTGGTAAACCCACTGGCTCCTAGGCTGAGAAGATGGCGCCGCAGCAACGCAAGCGCGCGACGATACGCGAGGTGGCGGAAGCGACGGGGCTGTCACCTGCCGCCGTCTCGTATGCCCTGCGGGGGATCCAGACATCCCCGGAAACGCAGGAGCGGGTCCGCCGCGCCGCCGCCGAGCTGGGCTACAACGTCGACCGCATCGCCCGGGCCCTGGCCAGCGGCCGGACCGGCACGGTCGGGCTGCTGTTCGGCTCGCTCGAGGACCTGTGGCAGCAACTGCTCGGCGTCGGGCTGGGCAGCGCGCTGCTCGCCCGGGACCACTACGCGCTGCTGGTGGACTCGGCCGGCGACCCCGAGCGCCAGCTCCTGCTCGCCGCCCAGCTGCGCGACCAGCGGGTCGACGGCCTGATCGTGCAGCCGCTCGACCCGTCGGACGAGCGGTGGGAAGAGCTCGCCCAGAGCCTGCCGATCGTCTCCATCGGCGACGCGCTCCCGGGCGGCGGGGCGGGCGGCGCGGCGGCCGGCGAGGTGCTCTACGACAACCGCGCCGGGGTCGCGCTCGCCCTGGCGCACCTGCACAAGCTCGGCCACCGGCGGATCGGCGTGCTGACCACGACGCAGCCGAGTACCCCGGACCGGCCGGCCGACATCCAGGTCACCGCGGAAGCCGAGCGGCTCGGCCTGGACGTGAGCATCATCAGCTCACCGCCGGTGCTGGCGGAGGCCACGGAAGTGGCCCGCGAGGTGCTGTCCAAGACCGACCGGCCCTCTGCGCTGTTCTGCTTCGCCGACTCCATCGCCTACGGCGCCTACGCGGCGGCCCGCGAGCTCGGCCTGCGCATCCCCGACGAGCTGTCGGTCTCCGGCTACGACGGGCACCCGATGTCCGCGCTGCTGACCCCGGCGCTCACGACCATGGACTGGAACGTGGACAGGATCGTCCGGGCCGCGGTCCGGACGATCCTGTCCGCGATCGAGCAGAAGCCCTACCGCCGCCGCACGGTCCAGCCCCCGCGGCTGTGCGAGGGCGGCTCCACCGGCCCGCCTAAGGACGCACCCTAGCTGCGCGCAGGACCGGGGTGCCCGGCTGCGGCGAAGGCAGCACCGGCCGCCGCCTGCCTTCCGGGCCGGCGGGTGACATTCGGGCCCGGTGATCCGGGCCATTAGCCCCTGCCGCTGGCGCGGGCGCCCGGCAGTCTCGGATTACGGCGACTGCGGCGGGAGGTGGACCAGGTGGCGGCGGCGCACGCCGGGGAGCCGGTCATCTCCGTGGCGGGGCTGACCAAGCGCTACGGCGCGGTGGCGGCGGTCCGTGACGTGTCGTTTCAGGTGGCCAGGGCAGAGATCTTCGGGCTGCTGGGGCGCAACGGGGCGGGCAAGACCACGACCGTGGAATGCCTGCAGGGCCTGCGCCGGGCCGATGCCGGTGAGGTACGCGTGCTTGGCCTGGACCCCCGGACCCAGGCGGCCGCAGTGCGGCGCCAGGTGGGGTGCCAGCTCCAGGAGTCCGCGCTGCCCAGCCGTATCAAGGTCTGGGAGGCGCTGCAGTGGTTCGCCTCGTTCTCCGCCGCGGGCGGTGACTGGGAGAAGCTCATCGATCAGTGGGGCCTGGCCGGGAAGCGCGACGCGCACTTCGCTGAGCTGTCCGGCGGCCAGCGGCAGCGCTTGTTCGTCGCGCTGGCGCTGGTCAACGACCCGCAGATCGTGTTCCTCGACGAGATGACGACCGGCCTGGATCCGGCCGCCCGGCATGTGGCCTGGGAACTGATCGAGGCGCTCAGGGCCCGGGGAACCACGGTGGTGCTGGTCACGCACGCCATGGAAGAGGCCGAACGGCTGTGCGACCGGGTCGCCGTCATGGAGGCCGGGCGGATCGTCACCGTGGGCACACCCTCGGGCCTGATCGCCAAGCACACGCGGGAGGTCACCGTGCGCTTCGATACCGACGGCCGGGACGTGTCCTGGCTGGCCGCGATCCCCACGGTGGCGGCGGTCAGCGAGCACGGCGGGCAGGCCACGGTCACGGGCTGCGGGCCGGTCCTGGTGGACGTGGCGGCTGCGCTGGCCGGGCACGGCCTGCGGCCCGCTGACCTGCGGGTGAACCAGCCGTCACTGGAGGATGTGTTCCTCCAGATCACCGGGCACGCACTGGACGAGGGGTGAGATATGCACGCGCTGTCCAGATCCGCGACCGTGGAAGCCAAACTGTTCCTGCGGGAACCGCTGACGGTGGCGTTCACGCTCGCCCTGCCGCTGCTGTTCCTGTTCGTGATGGGCGGCGTGTTCGGCAACAACGCGGACCCGGGGTATTACCGCGGTGCCGGGGCGCTGGACTACTACGTGCCGGCCTACTGCGGCCTGGTGTGGGCCGCAGTAGGGCTGCTCGCCCTGCCGGTGCACCTGGCCCGTTACCGCGAGGACGGGGTGCTCCGGCGGCTGCGCGCCTCGGCCGCCCGGCCCTGGGTAATCCTGGGCGCGCAGCTGCTGGTCACGTTCCTGATCTCGTTCGCGGGGTCGGTGCTGGTCATCGCGATGGCCGCGGTGGTCTACCACATCCACGCGCCGCATTCGCCGGCCGGGTTCCTCGGGGCCTGGCTGCTGTGCGGCGTGCTGTTCTCGGCGCTGGGGGTGCTGCTGGCGGCCATCCCGTCCTCGCGCGGCGCGCTGTCGGCCGGGCTGGGGCTGTTCTTCACGATGATGATGCTGTCCGGCGCGGGCCCGCCGCCGGAAGTGCTCACCGGGGCCATGCACGTGGTGAGCAACCTGCTGCCGCTCACCTACATCCTGCGGCTGCTGCAGGATCCCTGGCTCGCCCTGGCCTGGAGCCTCACTGACACCGCCGTCGTAGCGGCGTTCATCGTGGGCGCGGCGCTCAGCGCCCGGCTGCTGTTCCGCTGGGACTAGCCGGCCCGCCGGGCCGGCTCCCCGCGCCACTGGAACACGTTCTAGTTCTGCATTAGAGTCAGGGCGTGCTCCGGCCGGTGCGAGAGGGGACGAGTCCATGAAGACCAAGGCTGCGGTGCTCTGGGGCCTGAACGAGAAATGGCAGATCGAGGACGTCGAGCTGGACCCGCCGAAGGAGAACGAGGTCCTCGTCAAGCTCACCGCGAGCGGCCTGTGCCACTCCGATGAGCACCTGGTCACCGGTGACATCCCGATGCCGTTCCCGGTGGTCGGCGGCCACGAGGGCGCGGGCACCGTGGTCGCGGCCGGCGCCATGGTCACGCGCGTGTCCGAGGGCGACTCGGTGGTGCTCAGCTTCCTGCCCTCCTGCGGCCGGTGCTCGTACTGCTCCCGCGGCATGCAGAACCTCTGCGACCTGGGCGCCTTCCTGATCAACGGCCCGCAGCTGGACGGCACCTACCGGTTCCACGGCCGCGGCCAGGGACTCGGCCAGATGTGCCTGCTCGGCACGTTCTCCGAGTACACCGTGGTCCCGGCGGCCTCGGTGGTGAAGGTCGACGACGGCACCGCCCTCGACAAGGCCGCGCTGGTCGGCTGCGGGGTGACCACCGGCTACGGCAGCGCGGTGCGCACCGCGGAGGTCAGGGCCGGCGAGACCGTCATCGTCATGGGCATCGGCGGCATCGGCATCAACGCCGTCCAGGGCGCCAGGATCGCCGGCGCGCGGAACATCGTCGCGATCGACCCGGTCGCGTTCAAGCGCGAGAAGGCCCTGGAGTTCGGCGCCACGCACACCGCGTCCACGATCGGCGAAGCCGCCCTGATCGTCGCGGAGCTGACCCGCGGCCAGATGGCCGACTCGTTCATCGTGACCACCGACGTCGCCGAGTCCGAGTACATCGGCCCCGCGCTGGACACGGTCGCCAAGCGCGGCAAGGTCATCGTCACCGCGGTCGCGCACCCGGCCAGCATGGAGATCAGCGGCAACCTGTTCATGCTCACGATGATGGAGAAGCAGATCCGCGGCTCGCTGTACGGCTCCTCCAACGCGCAGCACGACATCCCGCGGATCCTGGACCTCTACAACAAGGGCCAGCTGAAGCTCGACGAGCTGATCACCCGGGAGTACGCCCTGGAAGACGTCAACCAGGGGTACGAAGACATGCGCAACGGCGTCAACCTCCGCGGGCTGATTCGCTACTAAGGGTTACGGCTCGCTGGTGCGGGTGCCGCCCTCGACGGCCGGCACCCGCACCGCAGATCCCGTAATCCTGACTAGCGGTCCCCAGCGCCGGATCGCTGATGCTGGGCGCGCCGGTCTCCACGTGCCCGGCCAGGCGGCGCAGGTACGACGAGTCGTGGTGGGAGGTGACCGTGATGTCGTACCAGCCCTGGCCGGCGCCGGTCTGGATCACCACCGGGGTGAAGCCGCCGCCGCGGATGGCGACCGTCAGCGACTTGCCGGAGTAGGCCTCGGCCACGGTGAGCTCGGCCGGCGCGTTCGACCGGTTCGTGAACACCAGGCCCAGGTTCTGGCCGGCCGGCGCGGCGGTGACGTCCGGGCCCGCCCCGGTGAACTGCCGGAAGAAGCCGTTCGGCCCGTGCACCCGGACGTCCTGGCCGGCGTTCAGCGGCCAGGTGCCGGTCAGCGATGCTCCCGCGCCCGCGGTGAACGTCTGCGGGCGGCCGGCCGAGGTCACGTGGAACACCGCGCCGGCCTGGCCGCGGCTGGCGAAGGTGACGGTCAGGTTCCCGCTGGCCACCTTGCCGTCGGCGCGCAGGTCGTAGGGCAGCGCCCGGGCCGGCCGGGTGCCCGCCTCCTGCACCGGCATGGTCCCGGCCGGCGGCGGGACCGGCTTGAACGACGAGTGCCGCAGGTGGTCCGCCGGGACGAAGCCGGCTGTCGACGGCAGCGCGGGCACCGAACTGCTGCGCTGGCCGAAGTCGAATGCGCTGGTCAGGTCGCCGCAGACGGACCGGCGCCAGGCCGAGATGTGCGGCTCCGGCACGCCGAAGCGGCGCTCGATGAACCGGATGACCGACGTGGCGTCGAACACCTCGGAGCAGACCCAGCCGCCCCGGCTCCACGGCGAGATCACCAGCATCGGCACCCGCGGGCCCAGGCCGTACGGGCCGGCCACGAACCCGGTCGCGCCGGGGAAGAACTCCAGGTCAGTGGAGACCGTGGAACCGCCGGCGGCCGGCCCGGACGCCGGGAACGGCGGGACGAGGTGGTCGAAGAACCCGTCGTTCTCGTCGTAGCAGATGATCAGCGCCGTCTTGCTCCACACGCCGGGGCTGGCGGTCAGCGTGTCCAGCACCTGCGAGACGTACCAGGCGCCGAAGTTGGCGGGCCAGTTCGGGTGCTCGGAGAACGCCTCGGGCGCGACGATCCAGGACACCTGCGGCAGCGCGCCGCTGGCCACGTCCGCGGCCAGGATGTCGAAGAACCCGCCGCTCCTGGCCACGTTCGTGCCGGTCCTGGCCTTGTCGAAGAGCGGGTTGCCGGCCGTCGCGGTCTGGTACTGGCTGAAGTACAGCAGCGAGTTGTCACCGAAGTTGCCGATGAACGCGTCCGAGGTGAAGCCCCACACCCCGGCGGCGTCCAGGCCCTTCCCGATGTCCTGGTAGATCTTCCAGGAGACGCCCGCGGCCTCGAGCCGCTCGGGGTAGGTCGTCCAGGAGTACCCCTTCTCGGCGTTGTTCAGCACTGGCCCGCCGCCCCGGCCGTCGTTGCCGGTCCACCCGGCCCACATGTAGTAGCGGTTCGGGTTGGTGCTGGTCAGCGTCGAGCAGAAGTAGTTGTCGCAGATCGTGAACGCGTCCGCGAGCGCGTAGTGGAACGGGATGTCGTCCCGGGTCAGGTAGGCCATGGTCGGGCTGGTCTTGGCCGGGACCCAGCGGTCCCAGTTGCCGTTGTTCCAGGCCTGGTGCGTGTCCTGCCAGCCGTGCGCGAGGTCCTGGATGAACACCAGGCCCAGGTCGCTGGCACCGGCCGGGAGCGCGGGGCGGAACGGCAGCACGCCGGACTGGTTCCAGACCGGCTGGCCGCTGGGCTGGATGACCGGGTGCGGGTCGCCGAAGCCGCGTACGCCCCGCAGCGAGCCGAAGTAGTGGTCGAACGCCCGGTTCTCCTGCATGAGAACCACGATGTGCTCGATGTCGCCGATGGTCCGGGTCCGGACCGCCGGTGCGATCTGAGCGGCACGGGCCACGCTGGAGGACAGCGCGGTGAGCGCCATGGTGCTGCCCGCTAGCTGCAGGAAACGACGACGATCGAGGGGGAGTTTGTTCGTCATGGGGCCGGTATCAGCAGCCATAAACGAACGATCAGTTACATTTCGGCCATTGTCCAGTGAAACACTGGCCTGCCCGCCCCGGGGCGGAATTTAGCCCGGGGGGCAGGGATCAGCCGCCGTCGGGCGGGCCGGCCCGGGGTGAGCGCCGGCTCGGCCAGCCAGTACGCCCGCATAGGTCGAATGACCGATGCGCCGCTGATCCGGCTCCGGCTAGCGTCGGGATGCGGCGTGCTGGCAGGGCCGGGACCGGCTGGCGGGCGGCTGATCGGGTGGCGTGCGACCGGTGAGACGGAGATATCGGTGGAAGCTCTTCTGGAGATCCTCGGCAGCGTATTCGAGGTCATCTTCGAGTGGCGCAAGGAGCGCGCGGAGACGGACGGCGGCGCCCAGCAGACCGTCGTGCTCGGTGGCCGGCCGGACGGTGACCCGTACTCCTATCAGCTTGGCGGCCGGCCGCCGCCCCAGGACGCCCAGCAGGCCGCCAGCCAGGGCACCTCGTCCCGCCGGGGCATCCGCCAGTAACTAGGCTCGCTCCATGGCGAGCACTGGACTGACGGCGTGAGCGCGGCGTGACGGGCGCGCGGACCGATCCGTACCGCAACCCGGGTGCCCGTGACTGGCGGGCGGAGCGGGTCGCGGGGGTGGCGGGCTTTCACCGGTCGCTGCCGGGGTACGCGCCGACCCGGCTGGTGCCGGTGCCGGGGCTCGCGCAGGAACTTGGCGTGCGCAGCGTGTTCGTCAAGGAGGAGTCGTCCCGGCTGGGGCTGCCCGCGTTCAAGGTGCTGGGGGCCTCGTACGCGGTCTCCCGGGCGCTGTCGCAGCGGTACGGCGCGGACGGCGGCCGGGTGCTTCCGCTGGACGAGCTCCGCGCGGCCGCGGCCGGCCATGACCCCGTCGAGCTGATCGCGGCGACCGACGGCAACCACGGCCGCGCGGTCGCTCATTTCGCCGGGCTGCTCGGCCTGCCCTCGCGCATCTTCTTCCCCGCGGGGATCTCGGCGGCGGCCTCGGCCGCGATCTCCGCCGAGGCCAGCCAGGCGGTGGAACTCGGCCTGCCCTACGACGGCGTCGTGAACGCCGCACAGGAGGCGGCGGCGAGCGCCGGGGACGCGGCCGTGCTCATCCAGGACACCTCGTGGCCCGGGTACGAGCAGATCCCGCAGTGGATCACCGACGGCTACTCGACGCTCTTCCACGAGGTGGATGAGCAGCTCGCGGCGGCCGGCGCCGGGCCGCCCGGCCTCGTCGCGGTCCCGGTCGGCGTCGGCGCGCTCGCGCACGCGGCCGTGCTCCACTACCGGTCCGGCAGCGCCGTGCCGGGCAGCGCCGCGGCGATCGCGCCCACCGTGCTCAGCGTCGAGCCGGCGGTCGCGCCCGCGATTATCTCGTCGCTGCACGCGGGCCGGATGGTCACCGTGCCGACCGCGCCGACCATTATGAACGGCCTGAACTGCGGCACCCCCTCGGCGAGCGCCTGGCCTGTGCTGCGGGCCGGGCTCGACGCGGCGGTCACCGTCACCGACGGCGAGGCTGCCCGGGCCGTGCGCGACCTCGAGGCGGCCGGCGTCGATTCCGGGCCGTGCGGCGCGGCCTCGCTGGCCGGCGTCCGCGCGCTGGCCCGTACCGGTTCTCTCGCTGCGGACACGACCGTCCTGCTGCTGAGCACCGAGGGCCGCGCCGCCAACCCGCTGCCGGAAGGAACCGCATGACCAGCGAGGCCGCAGCCGTCGACCTGCTCCGGCGGCTGATCGCCATCGACTCGGTGAACCCGGGACTCGTGCCGGGAGCGGCGGGGGAGGCGGCGGCCGCCCGCTTCGCCGCGGAGTGGCTCGCCCGCCAGAACGGCTTCGCGGTCCGGATGCTGGAGCACGGCGCCGGCCGGGCCTCGGTCCTGGGCGTGGCCCGCGGCACCGGCGGCGGCCGCAGCCTCCTGCTCAACGGGCACCTCGACACCGTCGCCCTGTCCAGCTACGACGGTGACGGGCTCGGCCCGGCGCAGCGGGACGGCAACCTCTACGGCCGCGGCGCGTACGACATGAAGTCAGGGATCGCCGCCATCATGGTGGCCGCCACCTCGGCCGCCTCGGCGCCGCATCGCGGGGACATCGTCGTTGCCCTGGTCGCCGACGAGGAATGGGCCTCCGCCGGCACCGAGGCGGTGCTGCGCGAGGTGGTGACCGACGCCGCGATCGTGGCCGAGCCCAGCAACCTGGACCTGGTCATCGCCCACCGCGGGTTCGCCCTGGCGGAGGTCACCGTGCACGGGGTCGCCGCGCACGGCTCCCGGCCGGACCTCGGGGTCGACGCCATCGCCAAGTCCGGGCGGTTCCTGACCGCGCTGGAGGATCTCGCCCAGCGGCTGGCCGCCGGGCGCCCCGACCCGCTGGTGGGCACCGGGGGCGTGCACGCCTCCACGATCACCGGCGGCATCGAGTACTCGACGTACCCGGACCGGTGCTCGATCAGCGTCGAGCGGCGGACCGTGCCGGGTGAGGACGCCTCGACCACCGACGCGGAACTGCGCGCGATCCTCACCCAGATCGCGGCGGCCGATCCGGCCTTCCGGTTCGACCTCGCGGTCACCGCGGAGCGCCCGCCGTTCGCCGCGGACCCGGACTCCGCCATCGCCCACGCCGTCAGCACGGCCTTCCGGGACGTCACCGGCGCCGAACCGCGCCGCCGCGGCGAGGCATTCTGGACCGACTGCGCGCTGCTCGGTGCCGCGGGCATCGACACCGTGATGTTCGGCGTGGACGGCGCCGGCGCGCACGCCGCGACCGAGTGGGTCACGCTCTCCTCGCTGCGCACCGTCACCCAGACCCTCACCGCCGCGATCACGGCGTACACCGGCTAAGGCGCATCCCGCCGCCGCTGGGGACGGCGGCCGCTCCTTCGACGCCATTCACTCGGACGCCACGAGAGTCCAGTCGTGGGAGCTGTTCTGGCCGATCTGCGGGATCTGAGCGCAGGCGCCAGACGGGATCGCGCCGGTGAGCCTCGGCGGCTCACCGGCGCGATCCTGCCGGTGCGTCCCGACGTCCAGACGTCCGGGTGTCAGGCGCGGGTCAGCGATTCGGTCAGGGCGCGGCCGACCAGGACCCGGGCGAGGTGCTCCCGGTAGCCACGGCTCGCGCTGAAGTCGCTGGACGGGGTCAGCCCGTCGGCCGCGTGCGCCGCGGCGTCCCCGGGCGCGGCGCCGGACGCCAGCGCCTGCTCGACCGCGGTGGCCCGCAGCGGGGTCTGGCCCATGTTCACCAGCGCCACGTTGCCGCCCTGCACGGCGACGCCGACGATGGCCCAGTCGATGGCGCGCTTGGTGAACTTCTGGAACGACCAGCCGGGCGCGGCGGGCTTGGGGATGCGGATCTCGGTGAGCAGCTCGCCGTCCTCCAGCGCGGTCTCGAACAGCCCGCGGAAGAAGTCCCCGGCGGCGATCTCGCGGCTGCCGGACGGCCCGCGGACGACCAGCGTCGCGTCCAGGGCCAGGACCACCGCGGGCAGGTCGGCCGCGGAGTCACCGTGGGCCAGCGAGCCGCCGATCGTGCCGCAGTGCCGGACCTGCGGGTCGCCGACCTGGCTGGCGGCGTGCGCCAGCAGGGGCAGCTCGCGGGCCAGCACGTCGGAGGTGGCGACGTCGTGGTGGCTGGTGAGCGCGCCGACCGCGAGGTGGCTGCCGTCGTCGCGGATGTAGCTGAGCTCGCGGAGCCGGCCGATGTCGATCAGGGTCTCCGGCACCGCCAGCCGCAGCTTCATCAGCGGGAGCAGCGAGTGCCCGCCGGCCAGGAACTTCGTCTCCTCCCCGCGGGACGCCAGGTCCAGGGCCTCGTCCACGGAGGAGGCCCGCTGGTAGGTGAAGGTCGCGGGGATCATCAGGCCTGCCTTTCGCTGGCCGCGGTGGCCTGGTTTTCGCTGGCCGCGGCGAGCACGGCGCGGACGATGTTGTGGTAGCCGGTGCACCGGCACAGGTTGCCTTCCAGCGCCGACCGGACCTCCTCCTCGGTGGGGGAGCTGTTCTCGGCCAGCAGCGAGACGGCGGCCATCACCATGCCCGGCGTGCAGAACCCGCACTGGAGCCCATGCTCGGCGCGGAACGCCCGCTGCACGGGGTGCATCGCGTCCGGGTCGTCGCCGCTGGCCAGGCCCTCCACGGTCTGCACCGCGCGGCCGTCGGCCTGCGCGGCGAGGAGCGTGCACGACTTCACCGACTGCCCGTCCAGCAGGACCGTGCAGGCCCCGCAGGAACTGGTGTCGCAGCCGACGTTGGTCGCGGTCAGGCTGGCCTGCTCGCGCAGGAAGTGCACGAGCAGCGTGCGGTCCGGCACCTCAGCCTCGACCTGGCTGCCGTTGACGGTAACGGTGACCTTCACAGGGTCCCCCTCGCGGCGTTGATCGCGGCCCAGACCCGTTCCGGTGTGGCCGGCATGTCGATGTGCCGGACACCGAGGTGGCTGACCGCGTCGATGACGGCGTTCTGGGTGGCGGGGGTCGAGCCGATCGTGCCGGCCTCGCCGATCCCCTTGGCGCCCAGCGGGTTGGCCGCGGGCGTCTCGCTGGTCAGCAGCTCGAAGCTGGGCAGCTCGGCCGCGGTGATCGCGGCGTAGTCCACCAGCGTGCTGGTCAGCGGGTTTCCGTCGGCGTCGTAGGCGACTTCCTCGTACAGCGCCTGGGCGACGCCCTGGGCGATGCCGCCGTGCCGCTGGCCCTCGAAGAGGATGGGGTTGAGCACGGTGCCCGCGTCGTCGACGGTCACGTGCCGGATGAGCCGGGCCTTGCCGGTCTCGGTGTCCACCTCCACGACCGCGACGTGGGAGCCGAACGGGAAGGTGGGCTGAGCGGTGTGGTGGACCGACGCGGTCAGGCCGCCGTCGCCGGCGTGGCTGGCCACCTCGGCCCAGGTCTTGCTGGACGCCGGGTCGCCGCGGACCTGCCAGGTGCCGCTGCCGGTGTCCAGCTCGAGGTCGGACTCGCTGGCCTCGAGCAGGTCCGCGGCCAGCAGCCGGGCCTGCTCCTTGACCTCGACCGCGGCCTTGTGCACAGCCACGCCGCCCAGCTGGAGCGACCGCGACCCGTAGGTGCCGGTGCCCAGCGGGATCAGGTCGGTGTCGCCGTGGATCACCGTGACCTTCGCCATCTCGATGCCCAGCTCGGCCTCGACCAGCATGGCCCACGCGGTGTGGTGCCCCTGGCCGTGCGCGGAACTGCCGGTGTAGACCGTGGCCGTGCCGTTGTCGTGGACGATGAGCTGGGCGGTTTCCCCGCCCTCGGCGTCCGCGGCGGTGATCTCCACGTAGCTGGACACCCCGAGGCCGAGCTGGAGCACGTCGCCGCGCTCCCTTCTGCGGGCCTGCTCGGCGCGCAGTTCCCGGTAGCCCGCGCCCGCGAGGACCTGGTCCAGCGCGCCGGTGTAGGCGCCGCTGTCGTAGACCGGGCCGCAGGGGGACTGGTACGGGAACTTGCCGTCCGGGACGAGGTTCATCCGGCGGACGTCGGCCGGGTCCTTGCCGATCTCGGCGGCGAACAGGTCCACGGCCCGCTCGATGGCGGCGGTGGCCTCCGGCCGGCCGGCCCCGCGGTAGGCGGCGATCGGCGTCGCGTTGGTCACCACGGTGGTCGAGGCCGCCGAGGCGTTCGGGATGTCATACGGGCCGGCCGCCATCAGCCGGGTGAGGAACGGCAGGAAGCCGCCCATCCGCGGGTAGGCGCCGGTGTCCTGGACGATGTCCAGCCGGTAGGCCTGGATGCGCCCGTCCCGGGTGCCGCCGATCTTGATGGTCTGCCGCTGGGCCCGGCCGTGGGTCATCCCGAGCAGGTTCTCGCTGCGGGTTTCGGTCCAGCTCAGCGCGTGGCCGATGTGCTTGGCGGCCCACACGACCAGGATCGCGTCCCGGTCGAGGCCGACCTTGGCGCCGAACCCGCCGCCGACGTCGGGGGCGACGACCCGGATGGCCCCGGGGTCGAGCCCGAGCACGCCGGACAGGATGAACCGGGTGATCTGCGCGTTCTGGGTGCTCACCCAGGCGGTCAGCTTGCCGTCCTCCCAGATGGCGGCGGCGGCCCGGCCCTCCATCGGGACCGGGGCGAGCCGCTGGTTCTCGATGGTCTGCTCGACGACGACCTCGCAGCCCTCGAAGGCGCTGTCGTCGGCGGGGGCACCGCCGGAGATCGCGACGTTGGTCTCGGCCGCGGGGAACAGCAGCGTGCTGCCGCTCAGGGCCGCGTCGTAGCCGACGACCGCGGGCAGCGCCTCGTAGTCCACGCTGACCAGCTCGGCGGCGTCCTCGCCCTGGTAACGCTCATCGGTGATGACCATCGCGACCGGCTCGCCGACGTAGCGGACCCGGTCCACGGCGAGCAGCGGCTCGCTCCACGGGCCGCCGAGCGGCAGCGGGGCCGCCTCGTTGGGCCCGCTGCCGTCGTCCGGCGGCGGCGGCCCGAGGTCGGTGAGGTCTGCCGCAGTTAGCGCGGCCACCACCCCCGGTGCCGCCAGTGCTGCTGAGGTGTCGATTCCGGTGATCATCGCGTGCGCGACGGGGCTGCGGACGAACGTGACGCGCGCCATTCCTGGCAGGCGCATGTCGTCGACGTAGGTGCCGCCCTTGGTCAGCAGCCGCGGATCCTCGGTACGCACAACCCGGGTTCCCAGGATGCTCATGCTGGCTTTCCCGCCTTCCGGTGCGTGGCTCAGGTAAAGCCGTGCGGTCGCCTGGGCCGCCCGGTCCGCCCAAGTATCTTCGTGCGCGCCAGCGGATGGCAATACCGCCTCGCCGGTGGTCCGGCAGACTGAAGGCGACCGAAGGGACAAGCCATGATCGAGCCCTATCAGGCCCTCGGCCTGGTGCCCACCATGCGCGGCATCCGCCACCGGGATGACATCGCCGTGAACCTCGAGCATCTGTCGCACCTGATCAAGGCCGCGTCCTGGCTGTCCAGCCTGGACCTGCCGGTTCGGCTGATCTGCGGTCCCGAGGGCGCGCTGCAGGGCTTCACCGCCGAGGTTCTCGACCTGGACCACGAGACGTTCGCGCGGGAATGCGCGATCGATGTCCCTGGCCCGGAGACGGACTACCTCGGCGCGCTGGCCCGGCAGTGGAACGCCTACATCATGGGGCAGGCGAAGGCGCGGCACCCGGAGTTCCCCGGGCGGTTCTTCAACGTGGGGTTCGTGCTCAGCCCCGAGGGCGAGGTGATCCTCCGGCATCACAAGGTGGTGCCGCTGCTGCCGGTCGAGCACTCGGTCACGCCGCACAACGTGTGGGACAAGTGGGTCGAGCTGTACGGGCGCAACCTGGACGCGTTCTACCCGGTGGCCGACACCGAGATCGGCCGGCTCGGGTTCCTGATGGCCAACGAGGGGTCGTACCCGGAGAACGCCCGCGGCCTGGCCATGAACGGCGCCGAGGTCGTGTACCGCGGCCCGTACCCGCACCCGCACGTCGGCAACGGCCTGTTCGAGATCCAGAACCGGGCGCGGGCGCTGGACAACAACTTCTACCTGATCGCCTGCAACGTGGGCACGTACTACCTGGACGCGGAGTCGACCACGCCGATCGACACCTTCGGCGGCGGGTCGGCAGTGATCGACTACCGCGGCCAGATCGTCGGGCGGCACGATTACAGCGGCGGCTCCTCCTGGGTCGCGGGCACGGTCGACGTCCAGGCGCTGCGCCAGTTCCGGGCCAGTGCCCAGTGGGACAACTGGATCAAGGACCTGACCACCGAGCAGTACCAGCTCATCTACGAGAAGCCGGTCTACCCGAAGAACCTCTATCTCGACCGGGTCCCGTACGGGCACGCCGAGTACCGCCGTGAGGTCATCGACAAGCAGGTCGAGCTGATGCACGAGCGGGACATCTGGGTGCCGCCGGAGAAGTGACGGCTAGTCGCCTTCCACCCCGGCCACGCCGGCCATGGCCAGCAGCCGCCGGAACCGGTAGACGGCCTGGCCGCGGGTCACGCCCAGCCTCTTGGCGATCTGCGTCCAGGAGTACTCGGAGTGCAGGATTACCTCGGTCCCGACCTCCTCGCACTCCGGCGGGCAGTCCGCGCCGAGCCGCATCAGTGCGGTCGCGGCCAGTTTCCGGTTCCGGCCCGCAGCCTCGATGCTGCGCTGCTCGTTGGCCGCGTGCAGCGCCTCGTAGGGTCGCTCCGCTGGCTCGTTTACCGCCATGCCTGCCGCTCCGTTCGCAGTCTCCGCTCCGGTAACTGCCTGCCAGCGAAGGTGCGATCGCCAGCCGCCGTCGGCGCAGCACCGTTGAGGCGCTCAGGCAGCAGCAGAGCCGGCTACCCGGCTCGCCCGTGTTTACACCGGCCGGCGGCGTGCATCTGCACGTGCATCTGCAGACTCGCCCGGGCCGGCTGGCCCGCGGGCCGCCGGCCCGGGCGAGCGCCATAGCCCTGGCTCAGAGCGGGCTGGTGCCGGTCAGCTCGCCGTCGAGCAGCAGCCACCGGGTGATCCCGAGGCCGCGCAGGAACGTCACGTCGTGGCTGGCCACCAGCAGTGCGCCCGGGTAGGCGGCCAGCGCCCCGGTGAGCTGGCGGGCGCTGGCCATATCGAGGTTGTTGGTCGGCTCGTCCAGCAGCAGGAGCTGCGGGGCGGGCTCGGCCAGCAGCAGCGTGGCCAGCGTGGCCCGGAACAGCTCGCCGCCGGACAGGGTGCGCACCAGCTGGTCGGCCCGGCGCCCGCGGAACAGGAACCGGGCCAGCCGGGCCCGGATCTGGTTGCCGGTCGCGGCCGGCGCGGCCCGGGCGACGTTCTGCACCACGGTCAGCTCAGGATCGAGCAGGCCGGGCCGCTGCGGCAGGTAGCGGACCGGGACCGCGACCCGGGCCTCGCCCGCGGCGGGCGGGATCTCGCCCGCGATCGTCCGCAGCAAGGTGGTCTTGCCCGCCCCGTTCCGGCCGGTCACCGCGATCCGCTCGGGCCCGCGCACGGTCAGCTCGGCGCGCGCCCCGTACCGGAGCCGGACCCCGGACAGCGTGAGGACCGTGCGCCCGGCGGGCACCGCCGTCTCCGGCATGTCGATCCGGATCTCGCTGTCGTCGCGCACGGCCTCCTCGGCGGCCGCCAGCCGTTTCGTGGCGTCGTCGAGGCGGTCCAGCTGGGTGCCGCGCAGCTTGGCCGCGGAGACCTGGGCCTGCCGCTGGCGGGCCCGCATCACGGCCCGGGGCTCGCGCTTGGTGTCGTACATCTTCTGGCCGTAGCGGACCCGCCGGTCGAGCTTGATCCGGGTCTCGGCCAGCTCGCGCTTCTGCCGGCGCACGTCGGATCCGGCGGCCCGGACGGTGCGCTCGGCGGCCTCCTGCTCAGCGGCCACCGCGGCTTCGTAGCCGGAGAGGCTGCCGCCGTACCAGCGCAGCTCCCCGCCGCGCAGCTCGCCGATCTGCCCGGCCAGCTCCAGCAGCTCACGGTCGTGGCTGGCCAGCACCAGGGTGCCGGCCCAGGAGCGGACGGCGTCGAGCAGCCGGTCCCGGGCCACGCGGTCGAGGTTGTTGGTCGGCTCGTCCAGGAGCAGGACCGCGGGGCGGCGCAGGACCTGGGCGGCCAGGCAGAGCAGCATCGACTCGCCGCCGGACAGCTCGCCGACGCGGCGGTCCAGCGGCACATGCTCCAGGCCGAGCCGGCCCAGCGCGGCCCGGGCCCGCTCCTGCGCGTCCCAGTCGGTACCGACCAGGGCGAAGTTCTCCTCGCTCGGGTCGCCGGCCTCGATCGCCCGCAGCGCGGCCAGGACGGGCGCGACGCCGAGCGCCTCGTCCACGCGGAGGCCCGAGGTCAGCGTGACGTCCTGCGGGACGTAGCCCAGCTCGCCGGTCACCGCGACCGAGCCGCGGGCGGGCCGGAGCTCACCGGCGATCAGGCGCAGCAGCGTCGACTTGCCGGACCCGTTGGCGCCGATCAGGCCGGTACGGCCGGGCCCGATCGCCAGCGAGACGCCGGTGAGCACCGGCGTGCCGTCCGGCCAGGCGAAGTCCAGGCCGGAACAGGTGATGACAGGGGAAGGCGATGGCAACGAGGCTCCCGTGGCTGGTGGTCTCCGGAACTGTGTCGGGACACCAGGAACACCGGACCCTCTCCTCTCGGCCGCCGCTAGGTCTCTGTCACGTTAAGCCAGCGGCGGCGGCCGCCCAACTGAATTTCAGTGGGCGGTCCAGCCGCCGTCGACGGTCAGGATCGTGCCGGTGATGAAACCGGCCCCCGGGTCGGTGAGCAGCAGCGCGGCGGCGGACAGCTCGCCGGGCTCGGCCCACCGGTGCAGCGGGATCTCGCTGCCCAGGAACCGCTGGAACTGCGGATCGTGCTCCATGCCCTCGTTGAGGGGCGTGCGGAACGGCCCGGGGGCGAGGGAATTGACGGTGATCCCGGTCCCGGCCAGCTCGACGGCGAGGCTGCGGGTGAGCTGGACGACCGCGCCCTTGCTGGCGGTGTAGCCGGTCCTGGCCGCCGCGCCCACCAGGCCCAGCGCGCTGGCCAGCGTGACGATCCGCCCGTACCCGGCGGCGCGCATGGGACGGGCCGCGGCCCGGCAGGCCAGCCAGGTCCCCACGATGTTGGTGTCCAGGCAGGCCCGCAGCGTGGCCACGTCGAGTTCGTCGATCGTGCCGCGGGCCTGGATCCCGGCGCTGGTGACCAGCACGTCCAGCCGCCCGTGCCGGCCGAGCACCCGGTCCACGAGGCCGTCCACGCCCGCCTCGTCGGTGACGTCGCAGGCGAACCCGTCCGCCCGCCGCCCGGTCTGCGCGGACACCTGGGCCGCCGCCTCCTGGCAGCGCTCCGCCGACCGGCTGGACAGCACCACGTCCGTGCCCGCCCGCGCCAGCGCCATCGCGATCTCCAGCCCCAGCCCGGCCGAGCCCCCGGTAATCAGCGCCACCTGCCCGGCCCGCGAGCCCTGCCCGTCCGCAACATCGTCAGCCATCCGAGCATGATCGCAGGCCGCGGATCACTGGGTTACGGTGACGCCATGGCGGAGACGCAGCGGGAGCCAGTGCCGCGGGACGACTCGGGCGAGCTCAGCACCGCGCTGGCGTTCCTCTCGTTCGCCCGGCACTGCGTGCTGAAGAAGGCCGATGGGCTGTCCGACGAGCAGCTGCGCCGCGTCCTGGTCGGCAGCGGCACGTCCCTCCTCGGTCTCATCCAGCACCTGACCGAGGCGGAGCGGTCCTGGTTCGGCCACCACCTCGCCGGCGCCGCCTGGGATCCGGGCGGCGAGCACGGCATGACCGTCCCGCCCGGCCGGGCCGCCGCCGACGTCCTGCTGGACTACCGGGCCGCAATAGCGGACAGCGACCGCGCCATCCGGGCCGCCGGCCACCCGGACGCGCGATCCGTCATCCCGGTCGACGGCAACCATCACACGCTGCGGTGGGTCCTCGCCCACATGACCAGCGAAACCGCCCGGCACGCCGGTCACGCGGACATCATCAGGGAACAGATCGACGGCACCACCGGCCGCTGACGCCGGGCCATTTCCGGGGCCTGCGGCGGGCCATTCTCGGTACGCTCCGATGTAACGGCGGCGAACGGGGAAAGTCGTGTTCAAAAGCAGCGAGGAAAGGGAAGCCGCGCGGCGGGAGCGGGAGGCGGCGCAGGCCCAGGCGGAGGCACAGCAGGCCGAGCAGGCCCGGCGGGTGGCGGAGGAACGCCAGCGGGCGCAGTGGCTGGCCTCCCCGCAGGGGGCGGCGACCGCGGCGATGGAGGCGGGGCAGGCCTTCTTCGAGATCCAGCTCCAGGTCGGCGCGCACACCGGGAGCGCCGGGTTCGGCAGCACGGACAGCCAGCGGACCGTGGCGAGTTCGGCCGCCATCCTGGGCGAGATAGAAAAGCTCGGCTGGCGGCTCGAGCACGCGGGCTATTACTTCATGGTCACCGGCGAAACCAGCACGGCGCGGGTCTTTGTCAGCGGCGAGGCCACCGTTATCAGCGGGGTCACGGTCGGCGTTTATCTCTTCCGCAA
>DASVBE010000007.1:0-2027 GCA_036375995.1 Streptosporangiaceae bacterium | reverse complement strand
CGCCTCGACCAGCTCGGGGAAGTACCTGGTCATCGGCCGCTCGTTGCGGCTGCCGATCTCGACCTCGGCGCCGTCACGGAAGATGACCGAGCGGAAGCCGTCCCACTTGGGCTCGTAGCTCAGCGGGCCGAGCGGCAGGTCCTTGACGGACTTGGCGAGCATCGGCGCGACCGGCGGCATGACGGGTAGCTGCATGCCTCCTATGCTGGCCGGCCGGGCCGCGGCCTGCAGGGCCGGCCCGCCCGTCCGCGGTATTTAGGAGCGGTGCACAGCCCCCGGTGTGATCCCGGCCAGTTAGGGAAACAGGCTGGTCAGAGAGGTTAGACCGGCAAGAGAGCCAGGTTTCGGACGCGAAAATCCGGGCATCTGTAGAGTCCACGTCATATACAATGTGAGATCTCCTGATCACAGAACGTAAGTAACATCGAAGAGGGTCACACGAGCACGGAGGACACGGAGCGATCAGCATGGGGATTTTCCGCCGGACCCAGAAGCTGTCCAGGCTGCAGGCAGAGCTGCTGTCTGAGCACATGGACGACGCCTTCTGGCTGTGCCAGGACGCCGCCGAGAAGGCCGGGGAGCTCGACTCGGCGGCGATCAGGGAGACCGCCACCGAACTCAGGGAGCTTCAGTACGAGATCGAGGCCCGGGCCGGCTTCCTGATCGGCCGCAAGTAAGGCGAACCCGCCCCTGACCTCCTGAGTCCTCTGGCCCCGCCGCCGCGGCGGCTGGGCCAGATGACTCCGCGTGGCCTAGCCAGGGCCGGAATCCGGGGCCGGGGGGCCCGGGGGGCCTGGCCGCGGGGGCGCCCCGCTGAATCCGCGCGCTGGCAGGCCCGCTCGCGCCGGCCAGCGCGCGGATTCCTGTCTGCGATCAGTTCCTGTCGGGCGCGGCGGCTACCCCTCGTAGGTGGCCAGCGTGGTCAGGGTCTCCGGGGATATCAGCGCCTCCTTGATGACTGTGCAGGTGTCACCGGCACGGCCCGCGCCGACGCTGGGGCCCATGTCGGCCTCCAGAAACTCGGACTTGCCCGGGGCGAGCGCGGTTGCGTTGTTCCCGGTGTAGCTCTGGCCGTCGGCCTGCCCGCCATTCCGGAACGCCAGCTTCAACTGGACACTGGCGGCCGGCCCGCTGACGTTGGTGACCTTCACCACCGCGCCGAGGTGCGCGCTCGTGCTGAACGTGCTGCGCTGCGCGGCGGACAGCGGCCCGCAGCTCTGGACGCTGAACTTGTACGGGCTCGCGGCCAGGCTGGTCCCGGCCGGATGCGACCCGGTGGCCTGCGGCGACGCCCCGGACGCCGCGGACGGCCCGGCGGAGCCGCCGCATCCGGCCAGGCTGGCGGCCAGCCCGGTCACAGCCAGCACCGAAAGCGCCAGCATTCTGCGCATCAGAACCTCACCTTCGCTCAGCAGGAATGGGCCCCCGGACGCCGGCCCGTACGGGCCCGGCGGGGCAAGGGAGTCTACTGAGCGGCAGCGCGGGCTGGGCGGGTGAGCGGGATTCAGCAGCCACGAACGGCTGCGCGAAATGGGTGACGAAGTACGGGGAGTACCGTCCGGCGGCCAGGAACTCGCCCAGCGAGGGCGCGGCCGCCGGCCCGCCGGGTGGGGCGGGCCGGCGCAGCAGGGCCCGGGCGGCGGCGTGGAACCGGCCGATCCCGGCCAGCATGCGCAGGTAGCGTCCGCGGCCCCGGGCCAGCCCGACCGCGATCCCGGGCAGCCCGCGCTGCCCCGCGTGCTCTAGGCCGCGGTCAGGCCGCTGACGCCGCTGCCGATGACGGCGACCCGGCGGCCGCTCCGGAGGGATGTCGGTGGTCCCAGAACACGGCTGGTTCGGTGACATGCCGCCAGCGGATTGGTGGCCGGTTCACGCCGGGACGGCAGGGGCCAGCGTGGCTGGGCCCCGGCCCGTGGGGCGAGTCCGCGTCAACCTAAGCTGGCGTCTGGCCAGTCTGCGGAGGGAGGCGACATAGCCAGGTCAGCTGTTACGGTCCGCCGTGCGGGGCCGCCGGTCGCATCGATTGA
>DASVBE010000209.1:0-2282 GCA_036375995.1 Streptosporangiaceae bacterium | reverse complement strand
TGCCGGTGGCTTCGCCGGGTGGGGTGACGGTGAAGAGCTGGTAGGTGGTGAGAGGCGTGGGGCCGGACAGGGTGATGGGCCCGGTCGTGGCGGCGGGCGGGACGACGGCGGTGAGCTGGTGCGGGGACGTGATCGCGAACGAGGCGGCGTCCACGCCGGCGAAGGCCACACCGGTGACGTCGTAGAAGTTGCGGCCGGTGACCGTGACCTCGGTGCCCGCCGGGCCGCTGGCCGGGGTGAGGGCGGTGACCATGGCCGGGCGGCACGATCATTACCGGCGAAGAAGGGCGAACCGGAGGTACGGAATGGCCGGGTCCGGTCAGGACGTGGGCACCCAGAAACGGAGCTTCCCGGCCCGCTGGTCCTCCAGCACGCCGCCGTTGGCCTCGATGACCTTCCGCGACCCGGTGTTATCCAGGTCGCAGGTGACCAGCGCCGGGTCGATACCGAGCCGGGCCGCCACCGGCCGGGCGGCGGCCAGCATCGCGGTGGCGTGACCCCGCCGCCGGGCCGACGGCCGCACGACGTAGCCGATGTGGCCGCCCCATTCCAGCAGGATGGGGGTCAGCCGGTGCCGGATCGAGATCCGGCCCAGGTAGTCGGAGCCGTCGACCCACCACAAAGTGGTCGAGGGGACATACCCGGCCGGCCGCGGCGCGTCCTCCCGGGCCTGGCCCACCACCTGGGCCACATAGCCGCGGAACACTTCCGGGTCGGACCAGTCCCGGGCCAGGCCCCGGATATCCCGGCCGACCATGCTGTTGTCCGCGTTGTCGCCGCGCCCCTCGGCCTGGAACTCGGCCATCGCGGCCAGGAACGACAGGTGCACCCGGGTGGTCGGCGGGCAAAGCTGCGGCATGCGCTCAGTCCTACTCCGCTCCCGCGCGAGGCGCACGCTATTTCCGGCCGCCGAGGGAGGCGTTCAGGGTGAGGTGGCCGCCGGCGGCCTGGGCCGGGTCGATGGCGGCGTAGATCGCGGCGGGCCGGGCGCCCCGCGGGCCGTGACCGATCACGGTGGCCAGCACCCAGTAGCCGCGGTCGCCGGCCAGCGGCAGGGCGAGCACCGGCGCGGCGCCGGGGGAGTACCGGATCCGCGCCGCACCGGACCGGGTGAGCTCGCGGGCCAGGAACCGCGGGTAGGCCGGCGGCGGCAGCACGGCCGGGCCGACGCAGGGGTTCAGCGCCTGGCACAGGGCGGGCCACTGGCCGGCCCGGCTGGTCACTGCGGCGGCCAGCCGCCAGGTGCGGTCCTGCCGGGTGAACACCAGGGCGGCAGACACGAGCCGCCGCCCGGGGGCGAACGCGTCGGTGCGGGCGTAGGCCACGAACACCGACGCCTGGCCAGTCTGGCAGGGCACGGCGATAGACAGGCCGGTCAGCCTCAGCGCGCCCGGCCCGTTTCCGGCGGCGGCTCGCGTCTGCGCGTCCCGGTACACCCGGCGCATCGGCGCGGTGGTGAGCCGGTCAAAGGCCGCGGCATCGCCGTGCCGCCACAGCCGGTTGGCCGCGGCCAGCCAGCGGCCCACAGCAGCCCGCTCGGCCGCCGGCCCAGCCCCGGCGGCCACGGTCCGAACCTGCTGCCCGGCAGGCGGACCGGTGATCACTGTGGACCTGAGCCCGCAGCCAGCCATTCCGGTGGCGCAGACCATAGCCAGGACCCCAGCACAGGCCCAGCGAACCGGCACCCGGGACCGGGGCGCGGAGGGCGCTGCGGGACCGGCGGGGGCGGAGTGGGCCGGGGCGGGGACGGGGTCGGTGGCGGGCATGGCGTTCCTCCCTCCGCGGGGCGCCTGGTGGCGGCCCTGCTGGAACTGACGCTAGGAACGCGCTGGCCTGCGGGCATCGGAGCCGGCCCGGGACCGGGACCGGGCTGGCCCTGATTGCTGATCTCGGGGTTAGCCCTGGTGCCAGGCCGTTTGAACGCTGCGACACTGTGCCCATGCGGACCTGGCCGACGGCGCTGGTCGTCGACGATCACGAGGGTTTCCGGGCCTTTGCCCGGCTGATCCTCGAGTCCGCCGGGTTCACCGTGACCGAGGCGGCCACCGGCGCCGAGGCGGCGTCGGCGGCCGCGGCGACCAGCCCCCAGCTCGTCCTCCTCGACATCCAGCTGCCGGACACCGACGGATTCGAGGTGGCCCGCCGGCTGACCGCGGCACAAGGCCCGCCCGGCCAGCAAGATCAGCCCGGCCAGCAAAGTCAGCCCGGCCAGCAAGGCCCGCCCGCCCAGCCGAAGCCCGTCATCGTCCTCACCTCGACCCGCGAGGCCAGCGACTACGGCG
>DASVBE010000198.1:0-20478 GCA_036375995.1 Streptosporangiaceae bacterium | reverse complement strand
GGGCGGCCCGGGCGGCCAGCCAGCTGAGCAGGGTCGGGGAGAGCAGCAGGGCCTCACGGACCAGCGCGGTGGTCTCGTCCGGCAGCGCGCCGGTGGACAGCGCGGGGACCAGGGCAGCGCCGTCCAGCAGGCCGGCGTAGCGCTGCGCGATCTGCGACCCGCGGCGGCACCCGAGCAGTTCGTCCGGATCGCCGCGGCCGTCGCCGCCGTGCCGGGACGACAGGCCCGCGCCGCGCAGCCCGAGCTGCGGGTCCAGCGGCACGAACCGGCCCGGCGGCTGCCGCTGGACCGTCGCCGAGTCCGGCGGGCCCGACCCGGTCCCCGGGGCCGGGGCGGCACCGCTGCCCGGCTGCCCGCTGCCGGCCGGCTGGCCGGGGGACGGGCCCGCCGACGTCCCGGCCTGGGCCGCCGCGGCCCGCCCGGAGGCGTCGGGCACGGTGATCTGGGTCAGCCGGGCCCGGGTGAAGCTGACTGCCTCCTCGGTCAGGAAGCCGCCCAGGCGCACCCCCGGGCCGGTGTAGATGAGGATGGGCGGCGCGGCCCCGTCCGGCGGGGCGGCCTGCGGCGGCGCCGCGCGGGGCGGCACCGTCGCCCGGCTGGTCAGCACCCGGTCGGTGACCGGCGGCTCGCCCGCGGCCACTCCGGCGAACCCCGCCTCGTGCTCGCGCTCGTCGATGGTGACCAGGCCGTCCGGGCTGGCCAGGCCGGCCAGCAGGCCGGCCGAGAAGGCGGTGAGCAGCCGCTCGACGCTGCGCCGGGCGTCCCCGGTACCGCCGAGCACGCCGGACAGCCCGGCCGCGACCAGGTCGTCCACGTGGTCGCCGGCCACGATCCCGACCGCGGCCGGATCGGGCCGCAGGTCGGGCGCGAGGGCGCCCTTGGCGATCGCGATCCCGGGCAGCGGCACGCCGAGCACGGCGCCGTGCAGGAGCGTGGCGGCTTCCACGCCGGTCCCGGCGCCGATGACCCAGCTGGCCGCCTCGCGGGCCAGGCTGGCCGCGCCGATCGCCTGGTAGGCGGGCACGGTCGAGACGTGCGCGGACCCGGCTGCGGCGGCGGCCGCCCCGGCTCCGGCTGCCGCGGCGGCCAGGCCGGCCCCGCCCGGCCGGCCTGCGGCCTGCGGCGCGATCCTGGCGGCCGTTGCCGCCGGGTCCAGCCGGGACGCGACCGGGACGCCCAGGTCGGCCAGCCGGCCCAGGGTGCCCTCCCGCTCGCTGCCCTCGTCACCGCCGCCGGTGATCAGCCGCCAGCCGAGCCCGGCGAGCCGCTCGGCCAGGCTGTCGGTGGTGCGGACGCCGTCCAGCGGGTCGAGGGCAGCCGTGGAGTACCAGCCGACCACGACGTAGGTGGCGGTGCCGCCGAACGCCCCGCCCGGGAGTGCCCCGCCGAGCTGCGGGTCGGCGGTCAGGTCGTCGAGCGGGTCGTGCCAGGCGAACCGGGAGTAAGCCGCGTCGTAGCTGCCGGTCCAGGTCAGCGACCCGCCCGCGGTGCCAGTCAGCTCGTCAGGGCCGAGCTGGCGGGCCGGGTCCTGCGGCAGCGGGGCCCCGGTGGTCCCGGTGGCCAGGTCGCGGGCGGCTCCGGCGGCCGCATCCAGCAGCCAGCCCCGGATCGCGGTCGGCGGGGTGCCCGCGGCGGGCGCGGCCGCGGCGAGGACCCGGAGCACGGCCCAGCGGTCGGGCAGCGCGCCCATGCCGAGCCCGCCGCCGCTGCCCTGCCGCGGGTCCTGAAGCCGGCCGCGCTGCAGGGCGTCCGGCATGGCCCAGCTGAGGTGGACCCCGGCCGGGCGCGGGGTTCCGGCGGTGAACGGCGGCGGGCCGTCGACCACGGCCGGGTCGCTGGCGTGGCCGGGGGAGAGCGGCCCCGGCAGGGCCAGCGCCGGCTCGGCCCCGGTCGCGGGCACCACGTAGGCCTGCACGTCGACCGGCACCAGCACCCGCGGCTCGTGCAGCAGGTTCGCGTCCCAGGTGCCCAGGGCGGCCACGTCCAGGCCGGTCCTGGCCAGCACGCTGAACCGGGGGGTGACCTGGGCGGCGCGGACCTGGGCCGGGTCGTAGGCGGCCATTACTGCCCGCCCCCGAAGCGCTCGAGCAGCTGGGCCATCCCGATCGTGGGGCGGAACAGCGCAGCCGGGTCGGACGGCGGGCCGCCGGCCAGGGTCCGGTCGCCGAACACCGCCCGGTAGGGGAACTGGAGCATCTGCATGGCGAACTCGGCGGCGTCCAGGGCCGGCCCGAGCGCGGGCTCGGCCGTGACCAGCTTCCTGGCCAGCGCGCCGAGGTGGATCACGCCGGGGACGTCCGGCCGGAAAGGGACCTCGACGGTCTGGCCGGTGGGCCGCGCGGTGGCCGGGTCGCGCAGCCTCACCTGGGCCCCGGCCGGGCCCGCACCGGTCTCGGCGTCCACGCCGAACTGGATCCCGGCCCGGGGTTCCTCGATGTGCACCACGGCCGGGACCCCGTCGAACAGCACCAGCAGCACGGCCGGGGCCAGCCGCTCCATCCGGAGCAGGCCCAGCCGCTGGAGCGCCGCGGCGTCGGACTCGTCCACGTCGGCGTCGGCGATCGGCTCGGCCAGGGCCAGGTTGTCCACCGCGTAGCCGCGCACGTGCAGCGCGGGCCAGCCGGACACCATCCGGGAGCGGAGCAGGAAGCCGCTGATCGTGCCGGCGGGCCCGGCCGGCACGGCTGACCCGGGGTCCACGCCGGGCAGCCGGACCAGCCGCTCGGCCTCGTCCACCTCGGCCCGGACCGTCCCGTACAGGGCGGTCAGCGCGGACCGGTCGGCGGTGGTCACCGTGCCGACCGACAGGGCGCCCTCGGTCAGCGCGTCGGTCCAGCCGCGGTCCACGTAGAAGAACCGGATCGATTCGGCCGGCAGCAGCTCCGCGTCGGCCACCAGGTCGCCGAACGGCACCCCGGCCAGCAGCCGCAGCCCGCCGAGCCACAGCCGCAGGTCCAGCGGGACCGCGTGCGGGCCCGAGTCCACGTCCTGCGCGCCGATCTGCTGCACCAGCTGGGCGGCGACCAGCTGGACGGATGAGACCACGGCCGTGAACGCGGCCTTCGAGGTCAGCGCCAGCGAGGTCATCACGGCCTCCTGTCCCGCCGCCGGGTGGCCCGGCGGATCAGCTCGTCCAGCGCGTCCCCGGCCTGCCCTCCGGCCTGCCCTCCGGCCTGCTCGCCGGCGGGCTCCGCGGCCCGCGGCGCAGCCGCGCCCGGGCCGGCGACCGGGCCGGCCGGACCCGGGCCGGCGATCGGGCCTGGCGGGGGCGACGGGGGCGCTGCGCCGGCCGCCGGGGCCGCGACCGCGGACTCCAGGCTGGCGCGCAGCGCGGCGATCCTGGCCGCGGCCGGGGCCTGGCCCGCGGCCGCGGGCGGTGTCCCGGCCACCGCCACGGCCGGGGCCGCGGCCAGCTGGCTCAGCACCGTGGCCGGGTCGCCGCCCGCCGCCACGCCGGGGACGGCCAGCCCGGTCAGCAGCCCGGCCGTGCCCTGGGCGTGCACGGCGGCCAGCGGGCCCGCGGCGTTACCCGGGTCGGCGACCGGGCGGGCCGGGCCGAACGCCGCGGCCGGGTCGGCGCCGAGCAGGCCGGCCAGGGCCCGGCTGGCCCGGGCGCCCAGCGTCCGCGGCCGGGTGGCCAGCGCCGGGTCGGCCAGCGGGTCGCTGGCGGCCAGGCCGTCGGCCACCGGCGCGGGCAGGCTGTCCATGGCGCCGGCGACGACCTGCGCCACCCGGGCGGCCCCGTAGGCCTCGGCCCGCCAGCGGGCCAGCGCTCCGGCCACGCCGGGCTGGGACAGCGCCAGCAGCCGGCCGATCTCGAAGGCGGCCGCGTACCCGAGGTCCTCCTGGCCGTCCGGGGTGACCCGGCGGAGCTGGTCGGCGTGATGGGCCAGTGGGGGCGGCTGGCCGGGGGCGGGCGGCTCGGCCCGGGGGACCGCGGCCGGGGCCAGCGGGCCGCGGAACCAGGCCGGGGACGGCTCGCCCTCGCGGCTGAGGTGGCCGAGCTGGACGTGCCCGGTCGGGGTGACCAGCGGCAGCGGCCGGGTCGGCGGCGGTTCGGGCGCGATCCGCGGCTGGCTGTCGTCCGGGCCGGCGCCGTCGCCGTCGGGCGTCTGGAGGCCGGTCACCACGTGGCCGAGCATCCGCACCTGCACCCGCTCGGCGAGGAACTGGAAGTCGCCGCCGTCATCGCAGGTGAACGACCAGTAGGCGAGGACCGGGAAGCGCAGCACCGGGTCCGCCAGCTGGCCCACCAGGCTGCCGCGCACGGCGTAGGAGAACCCGTCGGCCAGCTTCATCTTGGCCGTGGCGGTGGTGTCGGCCAGCGCCGGGGCGGCCGCCGCGGCGGCCGCGGCCCAGGCGGCGCCGGTGCGGGCGGCAGCGCCGTGCGCGGACTCGATCAGCGGCCCGGTCCCGGTGGCCAGGCTGGCGGCAGCCGCCGCCCTGGCGCCCGGGGCGGCCGCGGCCGGCCCGCCCGGCGCCGGAGCCGCCGCCGGCCCGGCGCCGGTGAACCCGGCCTGCGGCGGCAGGCCCATGGTGGCCGTGTCGTAGCTGGCCTGGTCGCCGTACGTGGCCCGGAGCTGGCTGCCGATGTCGTAGACGGCCCCGGCCGGGACGTAGCTGATGACCAGCTGCTCGTCGGGGATCACCGGCAGCCGGTCGTACTGGCCCTCCAGGTTCACCAGGCAGGCCAGGTACTTCACGCCGGGCTGGGGCAGCCGGTTGCCGAGCACCACGGCCATGTAGCCGTCGTCGTCGCCGAGCGCGAGCTCGGTGTCGGCCAGGTCCACCTCGCGCAGGTGGCACAGCACCGGGAGGTCGTCCCGGGTGGGGAAGACCTTGGTCACCACCGAGGCGGGCACCTCGAGGCAGGCTCCCTTGGGGGCATCGGTGTCGTCGCCGAGGCTGATCCCGGGGGTCACCGTGTCCTTGACGTCGACGTCCGTGCGCAGCTGGCCCTCGCCCTCGGCCAGCAGCACCAGGGCCAGCCAGGGCGTCGGCGTGGTGGTCACGTCGTGGTCCAGGTCGGGCGACCGCTCCCAGGGCAGGGTCCGGCGGCGCAGCACGATCTGCGGCAGCCGGGTGCCGAACGCGCCGCGGGACCCGGCGGGCGGGAAGGTGGACAGGATCTGGTCCGGCGGCATGGTGTAGCGCGGGGCGGTGATGTGCACGGCGGCCCGCATCTGCGCCACCCCGCCGGGCAGCCCGCTGACGTCGCCGGTCAGCACGTACTGGCCGGCCGGCACGGGCGGCTCGGCGAACGGGTAGAGGCGGAACGTGCCGGGGGCGGGGAGACTGGGCATCACGCCTGCTTCCAGGCCACGACGGCGCGGCCGAGTCCGGTCGGGACGGGGTCGGGGACGACGGCGGCGAAGCCCCGGGCGGCGATCGCGGCGGCCAGGCCCGCGGCCCCGCCGCTGTCCCCGCCGCCCACCGAGCCGGCCACCCCGGCGAGGTGCCGGCCGGGGCCGGTGGCGACCGTGACGTCAACGCCCGGCACGCTGCCGTCGGGCCGGGTGTCAGGGACGATGGCGTACACGGCGACTGCCCGCGGGCCGTCGGCGACCAGCACCGGCGGCACGGGCTGGCCGGCCGCGTCCCGGGCCCGGGTGGCGCCGCTGAGCCCGAGCGCGAGGTCGTCACCGCTGCCGCCCTCGACGGCCACCGCGACGGTATCGACGGGCTGGCTGAACCGGGTGGTGACGGCCGAGGCCCCGGCGGTAAGGGTGCCCGGCGGGACCCAGCCCAGGCCGGTCCTGGCGAACCGGCGCGACGGCACCCGGCCCGCCGAGACCACGATCCCGCCCGCCGTCAGCAGCACCTCGTCGCCCAGGTAGGGCAGCGGAGCGGCGGGATCCCATCCGAGGACCTGCGCCTGGCCTGCCGGGCTGGCGGCGGCCCCGGCCGGGACGGCGGTGTGCACGGCCAGCACCCGGGTGCCGGGCGGCACCGGCACCGTGTCCCCGGCCTGCGCGGTCCGGTCGGCCAGCAGGCCGGCCCCGGGCCCGACGGCGACGACGCGGACCGCGCCGGAGAGCACGGTCAGGGCCGGCCGGGTCTGCGGGTCCACGTCCCGGTCGGCGTCCGGGGCGTGCAGCACCGTCACCTGCCCGGCGCTGATGGTCAGGCCACCCTGGCGGCCTGACGGGTCGCCGTGCAGGCTGGCGGTGAGCCCGGCCAGCCAGGCCCGGCCGGCGGTCCCCCCGCCGCGCCCGCCGACCGCCTCGGTGCCGCTGCGCCCGGACCGGCTGACCGGCGGCAGGCCGGTGGACAGCACGGTCCCGGCGGCCGCCACGGCCGGGTCCGGCTGCCGGATCAGCCGCGCCGGGATCGCCGGGGTCAGCGCGGAGTCGGCGCTGGCCAGCACGGGTGGGGCCGAGGTCACGACGTTCAGGCCGGTCAGCAGGGCCGGCGCCACGGAGGTGGTGGGGCCAGGCCCGCGCAGGACGACCGTGGTGACCGGGATCCGCGAGGCCCGCTCCGCGGCGTCCAGCCGCTCCGCGGCCGCCGGCCCGAGCAGGGCCGGTGCGGCCGGCGCCGCGATCATGACCGTGGGCGCCGGGTCCAGGCCGACCGGCATGGCCAGCACGGCCTGCACGGCGGGCAGGCGCAGCGGGACCGGCTCGGGGGCCGGCGGCGCCACGGGCTGCACCGGGGCCGGGACCCAGGCGGCGCCCAGGCCCTCGCCCAGGCTGCCGAGGATCGGCTGGGAGCGCTGGCCGCCCCGCCAGGCGATCACGTCGGCCGGGCTCCGCCCGCCGCGGTCCCGCAGCAGGTCAGCCGCGGTGACCAGGACCCCGTCCGGGCCGGCCGCGGGAACGGTGCCGGCCAGCTGCCCGGCGTCGTGGCTGAGCGCGGCCAGCTGGCTGGCCGAGCCCTCGGTCACGAACGGCAGCGGCCGCCGGTTCCCGGTCTCGACCTGGCGCAGCGGGATGTCCGGGGCGCCACCGGGGCTGGGCGCCCACAGCGCCGACCCGGTCAGCTGCACCCGGTCCACGGCGGTGAGCACGGCGCCGGACGGGACCTTGGCGTCGTCCTGGGTCTGGGCCGGGCCCCAGACCCCGATCGGGAACGAGCCGTCCGGCTGCGGGCTCAGGGCGAGAGCGGCGATCCGGTCCTGCGGGCTGGCGTGCGCCGGGCCGGTGAAGGCGAGGGTGACCGTCGGCCGGGCCGGCTGCCGCATCGGGGCGGCCGACACCTCGGGCACGGTCGGCAGGTCGGTGGTGGTGCCGCCGGCCACCAGCGCGCGGACCGGGGCCAGGCTGGTCACGGTCAGCGTGAACTCGGGGGTGACCAGGAACGGGCTGGCGTCGCTGCCGTCCGGGGTTCGCGCGCCGCCGGTGGCCGCCGAGCCGGCCGGCACCTGGGCCCCGGGCCCGCTGACCGCGCCCAGCACGTGCGCGATCCCGGCGCTGGCCTCCTGCAGGTACTTGGGCACGAACTCGGCCCAGGAGAGCGCCGCTGGGGTGGCCGGCGGCCGGTCGCCGAACGGCACGGTCAGCGAGGACGGGCCGACCGAGAACGTGGCTTCGCCGTAGAACGGCGACCCGTACACGTCCACCTGCGCGGACAGCGACACCGAGATGGTGATCGTGCCGATCCAGACGTCGATCGTGATCCCGGCGCTGATCGACGCGTACACGCTGATATGCAGCCGGAACGGGTCGTAGAAGATGATCCCGTCGCCGCCGAAGCGCAGGTGCGCCCAGGCGACGCCGAAATCGGCGCTGGCGGTGATGGCGACCCCGGCCATGACGGCCTCGGAGGTCAGCGCGAAGTAGGTCTGGCCGGTGATGGACAGGAAGCCGAACAGGTTGATGGACAGGCCGAGCCGGGGCACCACCGGGTAGCCGTCCCGGTGGAAGTCCGGGTGGTAGCCGCCCAGGGTCAGCACGAGCTGGCCGCGGTTGGGGCCGCCGAACCAGGAGGCGAAGGCGAACCCGCCGGTGAGCCGGATGTCCGGGTACAGCAGCCAGGAGTTGTCGGTGAGCGCGGCCTGCACCAGGACCACGCCCTCCTTGGTGGAGACCCGGGCCAGCAGGGCCAGCTCGATGCTGACCAGGGCCACCTGCGGCCGGGGCAGGGCCATCCTGGCCAGCCCGAGCAGGGCCAGCTCGAACCCGTCGCCGACCTGGACGGCGATCACCGCCACACCGTCGACCAGGGCGAAGGAGTTGAACGACACCCCGGCGGCGAACCAGAACGAGCCGCGGTCGGGCGGGAAGAAGCCGCGGACCTGGTCCAGCTCGGTCATCGGGTCGCCGGGCCTGGCCGCCGGGTCGAGCGCCTTGATGAACGGGTAGGTGCTGAACTGGGTCAGGTCGCTGGGGTAGATCAGGTCGCGGTTGATCCCGAAGCCGCCGCCGATCCCGGTGACGAAGAAGGCCGGCGGCCCGCCGATCGGGCCGTTCACCGCGCCGAACAGGAACAGCGAGGCGTACTGGTCGCCGGGCGGCCCGACCAGGCCGTACCCGCCGTAGACCGAGATCCCGTAGACCGCCAGCTTGGCCAGCAGCATGCCCAGGTACTGGACCCCGCCCTCGCTGACCGGGAACTTGCGCAGGCCGCCGGCCAGGGACAGCCCGCTGAAATCGGCGGTGACGGCCAGCCCGGCCAGGTCGGCCACCCAGGCGTGCGGGTTCAGCGGTGAGCCCACCGGCACCAGGTAGGTGATGGACAGGTCGTCAACCGCGGCGGTCAGCCCCAGCAGGCTGACCTTGCCGTCGAGCAGCAGGCCGACCGAGCCGAGCTGGCCCGAGGCCATGGTCACCGCCAGCCCGACCTGCTCGATGTAGATGGGGCCGAAGCCGCGCTGGATGACCACCCACCACGGCCCGGTGCCGTCGCCCGCGGTGAACGTGACGAACGCGGCGTCGGTGCCGTGCTTCTGGATGGCCAGCGCCGGGCTGAACCGGGGCTTGGGGGCGTCGTCGTGGCTGCCGGAGTTCAGCAGCCCGCCGGCCACCGCGTTATCGCCGCCGCTGGCCCCGCCGAGGGCGGCGGACAGGCCGGCCAGTTCCAGCTTGGCGCCGCCCGAGGCGGTCACCGTGCCGCCGGAGCCGAGGATGTCGGCGAACAGGCTGAGGGCTACCGACTCGATCGTGATCACGCTGTCCAGCAGCGCCCCTGAGGAGCGGGCGATCCGGACGGCGACCCCGTCCACGGCGATCCCCGGGGCGGGCACCGGGTCGCCGGCCGCGGTCAGCGCCAGCACCTCGACGGTGATCCCCGGGGCCCCCGCCGGGGCCGGCACGATCCAGCCGGCGTCCGGTTCCAGCGACACCGTGATGTCGTCGCCGCCCAGCGGCCAGGGGCCGCTCAGCCCCAGCGTGAGCCCGTACACGGTGCCGCCGGCCCCGTCGCCCCTGGCGTGCGGCCCGAGGGTCAGCGCGCCGGCCACGGTGATGGTCGCGCCGGGGGCCGCGGCCAGGTTGCGGAGCAGGAAGCCGAGGCGGTGCACGGCGGCGGCCGGGTCCAGCAGGCCGGGGTCGAGATGGTCGGGGTGGGCCGGGTCCAGCAGCACGCCGGTGAGCAGGTGCCGCGCGGTGGTGCCGAGCAGCGGGCGGTCCAGGCCACCGGACACCGCCGGGACCGCCAGTATCACCGAGCCGGCCAGGTCGAGGACGGCGCCGAGGGCGGCGAGCACGACCGCCGCCGGGTCGGTCGAATCCGTTGCGGTGGCGGCCAGGCCGGTCCGGCTGATCAGGCTGGGGGCCCCGCCGCCGAGCGGGATCCTGGCCACCAGGCGGGTGCTGGTGCCCGCACCCAGGCCGATCTCGACCGCCCGGCCGCCGGGCGGCGCCGAGCCGGCGATCACCCGGGCGAACGGCCGCAGGGTGAGCGGGCCGGCTTCCAGGCTGGCCGGGCCCAGGGCGATGTCGAGGGCGGTCAGCCCGGTGGCGTCGACGGCCACCGAGGCGGCCAGCGACGCCACGCCGGGCAGGCCGGACGGCACCGCGACGCCGACGCCCACCCGGGCCGACCCGGGCTGCCAGCTCAGCGTGACCGGGCCGACGGTGACGACCACGGCCGAGCCAGCGGTGCTGACGCTGCGGGTGCCGGCGGTGCCCAGCAGCGGCGAGGCCGCGTCGGCCAGCAGGGACAGGCCCTGGGCGGCGATGGCCGGGGCCCGGGCGGCCAGGGCCGCGGCCGGGTCGTGGCCGAAGGCGGACAGGGCCGCGGGGTCGAACCGGGCCGGGCTGCCGGTGCGCAGGCCGAGGGCGTCGCCGAGCCGGGCCACCACCCGGCCGGCGATCTCGTCGACCGCGGCCGGGTCGCCGGCCGGGTCCCGCTCGGCCACCGTGTCCAGCAGGGCCGGGAGGGCCTTCAGCGCCGCGCCCGCGACCGCTGCGGCGCCGAGCCCGGGGCCGGCCGGCAGGATCGGGATGTCCACGCCGCCGTCCGGGTGCACGGACAGGGTGACCCCGATCGTGCCGTCGGCGCGCGGGCCGACGCCGAACTGGATCGCGCCGATCCCGGTCACGGTGAGGCCCAGGGTGAGGTCCGGGCGGGGCCCGCCGCCGGCCGGGTCCAGGCTGAGCCCGGCGCGGCCGGCCAGCACCAGCCGGCCGACGTTGCCGCCCGCGGTGAACATGGTGCCGTCCACGCCGGCGGCCAGCACCAGCCGGCCGCCGGCCGTGGCCGCGCGCAGGGTCAGGCCCGGGGCGATGGGCAGGACGCCCGGGGTGCTGCTGCCGCCGCTGGCGACGATGTCGCGGACGGCGTCGAGCAGCGCGGGCACCGTGGCGGCCAGGGTGCCGCCGGAGGGGGCCAGGGAGCGCAGCCAGCCGCCCGGGTCGGCGAGCAGCCCGGCCGGCAGCCGCAGCGGCCGGGCCGGGGGCGGGTCGCCCGGGTCGCTGCCCGGCGGCGGGGCCGGGGCCGGGCCGAGCAGGCCGAGGGCGTCGGCCACCGCGTCGATGAGCGCGCCCGTGGCGGCGCTGCCGCCCACCGCGGTGGTCAGCCGGGTGCGCAGGGCAGCCAGCGCGGCGGTCAGCAGGGCCACCGGCACCATGCTCTCCAGCGCGGCGGCGATCGCGGCCGGATCGGGCGCGGGCCACAGGGTGAGGTCGGACGTGCCGGCCGGCGCGGCGGTGCGGACCCGGACGGTGAACGGCCCCGCGCCGGGTTCTCCGGTGCCGGTTCCGGGGCTGGAGCTAGCACTGAGGAGGAGGGCGGCGCCCTGCGCCGGGCCGCCGGGGACGCCCGGGTCCGGCAGGCCCGGGCCGATCCGCAGCTGGCCGGAAACGGCTGCCGAGCCGTCCGGGTGGCGGCCGATCCCGGCGCCGAGCGACCAGCCGGCCCCGCCGGGCCCGGCGGCGGTCACCTGCGCGGAGCCGCCGGCCAGGTCGAAGGTGGCGGTCACCGCGGCCGGGCCGGACGCGTACGACAGGGCCACGGTCTCGCCGGCCGCCGCGGCGGTCCGGGTGTCGCCGGCCAGCGCGCGCAGGGCGGCGGCGAGCGCGGGACGGCGGACGGCGTCGGCGCGGACCGCGGCGGCCACCCCGCCCGGGTCCAGCACCAGGCGGTCGAGGGTGACCGGGTCGATCCCGAGCGCGGTCCCGGCCGCGGCCGCGGTACCGGTCGCGCCGCCCGCGCTCAGCAGCCCGATCGCGGCCAGGGCGTCGCGCAGCCCGGCCATGACCGGGTCGCCCGCGGTCCCGCCCGGTCCCGCGGTGCCGGCCGCGGCCTGGTCGATCCGGGTGGCCACCTCGGCCAGCAGGGCCCGCACCTCGGGCAGCGCGGTCGTCGCGCCGGCCGGTGCGCCCGGGCCCGCGGCCACGTTCCACCGGGGCACCCGGACGCCGAACGCGGTGGCGTCGTGCAGCACGATAAGGCTGGAGGCGCCAGAACTGGCCGCACCCCCGGCCGGGGCCAGGGGCAGCCGGACCCGGGCGGTGAGCCGGCGCAGGGCCAGGGGCCGGGCCGTTCCCGGGGCCCGGCCCGGGTCCGGCCCGCCGACCAGCCAGCCGGCCGCCGACCCCAGCTCGGCCGAGATCACGACGGCCGGCCCGGTGACCGGCACCCCGCCGGCCCCCGCCCCGCCCGCGCCGCCCAGGTCGAACCCGCCGAGTTCCAGGTCGGCGTGCACGGCGCAGGTCAGCCCGGCCCGGGAAACCGGCGGCAGGACCGGCAGCCGCAGCCCGGCCCGGGCCCCGGTGGCACCGGTCGCCGTGGCCACCGCCTCGGCCCGCGCGGCCGCTCGCACGGACAGGCCCGCGGCCACCGCCGCGGTGACCGCCCGGCCCAGCGTGTTCGCGGTCAGGGCGCCGGCCACCGCGTGGACCGGTGTCCCGCCGGCCGGCCCGGTCGGCCCGGCCGGCGGGCGCAGCTCAGCCAGCGGGTCGCCCAGCGGGTCCAGGTCCATCCACAGGCCGGTCACGGCCCGGGCCAGGGCCAGGTCAGGGTCGTCCGGCTCGTCCGGGTCCGGCGCCGGGACGAGCCCGGCCAGCAGCCGCAGGCTCTCTGCCCCGGGCAGCCGGTCCAGGGTGTCCGCGCTGACCGGCGACCACGGCGTGCCCACCGTGACCACGGCGGCGACGCCGGCCAGCCCGGTCGCCGCGCGGACCGCCGGATGCCCGGCCGCGCCGTGCGCCACGACCAGCACCGGGCCGCCGGCCGCCGCCACCAGGCCGGGCAGCACCGCGGCCAGCCGGGCCGTCTGCCCGGCGACCCCGTCCGGGTCGCCGGTGTCCAGCCGGCAGACCGCGCGCGGGCCCAGCGCGACCGTCCACAGCCCGGTCGGGTCAGCGGCCGGCGGCGGCCCGAACGACGCCGGGGCCCGGCCCGCCGCGGTCAGGTCCAGGGCGTGATCGGCCGCGGGCCCGCCGTCCGCGCCGGGCACGGCCAGCACCGCCGGCAGCCCCGGCGCGACCACGGCGATGTGCACCACGGTCGCCGCGGCGGCCGCCCCGGCCAGCCCGTCCACCGCGGCCAGGTCAACCTCCCCCAGCGGGGTGGGGTGCGCCAGGTCCGGGATCTGGTGCCCGGTCACCCCGTCGGGCAGGCCGCTGTCCGGCAGGTTGACCAGCCCGTCCGTGCCCAGCCACCGCTGCGTCAGGTCGCCGAGCCCGGTGAGTACGTCGCCGCGCCCGGCCAGCAGGCCGGCCAGGTCCGGGTCCAGCCCGGCCTCGGTGGCCAGTGCGGAGATCAGCGTTTCCGGGGCCAGGTCCGGGTCGCCGGGCTGCCAGCTCGCCACCCCCTGCTGCAGCAGCGTCGCCGGGCCGTCGGGCCCGGCCGGCTCCACGGTCGCGAACAGGGCCGGCGTGGCCCCGGCCGCCGCGTCCGCGGCGTCGCCGAGCAGGGGCAGCCGCCAGGGGTCAAGGGCCTGGCCGCTGCCGAGGCGGGCCACTGGCGTGCCGGCCAGCTCGGCCAGCACGTCCAGCAGGGTGAGCAGCCCGCCGGCTCCCTCGGTGACGTCGGCCAGCGCCGCCGCCTCGGCCCGCAGCGCGGCGGCCGGGTCGGCCACCAGGGCGGCCAGCGGCAGGTACGGCCCGGACAGCGGGCCGGTTCCCGCCCGGGGCGAGCCCCAGCCCAGCGCGTTCACCACGGTCAGCGGCCAGGTCGCGGCGGCCGCCTGGGCCAGCGCCGCGGCCCCGGCCGCGACCAGCGCCTCCACGCCCGCCCACAGGTCGTCGGTGAGCGCCGGGCCGGCCCCGGGCCCGAGTTCCGGCAGGGCGACCTGGCCCGCCGGGGTCAGCAGGGCTACTCCCTCGGCCACCGGCACGATCTGCAGCCCGGCCGCGGCCGGCGTCCCGGCCGGGGTAGCCAGCCCGGTCCCGGTGCTCCAGGTGACGCCGATCCCGGCCGCGGTCGCGGTGATCGCCGCCGGCGGCTGGCCCAGGGTCATCGCGCCGCCGCCGGCCTTGGTGAACCGCAGCGCACCGCTGGCGCCCGGCAGGAACGCCGCCCGGCCCGCGTGCGGACCGGACAGCCCCAGCTCGGCTATCCGCACCTGGGCGGTCAGCGCGGCGGCCAGGCCGCTGCCGGCCAGGTCGCCGGTCCCCACCGTGCCCGCCAGGCCGACGGCCAGTACCCCGCCCTGGTAGCTGAGGCCCAGCCCGGCCCCGTCGGTCAGCGGCAGCCGCCACGGATCGCCCGCCGTCCCGGAACCGGTCACCGGCACGGCCGACTGGGCCGCGTCGGCCACCGCGTCCCTGAGCACTTCCAGCACCGCCTGCACCTCGGCCTGGCCCGCGGTAAGCAGCGCGTCCCAGTAGCCGCGCAGTGCGCCGAGCGGGTCGCTGAGCAGCCGCACCGGGTCGGCCCTCGGCAGCACGGGGCCGCCGGGCGGGTCGGCCAGGCCCAGCAGCACCCCGGCCGCGACCGCCGCGGGACCCAGGTTGCGCAGCAGGCTGCCCGCGGCCCCGGCCACCACGTCCTGCGCCGCGGCGGCGAGCGCGTCGGGTGACGACAGGTCAAGCACGGCGAACTGGCTGGCCCCGACGGTGGCGTTCAGCGCCTGCAGGACCAGGGTCGGCCGGCGGGCCGCATCCAGGGCGAACCCGGCGTCCAGCCCGCCGATCTCGACGTTCAGCCCGGCCGGCCCGGTGGTCGCCGGGAGCAGCGGACCGCCGGAGCCGCGGAGCTGCCCGGTGAGCCGCAGCGCCGGGACCGCCACCGTGGCGCCGGTGCCCAGGTCGATGCTGACCGGGTCGGCCTCGAGGGCCAGCGTGACGCCGGGCGCCCCGGTCACCGACAGGGTGAGCGTGGGCGTGATCCGGGGCCGGCCGGAGGCGCCGGCCGCCGCGGCGATGCCGATCGACAGCTCGGCCGGGCCCAGCGTGACGTCCACCTGGGCCGCCGCCCCGGTGCCGCTGACCGTGCCGCCGGCCAGGGCCGCGACCCCGCCCAGCCAGGCCGCGCGGGCGTCCGGGTCGCCGAGCGCGGCGGCCAGCCAGTCGGCCAGCGCGCCGGGGCCGTGCGCCAGCAGCGCCTCCACCGGGAACGCGGGCACGGCGCCGGGCACCAGCCCGAGCATGGTGGCCAGGCCGCGCAGCGGGTCGGTGTCCGGCAGCCCGGAGACCTCGGCCTGCACCAGCCCCATGACCAGGTGGATCAGCGAGTGCTCCAGGCTGGCCAGGTCGGTGACGGTCACCGCCAGGTCGGCCGGGGCGGCCGCGCCGGGCAGCTGGAGACCGGTCAGGACCAGGCCGAACGCCGGCCCGGTGCCGTCGGTGGGCACCGAAGCGGTGAACCGGGCGCCGCCCAGCGCGACCCCGGCCGTCTGGGTCCCGGACGGCAGGGTCAGCTCCAGCGTGACGTCCACCGTCCCGGCCGCCGAGCCGATCAGGACGGTGGCTGCGCCGCCCGCCGTGGGCTGCCCGAACAGCGGCACATGCACCTCGGCCTGGCAGCGGACCCCGCCGGCGCTGGTGACGTCCAGCCGGGCCCCGGCCCCGGCCTCGATCACCGGGCCGTCCGGGCCGATCACCGCGTAGACGGTGAACACGCTGCCGCCCGCGTGCGCGACCGGGAGCCACTGCCGGCCCTGGCCGTCGGTCACCGGCTGGCCGCCGCCGAGCAGGTCGCCGGCGAACGTGACCAGCGATTCGCGCTGGTGCGCCTCGCGGAGCACCTGGGTCAGGTAGTGGCCGGGCTGGGAGAACCAGTCGGGGGCCAGGTTCCCGCGGTCGTCGAGCAGGCCCAGCGCGGAGGCCAGGGTGGCCAGGTCGCCGAGGTCGAGGCTCACCCGGGGGGCCTCACGGCACGGCCCGCTCGGCCGGGACCCGGTCGAAGGGATGCCGGGCCTGGGTCTGCACCATGAGCCCGTTGGCGGTGGCCGCGACCGCCGCCGGGATCAGCGGCGAGCCGTCGGTATCCCGCCCGGCCGCGGCCGCCACCCCAGCCACCGCGTCGAGCAGGGCCCGCCAGGCCAGCGCGGTGAGCGCGTCGGCCCAGCGCTCGGTCACCACGGCCGGGCCGTCGGGACGGGACGGGGCCGCGGCGAACAGGCCCGCGGGCCGGTCGGCCGTGCCCATCACGAAGGTGACCGTGACCGGCTGGCTGGGCGGTGTCCCGGCCGGACCCTGGAGCTGGTCGCAGGTCACCGGGATGGTGACCGTCACCCAGCCGTCGCCGGCCGTGGCGGTGATAGCGGCGATCCTGACCAGCAGCGCGTCCACGCCCTGCTGCCACAGCACGGCGTCCGGCGCGGTGCCGCCGGCCTGGGCGCCGGGCCCGGCCTGCCCGGCCGCGGCCACCACCAGCGGCCCGAGCGCGGCAGGCGTGACCGGGACCACGGCGCCGATCCCGCTCGGCGGCAGCGGGTCGGCCGGGACCAGCCCCGGGCACCGGGCCCGAAGTTCCTTCAGCAGCGCGGCGCACGCGTCGTAGACGGCCTCAGCTCCCGGGCTGTCCGGTTCCCGGTGCTTATCAACTGTCATTCTTGCCCCCTGCGGAGAAGGACAGCGCGGCCGTTTTATGTCACGTGTGGTATTTCGTGGTAAATCCCCGCAAACTGGACTGGCACTCGATTGACCGGCTGGTATGCAGACGCGGCCTACTGAGCATGGTCCCCTTGGGGCGGGCCCTTGTCCAGCGTTGCCGAGGGCAGCCTAATCTATTTGCTGTGAGGCAACTAAATAACCCGGCGCGGCTATTTCCTGGTCATGCTGCTGGCATTGCCGGCGTATTCCACCGCGGCCTGACTAGCCCAGGCCGCCGCAGCTGGCTGCGGCTGTCTCGCACACCTGGGCCAGCATCGCGTCCACCGCGGTGATCTGGCCGGACACCTCCCGGTCCAGGTTCATCGCCGGGACCTGCTCCCTGATCACCGTGTGCACCGCGGCCACCGGCACGCTCGGCTGGCCGATCGGGGCCCGCTGGTCGATGCCCTGCGCCGCGCAGAGGATCTCCACCGCCAGGCAGGTGCGCACGTTGCCGATCACCTCGCGCAGCTTGCGCACCGAGGTCCAGCCCATGGAGACGTGGTCTTCCTGCTTGCCCGACGTCGGGATCGTGTCCACGCTGGCCGGGTGCGAGAGCACCTTGTTCTCGCTGACCAGCGATGCCGCGGTGTACTGCGCCAGCATGTAACCCGAGTTCGTGCCCGCGTCCGGGGCCAGGAACGGCGGCAGCCCGCGGGACGACGCCGGGTCGAGCATCCGGTCCACCCGCCGCTCGCTGATGCTGGCCAGCTCGGACAGCGCCATCGCGAGCATGTCCGCGGCGAACGCCAGCGGCTCCCCGTGGAAGTTGCCCGTGGTCATGACCTCGCCGTCGGGCACGATCACCGGGTTGTCGACGACCGCGCCGAGTTCGGTGCTGATGACCGCACGGGCGTAGGTCAGTACGTCCCTGACCGCGCCGTGCACCTGCGGCGCACACCGCAAGCTGTACGCATCCTGGACCGCGTGCCGGCTATGCCGATGGCTGGCCATCAGCGCTGATCCGGAGAGCAGCGCGCGGAGGTTGGCCGCGCTGACCAGCTGGCCCGGATGCGGGCGGATCCGCTGCACCCGCTCGTCGTAGGGCCGGTCCGTGCCCAGCAGGGCCTCCACGGACAGCGCGCAGGCCACGTCCGCGGCCTGGACCAGGAGATCGGCGTCGCGGACCGAGAAGGCCAGCAGGGCCTGCATCGGCTCGGTGCCGTTGACCAGCGACAGGCCCTCCTTGGGGGCGAGCTGGAGCGGTTCCAGGCCGTGCTCGGCCAGCACCCCGGCGGCGGGGCGGCCCTCCGGGGCGTCGCCAGGCCCGCGCAGGCGGCCCTCGCCGATCAGCGGCTGGGCCAGGTGCGCCAGCTGGGCCAGGTCGCCGGAGGCGCCCACCGAGCCCTTGGCCGGGACGACCGGCAGCAGGCCCAGGTTCAGCAGCTCGAGCAGCCGGCGCGGCAGGTCGGCCCGCACCCCGGAGTACCCGGCCGCCAGCGTCCTGGCCCGCAGCAGGAGGATGGCCCGCACCGTGGCGTCGTCCAGCGGCGGCCCGGTCGCGGCCGCGTGCGAGCGCACGATCGCGCCCTGCAGGGCGGTCAGGTCCTGCTCGCCCACCCGGGTGTCGGCGAGCGCGCCGAAGCCGGTGTTGACCCCGTAGACCGGCCCGCCGCCGGCGATGGCGGCGGCCACGACGGTGCGGCTGGCCTCCATCCGGGCGGGCACGTCGGGGCCGAGCTCGGCCCGTGCGGTGCCGGCCGCGACGTCCACCACATCCGCAACGGTCAGCGCGTCCCCGTTGACGATCACTGTTCGCATGGCTGACAGCCTCCCATTCCCCACCGCGACCTGCGCGGCAGGCCGCCGCATCAGGATGGCCGGCTCGTCTCCGGGTGACTGCCCCGGGGCGGTGATCACCCTTCGGCCCGCGCCGAAGGCTTGACTGGCAGGGTCGGCGGCATGACGGCCGCACATACCGTAATCCGTAAGAACGATGCTGATGAGGCCAACCCGGCTGAGCTGGTCGTAGCGGCGGCGGGCGGGTGCCTGGACCTGGCCGCGACGTGGCTGGCCTGGGACGGGCGGCCGGCCGCGCGGTTCGACGAGGGGGAACCGAACGTGTGGACGCCGCACAAGGCGCTGCGCCGGATCGCGGATCATCTGACCGATCATCTGCATGAGGTGGAGGCGCTGCTGGCCGGGGCGGAGCCGCTGCCGGACGGCTGGCACGGGCGGTCGGTGACACTGGATGCGGACTGGGCGCGGTTCACGGAGCTGGACCTGGCCGAGGCCCGGTCGCGGGTGACCCGGCTGGCGCGGTGCTACGTGCTGCGCTACCAGGTGGCCGGGCCTGCGGAGTGGGACGCGCCGCGCGGGCCGGCCTGGACGCTGCGGGAGATCGCCGGGCACGTGTCGGGGATCACCTACTACGCCGAGCAAGTGGGACGGCTGGGGTAGGTCGTGCGCGCCGGGTGGCCGGGAGGTTCGCGGCCGGGCTGAGTTTGCCGGGCGGCCGGGATCGGCTACAGTTCTCAAAGCACGCCGGACCGGAGCCGGCGGGCCGCCCCGGGGAAGCACCGGGCGCGCGGACGTGGCTCAGTGGTAGAGCATCACCTTGCCAAGGTGAGGGTCGCGGGTTCGAATCCCGTCGTCCGCTCGGAGTGGCCGGAAGTCATCTCGGGATCGATGATCCGCACGGCTCTTCGGTATCTGGGATGGCCACGGGCCATCCGTGGCGGAATGGCCGAGTGGTTTAGGCAAGGGCCTGCAAAGCCCTGTACGCGGGTTCGATTCCCGCTTCCGCCTCGCGGGCGGTTAGCTCAGCGGGAGAGCGCTTCCCTGACACGGAAGAGGTCACAAGTTCAAATCTTGTACCGCCCACCGCGATAGACCGGCACGACCCGGGCTGGCCTTCGGGCCAGCCCGGCTGCTTTCCCGGCTGGCCCTGATAGCGGCCTGCATCTCGCACAGCCGAGCCATGAAGCACGGTCAGATCACCGCGCGCGGCCATCGACCGGAAGACAGCCGTTGAGCGCGCCCGTGGTGCGCTCCACAACGCGAACATTGCCAAAGCCGGACACGGCCGGCGGTCAGCCGCTGGCCGGCTTCTTGGCGGCGGGGCTGCCGCCGGGGTGGAAGACGCCCAGCACCCGCAGCGTGGCCTGGCCGGTGTTCTCCAGGCAGTGCGGGGTGCCGGGGGCGAGGTGCAGGCAGCTGCCGGGGGAGAGCGGGCGGTCCTCGTCGCCCACGTGGAGCACGCCCTCCCCGGCCAGGACGAGCACGACCTCGTCGTAGGTGTGGCTGTGGAAGGGCGCCCGGCCGGGCGGGATCTCCCCCACGAACTGGGTGGCGGCGGCGCAGCCCTGGCCCGGCGCGAACAGCACCCGGAACTGGCGGTCACCGGTGATCTCCACCGGCTGCGCGGCCAGGTCCGCGAGCAGCGGCCCGGCGGCGCCGTCCGGCCCCGGGCCGTCCGGCCCCGGGCCGGGCGCGGGCAGCAGCACGCTGTCCAGCCGCAGCGGCCCGGGCCCGGCGGCGGCCAGCGAGTAGCTGGTCCCGGGCGGCAGCCACATGCCGGTATCCGGCCGGACTGGCCTGCCGGGCGCGGCCGCCGAGCTGAGCTGCCCGGCGCCTTCGATCACGAAGCACAACTCGCCGCCGGGCCCGGCGGAACCGCTGTGGCGGGCCCCGGCCGGCACCTCGACCTGGCGCCGGACCAGCCCGCCGCCGGTGTCGAGAACCGTGCGGACCGTGGCGCCCGCGCCTGCCGTCATCGCTGCCTCCTCACCGGCCCAGGTACGCCCGCTTGAGGTCCTCGCTGCGCAGGAGCTGCGACGCCGGTCCCTCGAGCACGATTTCGCCGGTGGACAGGACATACCCGCGATCGGCGATCGACAGTGCCATGGCCGCGTTCTGCTCAACCATCAGCACCGACACCCCGGTGGCGTGGATGTCCTTGATGATCTGGAAGTTCTGCTGCACCAGCGCAGGCGACAGGCCCATCGACGGCTCGTCCATCAGCAGCAGCCGGGGCCGTGACATCAGCGCCCGGCCCATCGCGACCATCTGCTGCTCGCCACCCGACAGCGTGCACGCGAGCTGGCTGCGGCGT
>DASVBE010000099.1:0-4220 GCA_036375995.1 Streptosporangiaceae bacterium | reverse complement strand
AAGCCGAGCCAGGTGGCGCCGGCGTCCTCGGCGTTCTGGATCAGCTCGTACAGGAACTGGGCCCGGTCGCTGTACAGCTGGCCGAGCAGCGCGAGCACGGCCGTGTCAGTCCCGTACCGGGCGATGTTCCCGGCCCGGATCACGTCGTAGTCAGCGGGCACCGGCGACCTCCGGGCGCAGCATATGGCACACCCCGGGCCAGCACCCGTCATGATCGCGGAGGTTATTGCACCGCCCACGGTGCGAAGCTCTCCGCGATCATGATCGGGGAACTGGTCCTGGCGGCGTGGCCGCGGGCGGGGTCGGGCGGGTCCTGAGGGGCGCCGCCCATGATCACGGTAGATTTCGGGTGTTCCTGCACCCCGCATCCACCGTGATCATGGTGTTCGCTGCGGATCAGGGATCCGGGCGACCGGGGGTTTCATGATCACGGCGGGTTTTGCACCGCCGGCGGTATAAATCCCTCCGCGATCATGAACTGCCCGCCGCCGGCTCGCAGCCGGGCCGTCCACCCGGTCACCAGCCCGCGCGGAACCGGCCGCCCTCGCCAGATATTTCGGATCTGGGATGCAATCCCCTGGCACCGGGAATGATGCGCGATCATGAAGGGCGGCTGGCCCGGTGCGCCATAATCGTGTGTTCCTATCAGCGATGACGCCGGACGTCGATCTGATGGCGAAGAGGGCTGGATGATGGCGGAATCGCCGGGACCGGATGGTGATTTCTACGGGCCTCAGCTGGCCCGGATCCACCATGCGCGCTTCGGCGAGCTTGCCCGCAGCGCAGCCGGGTACCTGCTGACGGAGCTAGCGGCGGGCGGTCAGCGGTCCGGCACCGTAGTGGACCTCGGGTGCGGCTCCGGGATCCTGGCCGGCCTGGTCTGCGACGCCGGCTACCAGGTCCTGGGGATCGACATCTCCGCCGCAATGATCGAGCTCGCCCGGCAGCAGGCGCCCGGCGCCGGCCTGCGGGTGGGGTCGCTGCACGAGGCCGGGCTCCCGGCGGGATGCGTGGCCGTCACCGCGATCGGCGAGTGCGTGAACTACGCCGTCAGCGGCGAGGCCGGGCCGGACGCGTTCGAACGGCTGGCCCGGCGGGTTCACGCCGCCCTCGGCGAGGGCGGCCTGTTCCTGCTCGACGTCTCCGGGCCCACCCAGCCCGGAGTCGCTCAGCGCTTTCACCAGGACAAGGACTGGTGCCTTGGCATGATCGCCGAGGAAGCCGCGGACCCGCCCACCCTGACCCGGCGGATCACCATCTTCGCGGCCGGCCCGGATGGCTGCTACCAGCGCCACGACGAGCACCACCAGTTGCGCCTCCTGGCCCGGCCCCACGCGAAGGCGATCCTCCTCGCCGCCGGGTTCGAGGTCGGCGTCCGTCCCGGCTACCAGCGCTTCAGCCTCACCGGCGAGCTCCCCGGCTGGTACGTCATCCACGCCCGCAAACCCGGCCAGCAGCCCGGTCTGCCTTACGCGGCGCTCTCGCCGCGGCCGGCCTGGCGGACGTCCTGATCCTGGCCGGCGCGGGGGCGGCACCATCACCAGCGCCGGGCTCATCGTTGGCACCATCACCCTCAGCGGCACCCGCACCTTCGGCCCCGGTACTGTCATCCGCCAGACCCCCGCCGCCGGCACCACCGCCAGCCGCGGCAGCGCGGTCAACCGCACCGAGGCCACCCCACCCAAACCCCACGGCTGCGCCCAGTAACACCCGCCCAGCAGTTACCAAGCCCTCCCCAGCCGGACGCCCCTAGCTCCCGTCCGGCTGGGGAGCCCCCATGCCGGAGCCAGAACTGGGCCGTCCACGCGACGGTCAGCGTGTGGCCATTGCCGGTGGGCTGGTCACCGATTCCGGATCTGGGATGCAACCCAGCCCCGGAAACCCGCCGCGATCATGAAGCAAGGGCTAGCCGAGAGGGCGGGGGTCGAAGGTGACGCGGATGGTGGCGATCTTGCCGTCGCGGACGTGGCACCAGTTGGCCACCAGCAACGGCTCGCTGGTGGCCGAGGTGTGCAGCTCGAACCACGTGGTCACGTCGTCGCCGTCCACGAACACGCGGCGGATCACGATGCCGGTGACGATCTGCGACAAGCCCTTGATGCCCTGGACGCACTCGTCCGCATTGCGGGCCTGGCCCATCGGGCCGTCGAACGTCACGTCGTCGGCCAGCACGGAACGGTACAGCTCGAAGTCCCGGTCCTGCCAGGCCCGGAAGTAGGTAGCGGCCAGAGCCGCAGCGTCAGCCATGGAAGAGCTCCTTTCCAGCAACCCCAGGATCACGCCACCCACCGACAGCCAAAGCGATCGATGTGCCATCGCTTGCCTTCTTGGCTAAGCCATGTAACATCGATCGCTTTGGTTTGGGGCCCCGGGGACGGTGGGCCAGGTGGGATCAGGTGCCGGGCTCCAGGCGGGTCGTGACGGCGATCCGGTTCCAGGCGTTGATCGTGAGGATCAGGCTGATCAGCTGGGCCAGTTCCGGCTCGGTGAACTGGGCCGCCGCCTCGTCGTAGACGTCGCGGGGAACGTGGGTCTCGCTGATCAGCGTGACGGCGTCGGTGAGGGCGAACGCGGCCCGTTCCCTGGCCGTGTAGTACGGCGCCTCCCGCCAGGCGGGCAGGGCGTAGATCCGCTGCTCGCTCTCGCCGCCCTTGCGGGCGTCGGTGCTGTGCATGTCGATGCAGTAGACGCAGCCGTTGAGCTGCGAGGCGCGGATCCGGACCAGTTCCTTGAGCGGCGGCTCGAGGCCCTCACCGGCGGCCGCGTCCAGGGCCAGCATCGCCCGGTAGACGCGCGGGGCCAGGGTCTTGAGTTCCATCCGGGGGGCGTTGTCTGCGGTGATCGTCATACCTTCACGTTAGGCCAGGATTAGCCCAGGAGTATGGTCCAGTTCTATGTCGGAAACATGGGCCAATCCCGGTCCCGACTTGCTGCTCGAACTGCGCGGCACGCGCCGCCGGGCCGGGCTCGAGGACGCGCTCCGCGAGGCGGTGCGCAGCGGGCGGCTGGTGCCGGGCACGCTGCTCCCCTCGTCCCGGGCGCTCGCGGCCGAGCTTTCGCTGGCCCGCAACACGGTGGCCGACGCCTACGGGCAGCTGGTCGCCGAGGGCTGGCTGACCGCCCGGCAGGGCGCGGGCACCCGGGTGGCCGGGTCCGCGGGCCCGCCGCCGGGCCGGCCCCTGGAACCGCGGCCGTACCAGCCGGCCAGGAAACGCAGCTACGACCTGTCGCCCGGGGTGCCCGACCTGTCGGCGTTCCCGCGGGCCGCCTGGCTGGCCGCCGCGCGCAAGGCGCTGACCGCCGCGCCGAGCGCCGCCCTGGGCTACCCGGACCCGGCCGGGCTGCCCGCCCTGCGCCAGACGCTGGCCCACTACCTGGCCCGGGTCCGCGGCGTCCGCGCCGCCCCGGAGAACATCGTGATCTGCTCCGGCTTCGCGCAGGCCATCACCCTGCTGGCGACCGTGCTGCGGGAGCAGGGCGCCCAGAGCCTGGCCATCGAGGGGTACGGGCTGCGGGAACACCGGAGGGCGATCAACGCGGCCGGGCTGGCCACCCCGCTGCTCGGCATCGACGGCAGCGGCGCCAGGGTCAGCCAGCTGGCCGGCACCGGAGCCGGGGGCGTGCTGCTGACCCCGGCGCACCAGTTCCCGCTGGGCGTGCCGCTCGCCGCGCGGCGCCGGGCCGCCGTGCTGCAGTGGGCCAGGGATCACGGCGGCCTGGTCATCGAGGACGACTACGACGGCGAGTTCCGCTATGACCGGCGGCCGCTGGGCGCGCTGCAGGGCCTGGCGCCCGGCCTGGTCGCGTACGCGGGGACGGCGAGCAAGAGCCTGGCCCCGGCGCTGGGCCTGGGCTGGCTGGCCGTCCCGCCCCGGCTGACCAGCGCGGTCGTCGAGGCAAAGGTGGTGGCCGACGGGTACACCGGGATCTTCGAGCAGCTCACGCTGGCCGAGTTCATCGAGTCCGGGCAGTACGACCGGCACATCCGCCGGTCCCGGCTGCGCTACCGGCGGCGCCGCGACCGGCTGACCAGCGTCCTGGCGCAGCGGCACCCGGGTGTCCGGGTCACCGGCATCGCGGCCGGCCTGCACGTGCTCGCCGAGCTGGGCGGCGGCCTGCGGGAGGCGGACGAGGCGGCGCTGGTCAGCCGGGCGGCCAGGGCCGGGCTGACCCTCCGCGGGCTCGGCTGGTTCCGGCAGCCCGGCGGCCAGGACGCCCAG
>DASVBE010000309.1:0-8878 GCA_036375995.1 Streptosporangiaceae bacterium | reverse complement strand
AGCGGCGGGAGCCGGGCCAGCTGGCCCGGCGCCCGCCGCTTGCCCGCTGACGGCTACTTGATCGTGTAGGTGTACGGAAGGGCCACCAGCTCGTCCCCGCCAACGGTGAAGAAGTCGAAATCATCGATGTAGAGAGTGCCGTTCACCACGGCCCCCGGGGCGCCGGACGGCGTGATCGTCACGGTGATCGTGCCGGTCTGGCCCGGGTTCAGGGTGATCGGCCCGGTGGGCCGCGGCGGGGTGTCCGCCGGGCTCACCTTGGCCGAAGCCGACTTCACCTGGCCGCCGTGACCCAGGTGGATCTGGCCGCCGTGCAGGACGATGGACGCGTCCCGCGAGTTGGCCTTGATCTCCTTGACCACCGCGGAGCTGACCAGCGGGGTCTGGCCGCCCACACCGGCCGTCCAGATGTCGCCCGTGGTCGAGGTGGTGCTGGGGTCGAACAGGCGGCCCACCGCCGACGCCGACAGGGTCGCGGTCCCGGCCGGGGCCGGCAGCCAGGACCGGCCTGTTGGGGCGCGTGGGGCCGGCGGTCCGCATGCCGACGGTAGGCCTCCGGGACTAGTTTCAGACGCTAAAGACGCGAGAAAGCGCAGCAGTTATTTTGTCGCGGTAACGAATTGATATCGCCGGTAAACCTAACCGTGCGCGGGGCCGCCGCCTCACCACTTCACGGGGTTCGCGCGCTAAACCGCATTACCCCTGCTGCTCCGCATGACCGCCGAACTCGCTGCGCATCGCGGACAGCACCTTGGCGGTGAACTCGCCGAGCCCACGGGATTCGAAGCGCTGCACCAGCGACGCGGTGATAACCGGCGCGGGCACGCCCTCGTCCACCGCGGCCAGCACGGTCCACCGGCCCTCGCCCGAGTCCGACACCCGGCCCGCGAAATTATCCAGCTCAGGGGAGCGGGCCAGCGCATCCGCGGTCAGGTCGATCAGCCAGGAACTGACGACCGAGCCCCGCCGCCACACCTCGGCCACCTCGGCCACGTCGATGTCGTACTGGTAATGCTCGGGGTTGCGCAGCGGCGTGTTCTCCGCGTCGCCCTCGGCCCCTTCGGTCGTGCCGACGTTGGCGTGCTTGATGATCGACAGCCCCTCGGCGATCGCGGCCATCATGCCGTACTCGATCCCGTTGTGGACCATCTTGACGAAGTGCCCGGCCCCGGCCGGCCCGCAGTGCAGGTAGCCGTGCGGCGCCGTCCCCCCGGACCGGGTCCGCCCCGGAGTCGGCTCGGCCGTCCCTGACCCTGGCGCAATCGTCTTGAAGACCGGGTCCAGCCGCTCCACCGCCTCGGTGTCGCCGCCGATCATCAGGCAGAACCCGCGCTCCAGCCCGAACACCCCGCCCGACGTCCCCACGTCCAGGTAGTGCAGCTGCTTGGGCGCCAGCGCCTTCGCCCGCGCGATGTCGTCGTGATAGTACGAATTCCCGCCGTCGATGACCGTGTCGCCGGGCTCCATCAGCTGGGCCAGCTCGTCCAGCACCCGCCCGGTGATGGCGGCGGGCAGCATCAGCCAGGCCGCCCGCGGCGGCTCCAGCTTGGCCACCAGGTCGGCCAGCGACGACGCGCCCGTCGCGCCCTCGTCTTCGAGCTGCTTCACCGCTTCGGCGCTGCGGTCGTAGACCACGCACCGGTGGCCGTCACGCATCAGCCGGCGCACCAGATTGGCGCCCATCCGGCCGAGCCCGATCATGCCGAGCTGCATCGGGTGGTCAGTGGTCATCGCTAGCTCCTCAGCCCTTCAGGCGGCGGTAACGGCGGATCAGCGCGTTAGTGGACGAATCATGCTGCAGGCCGGGCCCGCCCGCATCCATCAGCTCGGGCGCGATCGCCGCGGCCAGCACCTTTCCCAGCTCTACCCCCCACTGGTCGAACGAGTCGATATCCCAGATCACCCCCTGGGTGAACACGATGTGCTCGTACAGCGCGGTCAGCGCGCCGAGCAGCCGCGGGGTGAGGATCTCGGCCAGCAGCACGTTGGTCGGCCGGTTGCCGGGCATCACCCGGTGCGGCGCGACATCCGGCGGCGTGCCCTCGGCCAGCACCTCCTGCTCGGTCTTGCCGAAGGCCAGGGCCTGGGCCTGCGCGAACACGTTCGAGGTCAGCAGGTCGTGGTGGTCACCCAGCGGGTTCAGCGTCTTGCCGAATCCGATCAGGTCCACCGGGATCAGCTTCGTGCCCTGGTGGATGAGCTGGTAGAAGCTGTGCTGCCCGTTCGTCCCCGGCTCGCCCCAGACCACCGCGCCGGTCTCGTAGTCCACCGGCGTGCCGTCACGACGGACATGCTTGCCGTTGGACTCCATGGTCAGCTGCTGCAGGTACGCGGGGAACCGCTTGAGGTACTGCTCGTACGGCATCACGCCGTAGGTCTGCGCGCCGAAGAAGTCCCCGTACCAGACCGCCAGCATCCCCATGATCGCGGGCAGGTTCTGCTCCAGCGGGGCGGTGGCGAAGTGGGTGTCCATCTCGTGGAACCCGGCCAGCAGCTCGGCGAACCCGTCCGGCCCGACGGCCAGCATGGTGGACAGGCCGATGGCCGAGTCCATCGAGTAGCGGCCGCCGACCCAGTCCCAGAAGCCGAACATGTTCGCGGTGTCGATGCCGAATTCCGCGACCCGCTCCGCGTTGCTGGACACCGCCACGAAATGCCTGGCCACCGCGTCCGCCGAGCCGAGCTGGCCGACCACCCAGTCCCGGGCCGAGTGCGCGTTGGTCAGCGTCTCCAGCGTGCCGAACGTCTTCGACGAGATGATGAACAGCGTCTCGGCGGCCTGCAGGTCCCGGGTCGCCTCGACGAAGTCGGTGGAGTCCACGTTGGACACGAACCGGAACGTCAGGTCGCGCCGGGTGTAGTGGCGCAGCGCCTCGTAGGCCATCACCGGGCCGAGGTCGGAGCCGCCGATGCCGACGTTGACGATGCTGCGGATGGCCTGGCCGGTGTATCCCTTCCACTCGCCGGACCGGATCCGCTCCGCGAAGTCCGCCATCCGGCCGAGCACCTCGTGCACCTGCGCGGCCACGTCGGTGCCGTCCACCACCAGCGAGCTGCCCGGCGGCAGCCGCAGCGCGGTGTGCAGCACGGACCGGTGCTCCGAGGTGTTGATCTTCTCGCCGCGCAGCATCGCGTCCCGGCGGGCCTCCAGGCCGGACTCGCGGGCCAGGCTGAAAAGGAGCCGGAGGGTCTCGTCGGTGACCCGGTTCTTGGAGTAGTCCAGGTACAGCCCGGCCGCCTCGGCGGTCAGCCGCTCGCCCCGGCCCGGGTCCGCCGCGAACAGGTCACGCAGGTGCTGCCCGCCGACCTCGGCGTAGTGCTGCTCCAGGGCCTTCCACGACGGTCGCTCGCGCAGCGGGATGGTCGGCATCGGGGACGTCCCTCCTGGGTGCTCGGTCCGGTCGGCAGGCGGGCCCGGGCAGGTACTGCAGCCAGCCCGGCTAAACCTTCTCATCCCCAGCCGCGATCGCACCAACGCCGCGGTCCCGCCAGGGCCGTTCTTTCCCGGCTGTTTCCCCGCCCGTTGGGCATCATGCAGGCCGGCCGCCAGGACCGGCCAGGCACGCGGGCCGCACCGGCGGCAGCAGGAACCCCGCTGCCCCGTCAGCCCCATCAGGATTGGCTACGCAGCCGGGGGACCACCCGCGCGGGCCAATGGCCGGCTACCGCCCGCGCGGGCCACCGGGCCGGCGCCGCGCTGCGCGGCCGCCGATCCGGCCCGGATCGCGAATGTGATCACCGACGTGCTGTCCGCCGAGCTGGGAACAAGTGAGCCGCCGCCGGGCGCGCATCCCGGCGGCGGCTCACTATCTATATAGAAGCGGTCTGGGGCAGGCCGGCCCGGCCGATCTGGCGTGATCCTGCAACAGCCCGCGGGATGGTTCAGTGGCCGGCTTCCGCGGCGGGTGCCGGCCGCGATGGCGTCCTACAGCCCGCAGATGACCTGGAACTGGTTCCTGCTGTTGACCGAGCCGTTGAGGGTGTCCAGGACGTTGACCTCCCGCCCGCCGCCGTCGACCGCGCCCAGGTAGTAACCCCGGGTGGTCCTGATCGCATACGCGAACGACTTCCCGTCATTCAGCGGGACCAGGGTGAACTCCTCCCACGCCTGGATCCTGGTGGCATCGGTGTGGAAAGCGGGATTGCTGGGGGTGACGTCGTTCCATCCGCCGGCGCTCATCGCGGTCAGGTAGTGGCCGTCCACAGTCTGGAAGGCGACCATCCCGTTGCCCGCCGCGACCAGGGCGAACCGCTCCCACGACCCGATCTGGGTGGCGTCGCTGTGGATGGTGTCGGTTTCCCGGCCGCCGCCGCCCACCGCGGTCAGGTAATTGCCGTTGAAGGTCCTGATCACGCAGTTCGCCGGCGCCGCGGCCACCGCCGCGCCGGCGTTGCTGGTGCTCATCCCGGCCAGGCCGGCCGCCACCACCGCGGTCACCGCGATCAGCCCGAGATGCTTGACGTTCATTTGTGCCTCTCCCGAGTGGAATTTCTGACCCCACACGGACAGTAGGTGCGGCCGCCCTTGCGCAGCATCGGTTGGATGACCTATTCGACGGCCGCCCGGTGCCTAACCCACCGCCCGGGCCCGGGCCGGGCCGGCGTTCCGTCGCGGCCGCTCGCGGGGAGCACGCGGGCCGGCGCGCCGCGGTTCCGGCATTGCCCCTCAGTCAGGTGACGCTAAGGTAATCCCACTCATAGCTCAGTCCCGGCAGCTACCAAGACGGTCGATCGGCGTCGCCTGGTTCCCCGCCTGACCCGGCAACGGCCCGTCCCGGCGCGAAGAGACAAAGGGTGACGATGATCCTCAGATCCGGAATCCGGCTGGCCCAGCTTGCCGCTGTGGCCGGCCTCGCGGTGGCCCTGGCCCCGGCGGCAGCCCTGGCTTCCGCGGCGCCGGCGGCGAACGGCGGATGGTCGGTCCAGTCCATCCCGGTGCCGCAGGCGAAGATTTCCCTGTTCGGTTCGGTGTCCTGCGCCTCGGGCGGGAACTGTGCGGCGGTCGGCTCGTTCCGGCGGCAGCACGAGAACGCCAAGGTGCTGATCGAGACCAGCAAGAACGGTGTCTGGTCGGACAGCAATGCCCCGCAGCCCGGCAACGGCGGCCCGGCCGTGCTCCGCTCGGTGTCCTGCCCGGTGGCCGGGTTCTGCATGACCGTGGGCCGCGTGTCCGCCGTCTCCGGCGGCGGGGTCAGCCCGGTGTCCGAGGTCTGGAACGGCAGGACCTGGCGGATGGGCGGCGCGGGCGGCGGCAACGCCGTCCTCAACTCGGTGTCCTGCGTGTCGGCCACGTTCTGCATCGCGGTCGGGGCCACGATCCAGCCGGTCACGGTTAACGGCGTGCGCACCGCCATCACCCACCCGCTGGTCGAGCGGTGGGGCGGCGGCGGCTGGTCGGTCATCCCGGCCGCCCCGCTCGCCACCCGCGGCCAGCTCAGCTCGGTGTCCTGCTCCTCCACTGCGTTCTGCCTGGCGCTGGGCACGGCGAAGCTGAACGGCAGCAACACCACGCCGGTCGCCGAGCGCTGGAACGGCACCGGCTTCCGCCTGGTGACCGCCCTGGGCCTGGCCCGCAACCAGTCCAGCGTGTCCTGCGCATCGGTGTCCTGGTGCATGACGGCCGGCACTACCTCGCACGGCGCGCACATGGCGGTGTCCCAGCGGTGGAACGGCCACTCCTGGAAGACCTTCGCCCTCGGCCAGCCGGGCGCGCTGCACGGGGTGTCCTGCACCTCGAACATAGCCTGCACGGCGGTCGGCACCTCCGGCCGCGGCTCGTTCGCGGCGGACTGGAACGGTGCGTCCTGGTCGCTGACCGCGCTGCCGTCCGGCGCCCGGTGGACCGGGTCCGCGATGGCCAGCGTGGACTGCACGCCGGCCGGCCGCTGCGCGGCGGCCGGGTCGGCCACCAAGAGCGGCGGGCGGGAAATCCCGGCCGTCCTGGCGCGCAGCTGAACTAGCGGGCCGCGGGCAGCGGCTCCCGCGGGCCGGACTTCCGCAGCCGGACTCCGGCAGGCCGGGCCGCAGCGGGCCGGCCCGCCGGGCCGGGCCTCAGCCGGCCAGGTCCTGCCAGGTCCGGCCGCTGCGCACGCTTTCTGGCCGCTCGGCGGTGATGTCCGAGCCCGGCCGGGCCGCCTCGTCCTGCCGCTTGATCAGGATCCACCGCCGGGGGCCGGTGCTGGTCAGCGCGAACCCGCCGGCCAGCTTGCGGCCCTGCAGCCGGAACGACAGATGCCCGGGCTCGTCCCGGAGGATCTCGGCGGGCCCCTCGTCCCAGATGATCACCGCGCCGGAGCCGCGGGCCTGGCCCTCGTGCACGCCCTCGAAGTCGCCCGCGGCCAGGTCGTGGTCGGGCACCGGCACGGCCAGCCGGCGGACCGCCGGGTCCAGCGTCGGGCCCTTGGGCACCGCCCAGGACCGCAGCACGCCGCCAGTCTCGAGCCGCACGTCGTAGTGCAGCGCGGTGGCGTCGTGCAGCTGCACCACGAACCGCGACGGCGTGCCCGCCGGGTCGCCGGGCACGCTCAGCCCGCCCCGGCCCCGTGCTGCTGAGCCTGGTCAGGCCCGGAGAGCGCGGCCTGGTCAGGCCCGGAGAGCACAGTCTGGTCGGCGGGCAGGTGCACGGTCATCAGCAGGCAGCCGCCCTCCGGCTCGCCGCCGCGGAACGAGTGCTCGGCGTCGCCGCCGTACACCGCGGTCAGCCCCGGCCGGAGCGGGTAGTCGGTGCCGTCGACGGTGACCACCGCAGCGCCGCTGATCACGGTGACGGTCTCCACCAGCCCGGCCAGGTGCGGGTGGCTCTGGTAGCTCTCGCCCGGCCCGAGGTCCCACCGCCACAGCTCGACCGGGGCGGCGGTGGGCGTGGTGACCAGGACCCGGGCGGTCCCGCCGGCCGGGCCCTGCCACAGCGGCGGGGCCTGCGCGGCGTCGTAGACCCGCACCGGGGGCCCCGGCGGCTCGCCGATGAGCTGGGTCACCGGCACGCCGAGCGCGTCGGCCAGCCGGACCAGCGTGGCCAGGTTCGGGTTGCCCGCCGCGTTCTCCAGCGCGACCAGCGAGCCCTTGCTCACCCCGGCCCGGGCGGCCAGCTGGTCGGCCGACAGGCCGCGGCTGCGCCGCAGCGCCCGCACGGTGCGGGCCACGCCGGCCATCACGGCCCCGTCGGGGCCAGTGCGATCATCCCGGTCGGCTCCGGCCACCCGCGCTCACCCCGGTCATTCGGTTGACTAATACGGTCAGTATACTGACCTAATGCTGGCAATCGTCCTTGCCCTGGCCAGGTCCCTAGGCTACGGCTGCGCCGACTACGCCGGAGGGCTCGCGTCCCGCGACGCCTCCGTGCTGCGGGTCACGCTGATCTCCATCCCGGTCGGCCTGAGCCTGCTCGTGGTCCTGCTGCCAGTGCTCCCCGCACACTGGTCGGTGCCCGCGGTCCTCTGGGGCGGGCTGTCCGGGGTCTTCTCAGCGGGCGCGTTCGCGCTGGTCTACGGCAGCCTGGCGGTCGGCCCGATGAGCATACTGTCCCCGCTTACCGCAGTGATCTCGGCGGCGGTGCCGGTGGCCGCGGGCGTGGGCCTGGAGGGCGAGCGGCTGACCGGCACCTCGGCGGCCGGCATCGGCCTGGCCCTGGTCGCGGTGGTGGCGATCAGCGCCGCAGGCGGCACCAGCGGGACCCGCGCCGCGCCCCGCCCGCTCGTCATGGCCGCCGCGGCCGGCGCGTCGATCGGGCTGCAGTTCATCTGCCTGCAGCGCAGTCCGGTGGACAGCGGCATCGCCCCGGCGGTGGCCGGCCGCGTGGTCGCCGGGCTGATCCTGGCGGCCGCCTTCGCGGTGTCCCGCCCGCGGGGCGGTGCCCGGCCAGGCCGGCCCGCGATGCTCATCGCGGTGGCCAGCGGGGTCCTGGACACGTTCGCGAACCTGGCCGTCCTCCTGGCGGTCCGGCAGGGCTCACTGGCCGTCGTCGCGGTGATCGTGGCCCTGGACCCGGGCAGCACGGTGCTGCTGGCCCGGCTCACGCTGGGGGAGCGCCTGAGCCGCTCCCAGGCGGCCGGCCTGGGCGGCGCGGCCGCCGCCGTGGTCCTGCTCGCCCTCGCCAGCTGACCGCCACGGAGGCCTGCGGGAACCACCCCGGCGCGCCGCCGGGGTGCGAGGCCAGCCGCAACTTATGCTCCCGTTGTCCTGTTCGCCGGGGGCCGGAGGGCTGAGTCATCGAGGGGCATTCCCACGCGCTGAGCGGCGCCTGCACCGGGCTGGCCGCGGGCCTGTTTCTGCACCTGCGGCTGCCGGCCGACGCCGCGCTTGCCGGGTTCACCGCGGGCACCTCCCTGCTGCCCGACCTCGACTCCTGCGGCAGCTCGGCGGCCCGCTGCCTGGGCTTCGCCTCCCGGGCGCTGGCCTGGGTGATCGCCAAGCTCAGCCGCGGCCACCGGCATCTGACCCACTCGCTCCCCGGGGTGGGCATCATGACCGGCCTGGCGTGGCTGGCCTGCCACTACCGGCACGACTGGGGCGGCCTGGCCGGCCTGGTCGTGCTCGTCGGGCTGTCCGTGTCGGCCGGCCTGGAGGCGCTGCACGTCACCGACGGGCACCTGGCCGACGTGCTCGGCCTGGCCGCCGCGATCGGCGTGGTGGTCTACGGCTACGGGCTGACGCTGATCCCGCTGGCCACCGCGATCGGCCTGGCCACCCACATTGCCGGCGACATGCTGACCGACAGCGGGGTCCGGCTGCTGTACCCGTTCTCCAGCTTCAGGTTCCACCTGCTTCCCGAGCCGCTGGCGTTCACCACCGGCACCCGGCCGGAGACCAGGATCGTCGACCCGGCCCTGTACGGCGTGTTCGCCCTGCTGGTGCTGTGGGCGGTCAGCCCGGCCCTGGG
>DASVBE010000299.1:0-19068 GCA_036375995.1 Streptosporangiaceae bacterium | reverse complement strand
AGGACGGCACCGGGACCGGAGGCAGTCGCGGGTCAGGCGGCGCCGGGGCACCACGGCCCGGCCGGGCGGTGGGTCAGGCCGCCTGCGGGACCGGCGCGGCGGGCCAGGACCAGACGCGGCGGGCCAGGGACAACTGCGGGTGAACCGGGCACCACGGCGCCAGGGCCAGGTGTGAGCGAGCCAGGCATAACGGGGCTAGCGCCGGGGACGGCCGGGGGCGAGCCGGGCATGACGGGGCTAGCGCCGGGGGCGAGCCGGGCAGGACGGCACCGGGACCGGAGGCAGTCGCGGGTCAGGCGGTGCCGGGGCCGGGGTCCGCCGCGGGCGAGCCGGACGAGCCGCGGACGACCAGGCGGCAGGGCACGATGTGCGAGCCGGACGTGGGGTGGCCGCCGATCGCCGACAGCAGGTGCTCGGCCGCGGTCCGGCCCACGTCGACCAGGCACATGTCAATGCTGGACAGCGGCGGCTCGGCGCCGGCCACCATGGGGTCCCAGTTGTCGAAGCCGACCAGCGCGATGTCGTCGGGCACCCGGTAGCCAAGCTGCCGCAGGGTGTCGGACACGCCGCGGCCGATCTGGTCGCTGCCGCAGAAGATGGCCTGCACGCGGGGGTTGCTGGCGAGCAGGATGCGGGCGCCTTCGCGGCCCCAGCGCTCGCTCCACTCGCCGTACAGCACGTCGGACGGGGAGAAGCGGACGCCCGCCGCGGCAGCCGTGGCGCAGAAGCCGCCGGCCCGGCGGCGGGCGGCCAGGAAACGCTCGGGCCCGGTGATGTGGCCCAGCCGGGTCCGCCCGCCCTCCATCAGGTGCCGGGCCGCCATCTCGCCGCCGCCCTGGTCGTCCGGCAGGATGGCCGGCTCGTCGGTGTCCAGCGACTGGGTCATCGCGTAGACCACCGGGACGCCCAGGCTGCGGCCGATGCTCGGCCGCGGCTCGATCCGCCGCCCGGTCACGATCAGCCCGTCGACGCGGCGGCTGAGCAGCATGTCCAGGTACAGCCGCTCGCGGACCGGGTCGTCCCTGGTGTCGCACATGAACACCGACATCTGGCCCGCGCCCAGCGCGTCCTCGGCGCCGAGCATGACCGGGATGCTGAACCGACCGAAGCTGTCCGTGGTGATCAGCCCGACCGTATACGTTCGCCCCGCCAGCAGCCCGCGGGCCAGCACGTTCGGCGCGAACCCCAGCTCGCGGGCGGCCTGCGCGACCCGTTCCCTGGTCTCCGCGCGGAGCTTCCCCTGCCCGTTCAGCGCCTTGGACGCGGTCCCGATCGACACCCCCGCAAGCGCGGCGACCTCCCGGATCGTCACCCGCCGCGGCGCAGGATCGGCCCCCGCCGTGGTGGCCGCGGGGCTAGCCGGCGCTGAGGCCGGTGCTGGATGGCCCGGCCCGGCGGACTGGGCGGGCTTTCCCGGTGACGGCAAACGGTTGCTCCATCCTGTGCCGGCGCCTGTGTTGGCTGCATTGTAATGAAAACCCTCAGCAAACAGCCTTGACGCTCCTATCGTGACACTCTAACTTGCTGAGGAAAACCTATTCCTTCCATCGGGCTGACCCGCCGGACATACCAGCCCGACCGCTCGACCGAACCGCCGGCCGCCGCCAGGGCGGCCGGCTGCCCTCCGAACACTCGGTCGCCCCCGCGCGGGGCGGGAGATGGGGTTAGCCGGTGCCTGACGACACCGCAGCAGCAAGCGTTCCCGGTGCGGCCACTCTGAGCTCCTCGGCCGGGGGCCCGGTGCGGCCCACCGCGTCCGCCTCGGTGGTGCACCGCCCGCTCGGCGGCAGCGGCGCCCGCCTGACCGGCGGCCTGCTGGCCGACTGGCAGGAGCGCAACCGGGCGGCCAGCCTGCCGCTGGCCATGCGCCAGCTGGACGCGGCCGGGAACCTGGCCAACCTGCAGCTGGCCATCAGCGGCCCGGCCGCGGGCACGGGCCCGGCCATGGCCAAGCCGGGCGCGGACGGGGCCTGGGTTGGCGGCGCGGGCTACCGTGGCCCGGCGTTCATGGATTCCGACGTGTACAAGACGCTCGAGGCGATCAGCTGGGAGATGGGCCGGGCGCCCGAGCCGGGCATGGGCGCGTTCGCGGGCGACGTCACCGCGCTGCTGGCCAAGGCCCAGCAGCCGGACGGCTACCTCAACTCCTGGGTCCAGGTCACCGGCCGTCCGCGGTACTCGCACCTGGAGTACAGCCACGAGCTGTACTGCGCCGGCCACCTGATCCAGGCCGCGGTGGCGAACAGCCGGGCCACCGGCGAGACCCGGCTGCTCCAGGTGGCCAGGTACTTCGCCAACCACCTGGTGGACACGTTCCTCGGCCAGGGCGGCGGGCTCGACGGGCACCCGATCGTGGAGACCGCGCTGGCCGAGCTGTACCGGGAGACCGGCGAGGCCGGCTACCTGGCGCTGGCCGCCCAGTTCGTCACCGCCCGCGGGCACAGCACCATCGGCGACTCCGGCTTCGGTGTCCGCTACCTGCAGGACCACCAGCCGGTCCGGGAGTCGGTCACCGAGGTCGGCCACGCGGTGCGCGCCGTGTACCTGGAGGCCGGGGTAGCCGACGTGGCCGTGGAGAACGGCGACGCCGAGCTGCTGGCCGCCTCGATCGCCCGCTGGGCCGACATGGTCGGCAACAAGTCCGCGCTGACCGGCGGCATCGGGTCGCGGCATTCCGGCGAGTCCTTCGGCGACGCGTTCGAGCTGCCGCCGGACCGCGCCTACAACGAGACCTGCGCGTCGATCGCGGCCTTCCAGTGGAGCTGGCGCCTGCTGCTGGCCACCGGCGAGGCCAAGTACGCCGACCATATGGAGCGGCTCCTCTACAACGGGTTCGCGGCTGCGCTGTCCACCGACGGGCAGCGGTTCTTCTACGTGAACCCGCTGCAGCGGCGGGCCGGCCACTTCGAGGAAGACGACCCGGGGCGCCGCCGGCAGTGGTTCTCCTGTGCCTGCTGCCCGCCCAACATCATGCGGCTGACCGCCTCGCTCGGGCACTACGTGGCCACCGTTTCTGGCCCGGTGCTCTACCTCCAGCTGCTGACCGGCTGCGAGCTCACCGCCCAGCTGCCGGACGGGCCGCTCGGCGTCGAGGTCACCACCCGCTACCCGTGGGCCGGGACGGCGGAGATCAAGGTGACCGCCGCGCCCGCCAGCGAGTCCGGCCTGGCCGTCCGGATCCCCTCCTGGGCCAGCGACGTGCCGGTCCGGGTGAACGGCCGGCCGCGGGCCAGCCGGCCAGGGCCGGACGGCTACCTGGTGATCAGCCGCCGCTGGCAGCCCGGTGACGTGCTGTCGGTGACGATGGACGTGACCCCGCGGCTGACGTACCCGAGCCGCCGGATCGACGCGCTGCGCGGTACCGGTGCGGTCGAGCGCGGCCCGCTGGTGTACTGCTTCGAGCAGGCCGACCAGCCTGCCGCCACGGATCTGGAAGACCTGGCCCTGGTGCCCGGCAGCCTCACCGAGGAGGCCGCCGAGCGGGACGGGATCGGCCCGACGATCACGGTCGGGGCCAGCGCGGCAGTGCTGCCGCCGGCCGGGCTCGACCCGGTGCCGTACGCCACAGAGCCGGACCCTTCCGGACCCGCCAAGGCCGCCACCGCGGTGGCCATCCCCTACTTCCAGTGGGACAACCGGGACGGCCGGGCCATGCGGGTCTGGCTGCCGCTGCACACCGCACCGCCTGCGGCCCCGCCGCCGGCCGGCTCGCCAGACGCGCCGGAGGCTGGCTAAGCCCAGCCCGAGGACCTCAGGTAACAGAAGGTTTCTAACCAGCAGAAAAGGTGGATTGGCGATGATAAGTTCCCGGTCCCGTGTTCTTGCGCTCCTCGCGGCGGCCTCAGCGGCGTCGCTGCTGGCCGCCTGCGGCGGCGGGTCGTCGGGCAGCTCCGCCCCGTCCTCGAGGACGTTCGGCGTGAACGCGACGGGCACGGTGCACTTCTGGGCCCGGCAGGCCACCGATGGGCCGGCCAAGTACCTGGTCAAGCAGTTCAACGCCACCCATAAGAACCTCAAAGTGGTGCTGCACCTGACCCCGCCCAACGACGACACCAGCCAGCTGGCCACCGCCATCCGGGCCGGGTCGGTGCCGGACGTGGTCGGGCTGAACGACATCGACGTGCCGACGTTCAGCCACGAGCACGCGCTGATGGACATCACCAAGTACGTCAACGCGCTGCCGTTCAAGAGCGCGCTGAGCCCGGGCCATCTCAAGCTGGCCACCATCGACAGCACCTACTACGGCGTCCCCTACCTGGCCGACCTGTCGGTGCTCTGGTACAACAAGGCACTGTTCAAGAAGGCCGGGCTGGACCCGAACAGCCCGCCGGCCAGCTACGCGGAGATCGTGTCCGACGCGCGGAAGATCAGCAAGCTGGGCCACGGCATCTACGGGTTCTCGTTCGCCGGCAACTGCCAGGGCTGCCTGGGCTTCACCATGCTGCCGAGCATGTGGGCGTCAGGCCAGCACATGCTCAACGGCGAACTCGGCCAGCAGACCGCCAACGTGGCCAGCAACGCCCCGCTGAAGACCATGCTGGCGGCCTACCACACGATGTGGGCCGAGCACCTGACCCCGGCCGCGGACCAGACCCAGAACGGGCTGACCTGGGGCCAGGACTTCGAGCAGGGCAAGGTCGGCATCCTGCCCGGCGCCTACGGGTTCGCCGCCGCGATGACGTCCGCGCAGCAGAAGAAGGACCTGGCCGACGCGCCGCTGCCCGCGGTGGACGGCGGCAGCTACTCCACCTTCGACGGCGGCGACGACTTCGTGATCCCGGCGGGCGCGCCGAACGCGTCCGGCGCGTGGGAGTTCATCAAGTTCGCGCTGGATGAGAAGCAGCAGTTCCAGTTCCCCGCGCTGGGTGACACCCCGGTCCGCACCGACATCCTGACCCCCGCGTTCTCCGCGAAGTACCCCTACGACGCGGTGGCCGTGAAGGCGCTGGGGAAGGGCTCGGTCGAGTACACGCTGGCCTACGACGCGGTCTACAACGAGCCGGGTTCCCCCTGGTTCAAGATGTTCGAGGAGGCCGTGTACAACGGGAACGTGGACAACGCGATATCGCAGGGACAGCCGGATATCCAGACCACGCTGTCCAGCGTGAAGGGCTGACGCCCGTTGGCGCAGACCCAGACCAGGACGCGGCCGCGGCTGCCGGTGCAGCCGCGGCCGCAGGGCCGTAGCCAGCGCCAGCGGGACGCCAGGACCGGGTTTCTCCTGGTCCTGCCGGCGCTGGCGTTCGTCGCCGTGTTCGCGCTGTACCCGCTGGTCTTCGGGGCCTACATCTCGCTCACCGACTGGCCGCTGGTCGGCGCCTACCACTTCATCGGGTTCGCCAACTACGTGAGCCTGATCCACAACACGGTGTTCATCCAGTCGATCCTGTTCACGCTGGAGTACACCGCGATCGTCACGCTGCCGATCCTCCTGGTCGGCTACGGCCTGGCGATACTCGTGCGGTCCAACCGGCGCGGGGCAACCGTTTTCCGCACGCTGATCTTCCTGCCGTTCATCGTCGGCCTCGTCACCGAGAGCTATATGGGCGTGGTCGAACTGCAGCCCGACTCGGGCTCGATCAACGTCCTGCTGTCCAAGCTCGGCATCGTCAGGGCCAGCACGGCCTGGCTGGTGCACACCGGGCTGGCGCTGACCGCGATCAGCGTCCTGGTCATCTGGTTCGCCTCCGGGCTGACGATGATGCTGCTGATGGCCGGCATGCAGAGCATCCCGAAGGACCTGTACGCCGCAGCCAAGGTGGACGGCGCGTCGTGGTGGCACATGGAGCGGTACATCACCATCCCGCTGCTGCGCCGGTCCATCGTGCTCAGCCTGATCATCTCGGTGATCGGCTCGTTCCTGGCCTTCAACCAGTTCTTCATCCTCACTGACGGCGGGCCGGGCACCAGCACGTCGACCGTGGTCATGTCGATCTACAGCGCCGGGTTCGCCCAGTTCGACATCGGCCTGGCCAGCGCCATGTCCGTGGTGCTGATCATCGTGGTGGGCCTGATCAGCTTCGCCCAGTTCTACTTCCTGCAGCGGGATGTGACCGACTGATGGCCGTAGCCGCCGCCCGTAAGCGCCAGCGCAGAAGGAACTACCACGAGGCACCGCTGTGGCTCTACCTGACCGTGGGCTCGCTGGTCAGTGCGGTCTTCGTGGTCCCGCTGATGTGGGAGATCTTCCGCTCCTTCCAGCCGGCCGCGGCGATCAGCAACCCGCCGTCCGCGGCCACCTTCGGGCACCTCACGCTGGAGAACTACCGGGCCCTGCTGACCGGCCAGGACGACATCCTCCGCAACGTGGTGAACAGCATCATCGTGGCCGTGCTGACCTCGGTGCTGACCGCGATCGTGGCCACCCTGGCCGGGTACGGGTTCGGCCGGTTCCGGTTCCGGTTCTCGGGCTTCGCCTTCGGGCTGATCCTGCTCGCGCTGATGATCCCGTTCCAGGCCGTGCTCACCCCGCTGTTCCTGGAACTGCACAGCCTGCACCTGCTGAACAGCCTGCTCGGCCTGGCGCTCTTCTACACCGCGTTCAACCTGCCGTTCGGCACGTACGTGATGCGCAACAGCTTCCTCGCGGTGCCGAAGGAGATCATCAACGCGGCCCGGGTGGACGGCGCCGGGCCGATGCGCTCGCTGGTCTCGGTGCTCAGGCCGCTGGTGCTGCCCGGGGTGGCCACCACCGCGCTGTACGCGTTCCTGTTCTCCTGGACCGAGTTCCTCGGCGCGCTCACGCTGATGACCAACGACGGCCTGTTCACCCTGCCGGTCGCGCTGAGCAACGTGGAGACCGGCACCTACGGCGCGGTCAACTACGGCCTGCTGATCGCCGGCGCGGTGATCTCGATGGTGCCGTGCATCGTGGTCTACGTCAGCCTGCAGCGCTACTACGTCCGCGGCCTGGTCTCCGGCGCCCTGAAGGGCTAGCGCCGAAGGGCCTGCGGGCTAGCCCGGGCCGCGGGAAGGCCGCGGGGCGGAAAAGCGTTGGGAAACGCGGGGTCCCAGGCGTCATCCTTGACGCTGGATTTCCCTGCGCCCGCCGAGCGCCTTTCCGCCCCGCTGCCCGACTGCCCTGGAGCCTGCCGTGACCACGCTGCCCGCCGGACTGCGCGAGCAGATCAGCGGGCTCATGCTGGCCGACCGGCGGCGGCTGGGCCGGCAGGCCGACCAGGCGGAGAGCCTGAGTGACGGCGGCCAGCGCCAGCGAGCCGTAATCCGGCTGAAAGAGCGGGTCGGCGCGGCGGAGGCCAGGATCGCGGCCCGCCGGTCGGCGGTACCCGAGCTCACGTACCCCGGTGAGCTGCCGGTCAGCCAGCGGCGCGCGGAGATCGCGGCGGCCATCGCCGGGCACCAGGTGGTGATCGTGGCCGGCGAGACCGGGTCGGGGAAAACCACGCAGCTGCCCAAGATCTGCCTGGAGCTCGGCCGGGGTGTGGCCGGGCAGATCGGGCACACCCAGCCGCGCCGGATCGCGGCCCGCAGCGTGGCCCAGCGGATCGCCGACGAGCTGGGCACCGGGCTCGGCGCGGCGGTTGGCTACAAGGTCAGGTTCACCGACACGTCCAGCGAGAACACCCTGGTCAAGCTGATGACCGACGGGATCCTGCTGACCGAGCTGCACAGCGACCGCGACCTGCTGCGGTACGACACGCTGATCATCGACGAGGCGCACGAGCGCAGCCTGAACATCGACTTCCTGCTCGGTTACGTGAGGCGGCTGCTCCCCCGCCGTCCCGACCTCAAGGTCATCATCACGTCGGCGACCATCGACCCCGGGCGGTTCGCCGCTCACTTCGGCGAAGCGCCGGTGATCGAGGTTTCCGGCCGTACCTATCCAGTAGAGGTACGCTACCGGCCGCTAGCCGACCCGGAGGATCCCGAGGCCGAGCCGCGTGATCAGGTCCAGGGGATCATTGACGCGGTTGGCGAGCTGCGGGCCACGGGGACCGGCGACATCCTCGTCTTCCTCAGCGGCGAGCGGGAGATCAGGGACACTGCCGACGCGCTGACGGGCGCTGATGCCGCGGCGGCCGCGGCCGGGCTCGAGGTGCTGCCGCTGTACGGGCGGCTGTCCGCGGCCGAGCAGCACCGGGTGTTCGAGCCGCACGCCAGCCGGCGAGTGGTGCTGGCGACGAATGTGGCCGAGACCTCGCTGACCGTTCCGGGGATCGAGTTCGTGATCGACCCGGGGACGGCGCGGATCTCGCGGTACAGCCAGCGGACGAAGGTGCAGCGCCTTCCGATCGAGCCTGTCTCGCAAGCCTCGGCGAACCAGCGGGCGGGGCGTTGCGGGCGGACCGCGGACGGCGTGTGCATCCGGCTGTACAGCGCGGCCGACTACGCGTCCCGGCCCGAGTTCACCGAGCCGGAGATTCTGCGGACGAGCCTGGCCTCGGTGATCTTGCGGATGGCCGACCTGGGGCTGGGTGAGGTGGCCGACTTCCCGTTCCTTGACCCGCCGGACCCGCGCCAGGTCATCGACGGGGTGCGGCTGCTGGAGGAGCTGGGGGCGGTCGGGTCGGGTGAGGGCGGCGGCCGGGGCCGCGGGCACGGCGGCGGGCGTGGCGGTGCGGGCCGGACCCGGCTGACTGCGACCGGGCATCAGCTGGCGCGGCTGCCGGTCGACCCGCGGCTGGCCCGGATGATCATCGAGGCCGGCCGGCGGGACTGCGCGCGGGAGGTGCTGGTCATCGCGGCGGCGCTGGCCATCCAGGACCCGCGGGAGCGGCCCGCCGAGGCCCGGGAGGCGGCCGACGCGAGCCACGCCCGGTTCGCCGAGCCAGGGTCCGACTTCCTGGCGCTGGTGACGCTGTGGGACTACCTGCGGGACCGGCAGCGTGAGCTGTCCTCGTCGGCGTTCCGGCGGTTGTGCCGGCGGGAGTACCTGCACTACTTGCGGGTCCGCGAATGGCAGGACGTGCACGCCCAGCTCCGCCAGGCAGCCAGGGACCTGGGCGTCGCGACCGGCGGGCCGGACGGCGACGAGCTGGCGCTGCCGGCCGCGCTGACCGGGGTGCCGCCCAGCCCGAGCCCCAGCAGCCCCAGCAACCCCAGCAGCCGGGGGAATACCTCGCGCACCTCGGCGAGCAAGGGCAACAGCGGCACCGTGGACACCGGGCGCTTCCCGCCGGACCTGTACGAGCGGGTGCACCGGGCGCTGCTGTCCGGGCTGCTGTCGCACATCGGGATGCAGGACACGAGCGCCGCGGCGAAGGAGCCGCCGCAGCGCGGACGGCGGCGGCCGCTGACCGAGTTCGCCGGCGCCCGCGGCGCGCGGTTCGCGATCTTCCCGGACTCGCCGCTGGCGCGGAAACCGCCGGCCTGGGTGGTTGCCGCGGAGCTCGTGGAGACCTCCCGGCTGTGGGCCAGGACCGTGGCCAGCATCGAGCCGGAGTGGGCCGAGGAAAACGCCGGCCACCTGATCCGGCGCAGCTACGGCGAGCCGCGCTGGGACCCGAAGCGGACCGCGGCCATGGTCAGCGAGCGGGTCATGCTGTACGGCCTGCCGATTGTCGCGGCCCGGCCGGTGCTGCTCGGCCGCGTCGACCCGGCCGCGGCCCGGGACATGTTCATCACGCACGCGCTGGTCGAGGGCGACTGGCAGACCCATCACGCGTTCTTCGCGGAGAACCAGCAGCTGATCGCCGACGCGGCGGAGCTGGAGCGCAAGGCCCGGCGGCGCGGCCTGGTCGCCGACGACCGGGCCCTGTTCGCGTTCTACGACCAGCGGATCCCGGCCGGCGTGACCTCGGCGCGGCACTTCGATCAGTGGTGGAAGCAGGAAAGGCGGGACAACCCAGGACTGCTCACGCTGTCGCCCGCGGACCTGGCCGGGCCGGACGCGGACCAGGTCGACCCGGCGGAGTACCCGGAGAGCTGGGCCGGGCTGCCGGTGTCGTACGAGTTCGAGCCGGGCGCGCCGGACGACGGCGTGACCGTGGACATCCCGCTGGCGTCGCTGAACCAGGTGGACGGCGAGGAGTTCGGCTGGCAGGTGCCCGGCCTGCGGGAGGAGCTGATCACCGAGCTGATCCGGTCGCTGCCCAAGGCGCTGCGGGTCCGGTTCGTGCCCGCCCCGGAGACCGCCCGCAAGGTGCTGCCCGAGCTGGGCCAGGCGCACGGCGACCTGCTGGACGCGCTGTCCGCCGCGCTGCGCCGGATGACCGGGGTGACCGTGCCGCGGGACGCCTGGGATCCCGGCAAGCTGCCCGCGCACCTGCGGGTCTCGTTCCGGGTCACCGACGGCAGCAAGGTGCTGGCGGCCGGCAAGGACCTGGCCGGGGTACGCGCGCAGGTCGCACCGCGGCTGCGCGCGGTGCTCACCGACGCCGCCCGTGACCTCACCAGGACGGGGCTGACCAGCTGGGATTTTGACACGCTGCCGCGGCAGTTCAGCGCCGGGCAGGTGCGCGGCTACCCGGCGCTGGCCGATACCGGAGACGGCGCCGGCGGCACCGTGGACATCGTGCTGTGCGACACGCCCGAGCAGGCCGCCGCGTCGATGCTGCGCGGTACCCGGCGGCTGATCCTGCGCCAGGTGCCGTCCGGGGCCCGGGCGGTGGCGCTGCGGCTGCCGGCCAGCGCCAAGCTGGCCATGGGCCGGCAGCCCTACCCGTCGGTGCCGGCGCTGCTGGACGACTGTGCGGCCGCCGCCGCTGACCAGATCATCGCCGCGGCCGGCGGCCCGGCCTGGGACCGGGCCGGGTTCGAGGCGCTGCTGGCGGAGGCCAGGGCCAGGCTGGCCGCGGTCACCGCCGACGTGGTCTCCGCGGTGGCCCGGGTGCTGGGCGCGGCGCACGAGGTGGAGACCGGGCTGGCCGGGGTGACCAGCCCGGTGCTCGCCGCGGCCGCCGCCGACCTGCGCGAGCAGCTGGCCGGGCTGATCTTCCCCGGCTTCGTCAGCGAGACCGGGGCGGCCCGGCTCGCCGACCTGACCCGCTACCTGCAGGCGATGCGCCGGCGGCTGGACAAGATGGCGGACAGCCCGGGCCGGGACGCCGGCCTGATGGCGACGGTGCACGAGGTCACCGGCGAGTACGAGGACACGCTGGCCGCGCTGAGCCCGGGCCGGCGGGCCAGCGAGCAGGCCCGGGCGGTGCGCTGGATGATCGAGGAGCTGCGGGTCAGCCTGTTCGCGCAGGCGCTCGGCACCCGCGGCCCCATCTCGGAAAAGCGCATCCGCCGGGCCCTCGAGGACCTGGCCGGCTGACCAGCGCAACCCTGCGGCCCGTCCGTGCGTAAGGAATATGTATCTGGCAGTGATCGTCAGGCTCCGCCAGAATGGGATTGCATTCGCTCAGCAGGGTATGGGGGATCGCGGATGTCAGCAGCCGGGACGAGCCAGCGCGCGGAACGGGGTGCAGCGGCCGTGGGAGACGGTCAGGGGCGGCGACGGGGTGACCGCCGGTTCGCCGGGCGATCACCCGACCAGGCCCTGACCGTGCTCTACGAGGCGCACTACCGTCCGCTGACCCAGCTGGCCACGCTGCTGGCGGCCGGTGACCCGGCGGCCGAGGAGATCGTCCAGGACGCGTTCGTGGCCATGTACGCCGGCTGGCCAGAGCTGCACGACGAGGATCAGGCCGTGCTCTACCTGCTCCGCATGATCGTCCGCCGCTGCCGGTCCCGCCAGGGTGGCCCGGGCATGCTGGCCGGGGCGCAGTCCTGCCTGATCCGGGCGCTGCACGCGTTACCGCCTGCGCAGCGCGAGGCGGTGCTGCTCAGCTGCGTCGCGAACCTGCCGGTGGCCCGGGTGGCCGAGGTGATGGGGATCACCGGCCGGGCCGTGCGCGGGCACCTGGCCTCGGGCCTGCGGTCGCTGGCCGGGGCCGAGCCGGAACTGCCTGGCCTGCCTGGCTGACCCGCCCCGGCTAGCGGCGGGCCCACTCCTGCGCGAGCAGCTGGTAGGAGCGCACCCGGTCGGCGTGCTGGTGCACGATCGTGGTGACCAGCAGCTCGTCCGCGCCGGTCGCCTCGCGCAGCTGCTCCAGCTGCGCGCACACCTGCCCGGGATCGCCGACGAACCTCGTGTCCAGCCGGTCCGCCACCAGCGCCTGGTCCGCCTCGGTCCACGGCATCGCCCTGGCCTCCGCCGGGGTGGGGTACTCAATCGCGCCGCGGGCAGACCGGATGCTGGCCACCCACGGGCCGAAGCCGGCCGCCAGCTCCCTGGCCTCGGCCCCGGACGGCGCCACCACCACGTCGGCGGACACGCACAGGTAGGGCCGGGCCAGCTCGGCCGACGGGCGGAACGCGGCCCGGTAGCCGTCCGCGGCCTCCAGCACGGTTCCCGGGGCCACGTGGTAGTTCGCCGCGAACCGCAGCCCGTTGCCCCCGGCCACCTGGGCGCTCTCCCCGCCGCTGCTGCCGGTGATCCACACCTGGACGTCGGCGTGCTCGCCGGGCACCGCCCGGGCCTCGAGCCCGTCGGGCGACCGGTAGCAGCCGCGCAGCAGCGCCAGGATGTCGCCGACTTGCTCGGTGTAGCCCACCGGGGTGGCCCCCGGCAGCTGGAGCATGGCCCGCTGGAGCCGGAAGCGCGGGGTACGGACCAGTTCGGCCATGGAGAACCGGGGCGGGATCAGCAGCCCGTTCGGCGCCCGGCCGTTGATCACCGGGGTGGCGTCCGGCACCGGCTGGTCCGGCCCGGTGCCCTTGGGTTTCCCACCGGACCGGCCCAGGCCCAGGTCGACCCGGCCCGGGTGCAGCGCGTCGATCAGGCCGAACTCCTCCACCACGGCCAGCGCGGTGCGGTGGCCGACCTGGACCGCGCCGGACCCGATCCGGATCGTCGAGGTCGCCGCCGCGGTCAGCGCCAGCACCACCGCCGGTGAGGTGCCGGCCACCCCGGGGTTCAGGTGGTGCTCGGCGAACCAGTACCGCGCATAGCCGAGCCGCTCCGCGTGCCGGGCCAGGTCGATGCTGTTATGCAAGGCCTGGGCCGCGGTCGAGCCCGAGCTGATCGGCACCAGGTCGAGCACGCCGAGCGGGGTGGTGGCCATGCGCGGCTCCTTACCGGGGGGCGGTGACCGGGCGGTCCGGGCTGGGCAGCGGCGCCAGGCCGAGATGCTCGCGCAGCGTGCTGCCCTCGTACTCGGCCCGGAACACGCCGCGCTCCTGCAGCAGCGGGACGACCGTGGCGGCGAACTCGTCCAGGCCGCCGGGCGTGATGTGCGGCACCAGGATGAAGCCGTCGCTGACGTCGGACTGCACCCAGTCGTTCAGGGTGGCGGCGATGGTGGCGGGCGAGCCGGTGAACGACGGCCGGCTGGTCACCTCGATGATCAGCTCGCGCAGCGACAGGTTCTCTGCTTCGGCCCTGGCCCGCCACTGTGCCGCGGTGGCCATCGGGTCGGTGTAGGCCCGCACGCTGGCCCGGCCCGGCGCGATGGTCTCCTGGCTGACGTCCGGGTCGACGTCCGGCAGCGGCCCGTCCGGGTCGTAGCCGGACAGGTCGCGGTTCCACAGCTGCTCCGCGAACCGGATCGCGGTCTGCCCGCTGACCTGCTGCCGCCGCACCTCGCGGGACAGCTCGCGGGCCTCGGCGTCGGTGCCGGCCAGGATGAACGTGGCCGCGGGCAGGATCAGCAGCTGGTCCGGGGCCCGGCCGTAGGCGGGCAGCCGCCGTTTCACGTCGGCGTAGAAGGCCTGGCCCGCCGCCCGCGTGCCGTGCCGGGTGAAGATCGCGTCAGCGGCCTCGGCGGCGAACTCGCGGCCCTCGTCCGAGTCGCCGGCCTGGAAGATCACCGGCCTGCCCTGCGGGCTGCGCGGCACGTTGAACTGGCCCCAGATGTCGAAAAACCGGTCGGTCCGGGCGAACCGGCCCGCCTCGGCCCGGTTCAGGAACTCCCCGGCGTCCGGGCCGTCCGCGAGGTCGCCGTCCTGCCAGGAGTCCAGCAGCCCGAGCGTGGCGGCCAGGAACGCCCTGGCGCGGGCGTACCGGTCCTGGACGGCCAGGTAGCCGCCCCGGCGGAAGTTCTCCCCGGTGAACGCGTCCCACGAGGTGACCACGTTCCACGCGGCCCGGCCCGCGGACAGGTGGTCCAGGGTGGCGAACTGCCGGGCCACCTCGTACGGCTCGTTGAAGGTGGAGCTGATCGTGCCGGCCAGCCCGAGCCGGTCGGTGACCGCGGCCAGGGCGGCCAGCACAGTGAACGTGTCCGGCCGGCCGACCACGTCCAGGTCGTAGATCTGCCCGTTCTGCTCGCGCAGCCGCAGCCCCTCGGCCAGGAACAGGAAGTCGAACTTGGCCCGCTCCGCGGTCCGGGCGAAGTGCTCGAATGAGCTGAACTCGATGTGGCTGCCGGACCGCGGGTCGCTCCACACGGTGGTGTTGTTCACCCCGGGGAAGTGCGCGGCGAGGTGGATCTGCTTGACCGGCTTGGTCACGGCGGTGTCCTTCCGGCTCGGCTCATGCCTTCGCGTACCGGCTGGCGGGCCGGGGCAGGCCCAGCCGCGTGCGAAGCGTCCCGTCCTGATAGGACGCACGGAACGCGCCGCGCTCCTGAAGAAGGGGTACGAGATTTGCGGTGATGGCCGCCAGGTCCGCGCTGATCACCCCGGGCCGCAGCCGGAACCCGGACAGCCCGGCGGCCTGCCAGTCCTGCAGCAGGCCGGCCAGCTCCTGCGGGGTCCCGGTGAACACCAGCGCGTCACTGCGGTACTCCTCGCCGGCCAGCTCATCCAGCCGGGCCTTGCGGTCTCTCGCCGCGGCGGCGGTCTCCGCCAGGAACACCACCAGGTCGCCGAAGACGTGCAGGGTCTGCCCGGCCCGCCCGGCGGCCTCCTGGTCGCCGCGGATCTCGGCCACGATCGCGGCGGCCTGCGCCGCGTCGTGCGGGGTCACGAACCCGACGTCGGCGGCCCTGGCGACAAGCTGGTACGGCGCGGCCGAGTGGGCCAGCGCGGCGATCACCGGCTGGCCCTGCGGCGGCCGCGGGGTGATCGACGGCCCCTTGACCCGGAAGTGCTCCCCGGCGAAGTCGATGTAGTGGAGCTTGTCCCGGTCGACGAACCGGCCGGTGGCCGCGTCCCTGATCTCCGCGTCGTCTTCCCAGCTGTCCCACAGCCGCCGGAGCACCTCGGCGTAGTCCGCGGCCTCGTCCATCAGGCCGGCCAGCAGCCGCGCGATCTCCGGGTCGCCGCGCTGGGAGTAGCGGAACACCGGCAGCGTGCGGCGGCCGAAGTGGGCGGCCTCGTGCGCCCGCGGTGACCTGGAGCCGGACCCCGGCCCGGCCCTGGCTGACGTAGTCCAGCGTGGCGATGGCCTTGGAGAGGTGGAACGGCTCGGTGTGCGTCACGACCGCGGTCGGCACCAGCCCGATGTGCCTGGTCACCGGGGCCACCCGGGCCGCGATCAGCACCGCGTCGAGCCGTCCCCGGACCCGGTCGGACCGCGGGTCGGGCGCGTTGTACCGGTCCGACTGCAGGCCGAGCCCGTCCTCGAAGGTGACGAAGTCCAGCAGCCCGCGCTCGGCGTGGCGGACCAGGCCGGCCCAGTAGCCGGCGGTGAACAGCTCAGCGGGCCGGATCCCGGCCGCGCGCCAGGCCGCCGGGTGCCAGCCGGCCCCGTCCAGCGCGACGGCCAGATGCAGGGCGGCTGGTGATTCCGGCATCGGCGAAGTCGCTCCCCTGCTCGTCGCGCTCACTTTCCCGATAAAGTATATCGGAATAGTAGACTGAGCGTGCCCTGCTTCCCGGCTGCACTGCCCTGCCCCGACAGTAGGCAGCACCCCATCAGCCAGGCAAGGCCAAGCGCCCGTTCAGCCGGGCCGGCCGGACAGTCAGCCGAGCTTCTGGTCCAGGCGCTGGAGCAGGTCGTGCGCGGCCAGCTCGATCTCCTTGTGCCGCCACTCGGCGGCCCGGTACAGGCAGGCGATGATGCCCATCCGGTGCAGCCGGCGGAAATCCCCGTAGACGAACGCGTACCTGGCCTTGGTCTCGTCGGCCGCCCCGTCGGTCAGGCCGAGGTGCCAGGCCTCGTACTCCGCCCAGGAGTGGTTCTTCAGGTACTCGTTCTGGTCCGCGGCCCGTGGCTGCACGCTGCCCCAGTCACTCTCCACCACGTACTGCCGGGCGTCGATGAGCTGCTGCGCCTGCTGCACTGCCCGCGGGTTCACCGAATAGGAGGCCATGCCCGCAGTCTGCCCCGCGGGCGGGAGTTATGCCGCGGCCTGGCCGGCGGGGGCGGCTTCGGCGTGCTGCGGGGCGGCCGAGGCCGGGCCCGGCGGCAGCCGCCGGATGACCGCCAGCGAGGCCAGGCCCACCCCGGCGGCCAGCGCGAACGCGATCAGCACGCCGGACCGCAGGCTGGCCGCGGCGGCCACCGCGGTGCCCCCCACGCCGATGCCCAGCGCAGTGCCGAGCGTGTCGGACAGGGTCAGCGCGCCGGACGCCCAGCCCTCACGCCCGGGCGGCGCCTCGCGCAGCATCAGCAGCGACAGCGGCGCGTAGCCCAGACCCATGCCCAGGCCGGCCACGGTCCACGCGGCCACGCCCACCCCGACCGGCACGGCGGGCCACAGCACGGCCGCCATCCCAGCGGTGCCGATCAGCACGAGGACCAGCCCGGCCGCGATCAGGCTGCGGCCGGACCGGGTCTGGCTGACCCGGGCCTGCACCCAGGAGCCGGCCGTCCAGGACAGCGTGGCGCCGGTGACCGCGAGGCTGCCCACCACCGGCGCGTAGTGCCGCAGTTCGGTGATGGCCAGCGTCACGTAGGCGTCGCCGCCGAAGAACGCGAACGTGAGCAGCCCGCGGACGGCGATAACCGACGGCAGCCCGCGGCGGCTGGTCAGCGTGCCCGCCGGGACCAGGCGGCGCAGCGCGGGCACCCCGGCCAGAACGCCGGCCGCGACCAGCGCCGCCCCGGCGGCCAGGTGCCAGGACCCGGCCGCGGCCACGGTCAGCCCGGCGAGCAGCAGCGCCGCCCCGGCCGCGGTGCGCAGCCCGTCGATCAGCCGGTGCGCGTCCCCGCCGTCCGCCGTGGCGTCGGCCTCCGCGGACCGGCCGATCCGGACCAGGGACGGCACCGCCACCGCGCCGGATACCGCGACCACCGGCAGCAGGCCGAGGAACACCCACCGCCAGCCGAACAGCCGGGCCACCTCGGCGGCGACCGCGGGCCCGGCCAGCCCGGGGACCACCCAGGCGGTGGACAGCACGGCCATCATCCGGGCCCGCAGCGGCCCGGGCAGGGACCGGCCGATCGCCGCGTAGGCCACCGCGGGGACCGCGCCGGCCCCGGCGCCCTGCAGCACTCGCCCGGCCACCATCACCGACATGTCCGGGGCCAGCCCGGCCACCAGCAGGCCCGCGCCGAACAGCAGCAGGCCGGCCACGAACGGGGCCGCGGGCCCGCGCCGGTCGGCCTCCCGGCCGGCCACGCTGATGCCGGCCACGCTGCCCAGCATGAACGCGCTGAACACCCAGCCGTAGAGCTTGAGCCCGCCCAGGTCACGCGCGGCCACCGGCATGACCGTCACCACCGCGAGCGCCTCGGACGCGACGAACGTGATGGTCAGCACCAGGCCGGTGATCAGGGCCCGGTACTGCGGCACCCACAGCCGCTCGGCCCGGCTCCCGCGCATGGGCAGGCACCTCCCGTCTGGCTGGCTGGTTCCCCCCACCCTAGAAGCTCAACTGGACGTCAAGTCCAGCCCGGTCCCCGGGCCGGGTCCCGGGGGGCCGTAGATTTGGCCCCGACCAGCTCAGCACCGGAGGAAAGGCACCGACGATGGTGGCAGCAGCCGGCCGCGCCCCAGGCCAGCCCGCACTGTGGAACTCGTTCGCGAACATGGCCAGCGCCGGTGAGTGGGCGGTGACGATCGTGGGCGGCGAGGGGGCCACCGTCGTCGACAGCCAGCAGAACCGCTACCTCGACGCGCTGGCCAGCCTGTGGTACTGCAACGTGGGCCACGGCCGGGCCGAGCTGGCTGACGCGGCCGCCAGCCAGATGCGCCAGCTGGCCGCCTACCAGACCTTCGAGCCGTTCACCAACGTCCCGGCGGAGGCGCTGGCGGAGCGGATCGCCGGGATCGCCCCGATGGACGGGGCGAAGGTGTTCTTCACCCCGGGCGGCGGGTCCGACGCCATCGACACCGCGGCCAAGCTGGCCCGCGCCTACTGGCATGCGGAGGGCCAGGACGGCAAGCAGATCATCATCTCCCGGGCGCACGCCTACCACGGGATGAACGCCTACGGCACCACGCTGGGCGGCATCCCGGCCAACGCGGCCGCGTTCGGCCCGCTGGTGGCCGCGGTCGAGCACGTCGCCTGGGACGACCCGGAGGCGCTGGACAAGCTGATCAGCCAGCTGGGCGCGGACCGGGTCGCCGCGTTCTTCTGCGAGCCGGTGATCGGCGCGGGCGGGATGTACCCGCCGCCCGAGGGCTACCTGGCCCGGGTGGCCGAGATCTGCCGGGCGCACGACGTGCTGCTGGTCGCGGACGAGGTGATCACCGGCTTCGGCCGGACCGGTCACTGGTTCGCCAGCGCCCGGTTCGGCATCGAGCCCGACCTGATGACCACGGCCAAGGGCCTGACCTCCGGGTACGCCCCGCTCGGCGCGGTGATCGTGGGGCCCAGGGTGTCCGCGCCGTTCTGGCGGCCGGGCTCGGCGGAGGTCTTCCGGCACGGCTACACCTACGCCGGGCACCCCACCGCGTGCGCGGTCGGGCTGGCCAACCTGGACCTGATCGAGCGTGACGGCCTGCTGGAGCGGGTCGCCGGGCTGGAGGGCGTGCTGGCCGGCGCGGTCCGGCCGCTGGCCTCCAGCCGCCTGGTCAGCGAGGTCCGGGCGGGCACCGGCCTGCTGGCCGCGGTGCAGCTGGCGCCGGACGCGATCGAGGCGGACCCGGGCCTGGGCGCCCGGCTGGTGGCGGACATCCGCCGCCGCGGCGTGATCACCCGGCTGCTGCGCGGGGGCGCGCTGCAGGTCTCCCCGCCGTTCGTGATCACCGAGGCGGAGATCACCCAGCTCGCCGGGACGTTCGCGGCCGCCCTGGACGCGGTGCTAGCTGAGGAGGGCGCGGGCTGAGCCGGGCGCGGCCAGAAAGGACA
>DASVBE010000174.1:0-28247 GCA_036375995.1 Streptosporangiaceae bacterium | reverse complement strand
GCCGCACCGCGCCGGAGGCCGAGGTCTTCCCCAAGGCCGCCACCCGCGTGCAGGTCAGCTCCTCCTGACTCCCCGTACCGGGCTGCCAGGAGCAGCCGGCCAGCCCCCGCCGGGACCACCCGGCGGGGGCTGCTGGTCGTCGGGGCCCAAAAGCCCAGGCAAAGAAATAGCAAAGGACTTTAGTCCTGGTGAACTGGGTCACAGATCCCTGGGGCTGGCCGTGGCCTGCAGACGAAGGTGAGTGCGGCACATCAACCATCCCTCTCCCGGTAAGCCGCAGGAGCAGAATATGAGAGCACATTTGCTCGCCGCAGTCAGTTCCGGTCCCGTTGACCTGAACCACCCGGGCACCTATCTGCACTGGTCGATCTTTGAGATCTCGGTGGCGAACCTGATCGTCCTCGCGGTCATGGTGGTGCTCTTCGGCGCGGCGCTCCTGCTCCCGTTCCCGCGTGGTCATGGAGCGGTGCAGGCCGGCGCCGGGACCGGCGCGGGGGAGCCGGACGGGGAAGCCCCGGTGATCGCTCCGGCGGCCGAGGGCGACGAGCGGATGTGGACCGCCCGCGTCCGGCGCCGGGCGCTGCAGCTGCTGCCGCCCGGCAAGCTGCTGCCGGACCGGCAGCCCGCCTACGTGGCCTCCTGGGTGTACGTGTTCGGGGTGGCCACCCTCGCGGCGCTGGGGCTGGCCATCGTCAGCGGCTTCGCCATCGCGATCGGCGGAACTGACTGGTGGCATACGAACCCGGTCGGGCACTTCTTCAACAGCGTCCACCTGTGGAGCGTGGAGCTGTTCATGGCCTTCATGGTGATCCACCTCTGGGGCAAGTTCTGGATGGCGGCCTGGCGCGGCCGCCGGGCGATGACCTGGATTACCGGTGTGGTCGCGTTCGCCGCCTCGGTCGTCGAGTGCTTCACCGGCTACCTGGCCCAGCAGAACTTCGACTCACAGTGGATCTCGACCAACGGCAAGGACGCGTTCAACGCGGTCGGTATCGGCGCCTTCTTCAACGTGATGGACTTCGGCCAGATGCTGCTGTGGCACGTCGTGCTCGTCCCCATCGTGCTCATCGCCCTGGTGGGCGCGCACGTCCTGCTGGTCCGGGTGCGCGGGGTCAGCCACCCACTGCCCGCGCGCCGGATCCGGTGGCGGGACCGGACCGCCAGGAAGGCCGCCGCGGCCGCCGACGCCGCACCGTGGACCGGCCCCACCCGCCGGTACGACCTGCTCAAGGAGGCCACACTCGCGACCGCGGTGGCCGGCGGCCTCGTGCTCGTGATGGCGGGCGTGCTGTCCTCGCCCAACGTGCCACCGGTGACCGTCCAGACCTGGGGCCAGCTGGACCAGGTCGGGTTCGTCAACACCGCGGCCACCGAACTGGACGGCACCGGCGGCACGGCCAGCTACGGGCCGCCGTACAACAACGGGACCGATGCCGTGCAGCAGGTCGGGCCGGTCAACTGGCAGAAACTGGCCGGCATCACCCAGCCGGTGAACGCCGCCCAGGACTTCGTGCTCGGCCCGCTGGCCATCCAGGCCCGCACCGACCCCACGCTGGCCGCGGCACTGCACACCTACACCAGCGCCCCGGCCGCCCAGCAGCAGAAGTGGGCCGCGGCCTACAACGCGGCGACCGCCCCCGGCGCGAAGAAGGTGCCGTTCAACGGCGGGAACCTCAATCTGCCCGCAGCCGGCCCGGTCCCGGCCATGATGGCCGCCGAGCTGGCCATGGCCCGCAGCGGCGCGCTGGACACCGATCTGCTCGCGCAGCGGCAGTTCTACGGCACTAACTTCACTAAGCCGCTGCTGTTCATCGCCGACGGCGGCTACTACGCCACCCTGGCCTCGAACATGCATCTGACCGGCGACCAGTGGGGTGTGATGAACGAGACCGGCAGCTACCCGGGCCAGCCGTGGCTGTGGCTGTACCAGATGTGGTATCACGTCGCCCCGTTCAGCAGCTCAGCCAGCGTGGACATCTGGGCCGTGTACCTGACCGGCCTGGCCACCCTGCTGCTGCTCCTGGTCCCGTTCATCCCCGGGCTGCGGGACATCCCGCGGTGGGTCCCCGTGCACCGGCTGATCTGGCGGACTCCCGTCCGGCCGGATGAAATCCCAGCCGCCGGGGACTATGACCGGCAGCCCAGCGAAGGAGGCACCGGTGACCGGACGCGAACTGGCTGAGCTGCCCAAGGACGAGTCGCTGCGGCTGCTGGCGAGTGTGCCGTTCGGCCGGGTGGTGTTCACCGCGCGGGCCCTGCCTGCCATCCGCCCGGTCAACCACCTGGTCGACGGCAGCAAGATCATCATCCGCACCAGCCTGGGCAGCGCGCTGAGCACGGATGTCGACGACACCGGCACGGTCGTCGCCTACGAGGCCGACGAGATCGACCCGGTCACCCGCCAGGGCTGGAGCGTGGTCGTCGTAGGCCGGGCTCTCCCGGTCACGGACGGCCTGCTGGGCGTGCGTTACCGGCAGGCCCTGCAGCCCTGGGCGGCCGGCCATCGTGACGAGATCATCGCCATCAGCACGGACATGGTCACTGGCTACCGGCTGCTGCCGCCGGACGGGCCGAAGGTCCTGCCGATCCGGGCCTGATGCTCCTGACCAGGCCGGGTGCCACTGGGCGAACCTAGGAGCATGACTGCGGACGCTGGGACATACGCACTGCTGACCGACGGCTCAACCGTCGAGATCCGGCCCGCTGCGGCGGGCGACGCCGACGCGGTTCGCGAGATGCACGCGGGCCTGTCGCCGGAGAACATGTACCTGCGGTTCTTTACCGTCAGCGCGCTGAACGCGGAGCGCGAGGCCACGCGGATCTGCCGTCCGCCCGACGACCGGCACGCGGCCCTGCTCGCCTGGCTGGACGGCGAGCTGGTGGGCGTGGCGAGCTACGAGCTGCAGGGCCAGGCGGAGGGCTTCGCCGAGATCGCGTTCGCAGTGCCGGACCGGATGCACGGCCGGGGCGTCGCCACCCTGCTCCTCGAGCATCTTGTCTCCCTGGCCCGCAGCCGCGGGCTGCGCGGCTTCACCGCCGAGACGCTGTCCGAGAACACCGCCATGCTCCGGGTGTTCGCCGACGCCGGGCTGCCCGCGCGCAAGCACCTGTCCTACGGGACGGTCGATCTGACGTTCCCGCTGCCCACGGGTGACGCCGACCCGTTCCTCGACGGCTACCTGGACCGGGTCGCGGACCGGGAGAGCCGGGCCGACGTGGCCAGCCTGCGGCCGCTGCTGCAGCCGGAGTCGGTTGCGGTCATCGGGGCCGGCCGGCACCGCGGGTCGGTCGGCCGGGAACTGCTGCACAACATCGTGGACGGCGGCTACGCCGGGCGCATCTACCCGGTCAACCCCCGCGGCCACTCCATGGAGGGCCTGCACTGCGTCCCCTCGGTCGCCGACCTGCCCGAGATTCCCGACCTGGCCGTGATCGCGGTCCCCGCGGCCGCGGTGACCAAGGTCGCGGCCGAGTGCGGCCGCCGGGGGATCCGCTCCCTGGTCGTGGTCACCGCGGGCCTGGGCGAGGCCGGGCCGGATCTGCTGGCCATCTGCCGCCGGTACGGCATGCGCCTGGTCGGCCCCAACTGCTTCGGGCTGGCCGTGCCGGGCCTGGCCCTGGACGCCACGTTCGGCGCCCGGCACCCGCTGCCCGGCCAGGCCGGGCTGGTCGTGCAGTCCGGCGGGATCGGCATCGCGCTGCTCGAGCAGCTGTCCCGGCTGGGCATCGGCTGCTCGTCGTTCGTGTCGGCGGGCGACAAGTACGACGTGTCCAGCAACGACCTGCTCACCTGGTGGGAGCAGGACGGCCAGACCAGGCTGGCCCTGCTGTACGTGGAGTCGTTCGGCAACCCGCGCAAGTTCGCCCGGACCGCGCGCCGCGTCGGCCGGAAGATGCCGGTGCTCACCGTCATCGGCGGGCGCTCCGCCGCCGGGCAGCGCGCCGCCGCGTCGCACACCGCGGCCGCGGCCACCCCGGTGGTCACCCAGGAGGCCCTGTTCGAGCAGGCGGGGATCATCGCCGCCCGCAGCCTCGGCGAGCTGACCGGCGCCGCCGCGCTGCTGGCCGCCCAGCCGCTGCCGGCCGGCGACCGGGTGGCGATCGTGTCCAACGCCGGCGGTGCCGGGGTCCTGGCCGCGGACGCCTGCGGCGACTACGGCCTGCGGGTGGCCGCGCTGTCCGCCGCGACCCGCCACGCGCTGACCAGGCTGCTGCCCGCCGGGGCCGCGGTGGCCGGGCCGGTGGACACCACCGCCGGGGCCACCGCCGCTCAGTTCCGCGACTGCCTGCGGACGGTGGCCGGGGATCCAGGGGTCGACGCGGTGCTGGCCGTGGCCGTCCCCACCGCCGTGGCTGACCTGCGGTCCGCCGTCGCGGCGGCCGCCTTGCCCCTGCCGCTCGCCGCGGCGTTCCCTGATCAGGCGGAAGGAGTACGGCTGCTGGCTGGCGGCTCGCCGGGACAAAGCGGGCCGGCCGCAGCGGGAACCCGGGGACCGGCCGGGGGGCCGGCTTACGCCGGGCAGCCGGGACCCGCGCCGGTCCCTGCGTACTCCTTCCCGGAGGATGCCGTGCGGGCGCTGCACCATGCCGTGCGCTACCGCGCCTGGCGGGATGCGGAGCACGGCCACGTACCCGAGCTGCCGGGTATCCAGCGGGACGACGCGCGGGCCCTGATCACCGCATTCCTGGCCGGCTGCCCGGAGGGCGGCTGGCTGCCCGCGGCGGCCGTGGCCGAACTGCTCGGCTACTACCAGATCCCGCTGGTGGAATCCCGGCTGGTGCACGACGAGGACGCCGCGGCCGCAGCTGCGGCCGAACTAGGCGGACGGGTCGTGCTCAAGGCCCAGGCCGAGGGCCTGGTGCACAAGACCGACGCGGGCGCCGTCAAACTTGGCCTGCACGGAGAGCAGGAGACCAGGGCCGCCTACCGCGAGCTGGCCGGGAGCTTCGGCGCCCGGCTGACCGGGGTCATCGTCCAGCCCATGCTGGGCGACGGCACAGAGGTGCTCATCGGCACGGTGTCCGAGCCGGTGTTCGGGCCGCTGGTGGTGTTCGGGCTAGGTGGCGTGGCCACCGAGGTCCTCGGCGACCACACGGCGCGGCTCACCCCGCTGACCGACGCCGGCGCTGACGCGCTGATCCGCTCGGTGCGGGCCGCGCCGCTGCTGACCGGCCACCGCGGCCGCCCGGCCGTCAGCACGGACGCGCTCGCAGACATCCTGCTGCGGGTCTCCCAGCTGGCCGACGACCTGCCCGAGGTCGCCGAGCTCGACCTGAACCCGGTGATCGCCCAGCCCGGCGGCGCGTGCGCGGTTGACGCCCGGATCCGGGTCACCCCGGCCCAGCCGCAGGACCCCTTCCTCCGGCGGCTCCGCTAGCCCCTGCCACGCACCCTGGAGGCACACCATGTCCGCATCACCCGCATCAGCCGCACCGCACCACGGGCGGATCGTCGTCGGCGTCGACGGCTCCCCGATCTCGAAGGTCGCCCTGCGCTGGGCCATCGACCAGGCCCGGCTGACCGGCGCGGCCGTCGACGCGGTTCTCGCCTGGCAGTACCCGGAAGGCAGGTCCGGCGCCGGCTGGGCCGCGGTCCTGGTCGAGGAGCCCGACCTCGGCGTCCTGGCAGAGAAGGAACTGACCGAGGCGATCAGCGAGACCGCCGGGTCCGACCCGGACGTCGTCATCAACCCGGTCGTCGTGCAGGGCTGGCCCGCTGAGGTCCTCCTCGACGCCGCGGAGGGCGCCGACCTGCTCGTGGTCGGCAGCCGGGGGCGCGGCGGGTTCACCAGCGTGCTGCTCGGCTCGGTCAGCCAGAACTGCGCGCATCACGCCACCTGCCCGCTGCTGATCATCCGCGCCGCGAAGGACCACCCCTGACATGCGTCAGCCGGCTGGACGGTTAGCCGTCCAGCCGGCTGGTGTGCGCGGTCAGCGCTGGCGCACCACAGTGACCGGGCAGAAAGCGCTGGTCACGCAGTGCATGCTGACCGAGCCGAGCAGCATCCCGGTGAACGCGCCGTGCCCCCGGCTGCCGACCACGAGCAGCGACGCCTCCTTGGACGCCTCCACCAGGGCCTGTGCCGGGTGACCGTAGACGACCCTGGTCTGCAGGCCGGCCGCGGCCGGGTCCGGGTAAACCTGCCGGACCGCCTGGTCCAGCGTGTCCCTGACGTGCTGCTCGGATTCGTGCCGGACCGGGGGCGGCGCGTGGCCGATCGGCGCCCCGCCGGCCACATCCGGGTAGTGCCAGACGGTCAGGGCCTGCACCGTCGCGCCTGCGGCCTTCGCGTAGCCCGCGGCCCAGCGCAGGGCCGCGACCGATTCCTCGGAACCATCGACTCCTACGACGACCAGGCCGCCGTCAGCCTCACCCATCGTGCCACCTGCTTTCGTCCGATCCGCCCGCTTGACCGGTCCTGCGCCGGGGCGGAGCGGGTCCGCCTGCGTCAGGCCATCGAACCCGATCATGGCCGCCCGGGCCAGGGTCATTGGTCCCCGGGACCGCCAGACCCCGCGGTGCCGATCGGTCCGTGATCTTGGGACCTATGCCCGTACCGCAGCGAGAGGCCAGATCAGAAGCTACGGACAGCAAGATCATCACGCTGGGCGGCGCCGAGGCGCAGCCCGTGAGGAGGTCATCACGATCGCGGGCAGCGAGCTCGGCCAGGGCCGCGGCGGGCCGCGGTGCATGACGTGCCCCATCGAGCGCGATCCCGCCTGAGCCACTCCAGATCACGAGCAAGGAGCAATGCCATGGACCTGACCGGGCGGAGCCTGACCAAGGAGACCGACCTCACCGCCGGCGAATTCCTGTACCTGGTGGGCCTCGCGTCGCAGCTGCGGCTGGAGCGGCGGATGGGCCAGCGCTTCTCCCGGCTGGCCGGCCGCAGCATCGCGCTGATCTTCGAGAAGTCCTCCACCCGGACCCGTTCGGCGTTCGAGGTGGCGGTGCATGACGAGGGCGGCCACGTCACCTGCCTGGGGCCGGGCGAGTCGCAGCTGGGCCACAAGGAGACGGTGAAGGACACCGCCCGGGTGCTCGGCCGGATGTTCCACGGGATCGAGTTCCGCGGCTCCGCCCAGACCGACGTGGAGGCCCTGGCAGAGTACGCCGGGGTGCCGGTGTGGAACGGGCTGACCGACGACTGGCATCCCACCCAGATGCTCGCGGACATCCTGACCATGCACGACCACTGTCCCGGGTCGCCGGGCGAGGTGAGCTACTGCTACCTGGGCGACGGCCGGAACAACACCGCTAACTCGCTGCTGGTCACCGGCTGCCTGCTGGGCCTGGACGTGCGGGTCTGCTCCCCGGCCGAGCTGCAGCCGTCCGCGGAGGTGCAGGCCATCGCCGCGGGGCTGGCCGCCCGCTCGGGCGCGAGGATGACCGTGACGGCTGACGTGGACGAGGGCGTGGCCGGGGCCGACTTCCTGTACACCGACGTGTGGCTGTCCATGGGGGAGCCCGCCAGCACCTGGAACGAGCGCATCGACCTGCTGCTGCCGTACCAGGTCAGCAGCAAGACCATGGCCGCCACCGGCAAGCCGGGCACCAAGTTCATGCACTGCCTGCCCGCCCTGCACAACCGGGATACGAAGGTCGGGGCCATGCTGTACGAGGCCCGTGGCCTGGACGCCCTGGAGGTCACCGAGGATGTGTTCGAGTCGCCCGCGTCGATCGTGTTCGACCAGGCCGAGAACCGGCTGCATACGATCAAGGCGGCTGTCGTCGCGATGATCGGAGCCTTGTGATGCGGATCGTGGCCGCCCTGGGCGGCAATGCCCTGCTGCAGCGCGGCGAGCGGCCGGACGCCAGCCTCCAGGAGGCGCACGTCCGGGAGGCGGCCGCCGCGCTGCTGCCGCTGGCCCGGGAGCACTCACTGGTGATCACTCACGGCAACGGCCCCCAGGTCGGGCTGCTGGCCATGGAAAGCGGGCAGGACCCCGCGCTGTCCCGCCCCTACCCATTCGACGTGCTGGTCGCGCAGACCCAGGGGATGATCGGCTACTGGCTGGTCCAGGCGCTGGCCAACCTGCTGCCCGGCGGCCAGGCCGGCTGCGTGCTGACCCGGACCCTGGTCCGGGCTGACGACCCCGCCTTCAGCAGCCCCACGAAGTTCGTCGGGCCCGGCTACCCCGAACCGGAAGCACACCGCCTGGCGGGCCAGTTCGGCTGGGAGATCAGCAAGGACGGTCCGGCCTGGCGGCGGGTGGTCGCGTCGCCCGATCCCGTGGAACTGCTGGACCTGCCGCTCATCCGGGTCCTGCTGGACCACGGGATCATCCCGGTCTGCGCGGGCGGCGGCGGGATCCCGGTCATCAGGGATGACAGGTCCGAGCTGCGCGGGGTGGAAGCGGTGGTCGACAAGGACCTGGCGGCGGCGCTGCTGGCCGAGTCCGTGGACGCGGACGCCCTGCTGCTGCTGACTGACGTCGAGTGCGTGCAGGACGGCTACGGGACACCGGCTTCCCACCCGATCCGCTCCGCCACGTGCGCGGAACTGCGGGCACGGTCGTTCCCGGCGGGCTCCATGGGCCCGAAGATCGAGGCCGCCTGCCGGTTCGCCGACGCGACCGGGAACCCGGCCATGATCGGCCGGCTCTCCGACGCGCCCCGGCTCCTTACCGGCGAGACGGGCACCTGCGTCGCCGGGTAACGGACGCGGCCCGGCTCCGGCCGGGACGATCGCCCGGGCACCCGGTGACCCTTTGGCCCTCAGCGCCGGCGCCCGGCGGTGGTCTGCTCACCCTGAAGCACGCGCCGCGCCCCGTGCGGCCGCTCATCAGGACAGGAGCATTGCGATGAAGACCCGGGTATCGCGCTCGTCGTGGTGGCGGTACTGATCTTGCTGACGATCATCCGCGCCAGGCCGAGGCCGAGCGGGAGAAGCGCGCCAAGATCATCAACGCCGAAGGAGAGTCGCTGGCCGCGGCCGCCCTCGGTGCGGCTTCCGACACTATGATGGCCCACCCGCTGGCGCTTCAGCTGCGCAATCTGCAGAGCCTGGTCGAGATCGGTGTGGACAAGAACACCACCGTCGTGTTCCCCGCCCCGCTGATGAGCACCATCGAGGAGCTGGGCGCGTTCCTGGCCCGGCAAGAGTGGGCCGCCGGCACGCATCGCAGTGCCCCGGTGCCAGGGCCCGCTGCCGCAGTGGCCCCTGACGGCGAGACTCCCGTACCGGGCGCCGCCCGCTAGCGACCTGACCACGGGCCGGGAGCGGCCCGTCGCAGCCGCGCTGCGTCGGCCTGCTCCTGCTCCTCGATGGCCAGCGTAACCTCGGCCAGCGCGCTCTCCAGGCGGGGGATCCACCGCTCCCGGATGGCCCGCAGCCGGTACCGGGTGGCTGCCGTCTCGGCCTCGATGACCCGCAGAGCCTCGGTGGCGGCGGCGTGCTCGGCCGCGGCCGCGAGTGCTTCCTGATGGGCCCGCCGGGCCTGGGCCAGGACGGCACCCTCCCAGGTGGCGGGCGCCGGGGCGGTACATACGGCGGCGGCCGGATAGCGGATTCCCATCGTGGCGGCGTATCTGATGGTGACGTCCGCGTAGCCGCCGGCGGCCAGCCGGACGGCACGCTGGCCGCCAAGCAGCGCTGCGCGCAGCAACTGCACCCGTGCGTCCTCCTGGCAGCTGTCCCAGCGCTGGGCGGTCAGCTCCGCTGCGGCCTGCCGGCGGGCCAGCTCCGCCCGCAGGAGCTGGAGCTTGCGGTCCAGCAGCCCGGCGCCGGTCCTCGCCGTACCCAGCCGGCGCACCAGCCACAGCCGCCCGGCGCGACCCGGCGGCACGGTCAGTCGGGGGCCGGTCATGACCCGGGACCTGGCTGAGCCGGCCGGTAGTAGGCATCCAGCGCCGCGGCAGGCAGCATGGTCAGCTCCCGGCGCGGCAGCACGGCCAGGGCCTGCCAGGCCCGGTCCAGGGTCTCGCGGAGGCTGCGGTTGTCGCTGCGCCCCTGGCTGACCAGCCGCTCGGTGTACGCGGTGGCAAAGTCCTGGTACCGCCGGTCCGATGCGCTCAGCGCGGCCGTCCCGGCTAGCTCGGCCAGCTCCCCGGCCCGCCGGGCGGCGGCGAGCGCGGCGAGGGTCTGCGCGGCGACATCCAGGTGGTCATCCCTGGTCCGCCCGGGGCCCGCGCCGTGGCGCATCAGGCGGGACAGTGAGGACAGGGCGTCGACCGGCGGGTAGACCCCGCGGGCGTGCAGGTCGGGAGACAGAACGAGCTGGCCCTCGGTGATGTAGCCGGTGAGGTCGGGCACCGGGTGGGTGATGTCGCCGCCCGGCATGGTCAGCACGGGGACGAGCGTCACCGAGCCCGCTGTGCCCCGGATCCGGCCGCACCGCTCGTACAGGGAAGCCAGGTCGCTGTACAGGTAGCCAGGGTAGGCCCGGCGGGCGGGTATCTCGCCGCGGGCGGCGGACACCTCCCGCAGGGCCTCGCAGTAGCTGGTCATGTCCGCCATGACCACCAGCACGTTCCGGCCCATCACGAAGGCCAGGTGCTCGGCCACGGTGAGGGCGATCCGCGGCGTCATGATCCGCTCGATCACCGGCGCATCGGCCAGGTTGAGCAGCAGGACCAGCTCGGCGGCCGCGGCGCGCTTGTCCAGCACCCGGCGGACGGCAGTGGCGTCGGCATAGGTGAGGCCCATGGCCGCGAACACGACGCAGAACGGCTCGCCGCCCGCCGAGGCCTGGGCCGCGATCTGCGCGGCCAGGTCGAGATGCGGCAGCCCGGCGACCGAGAACATGGGCAGCTTCTGCCCGCGGACGAGGGTCGTCAGCGCGTCGATCACCGAGACCCCGGTGACAACGGGCTCGGCGGGCGGCTCCCGGACCGTGGGGTTCATCGGGAAGCCGGTAACGGCGGCGGTGGCTGCCCCGGTGACCGGCGGCCCGCCGTCCATGGGCTCGCCGCGGCCGTTGCAGACGCGGCCCAGCCAGTCGCCGCCGACGGGGATCCGCAGCGGCGTGCCGCTGAACGCTACCCGGGTGTCCGCTGCCCGCAGCCCGGCCGTGCCCTCCAGCACCTGCACCACCGCGAGGTCACGATCGGCCTCCAGGACCAGCCCGTGCCGGGCCGGGCCGGGCCCAGCGCGGATCGTGGCGAATTCGTCCCAGCCCACCCCGCGAACGCCGCGCACGACGAGCAGCGGGCCACGCAGCTCGGCGATGTCGGTGTACTCGGGCTGGGCCCAGGCTGTCATGGCGTTGCCCCCGCCCCGGTTCCGCCGCCTGCGCCCAGCCCGGGTTCCGGCCCGGATTCCAGCCCGGCCAGGGAACTGAGCATGGCGTCTTCCCGGCTGACGACCTCCGCCGGGGTGGCGGCTTCGTCGCGGGCCCGCAGGACCAGCGAGAAGTCGTGCTCCTCGATCGCCGCGGGCGGGACCCCGGCCCGGGCCAGCGCCTGGCATCGTTCCGAGACGGCCAGCACCATCTCGGCCAGCGCAGCCGTCCGGCCGCTGCCGCAATAGCCGTCCATCGTGCTCAGCGCGCTCTGCTGCAGCAGCCCCTCCCGGATCAGCCGGCCGCCCAGGATCGTGGCCCGCTCGGCCGGCGGCAGGGCGCTGGCGCCCATCAGCTCGGCCAGCGAGCCGAGCCGGTCGGCTTCCGCCAGCAGCGCGGCAAGCCGGCCGCGGCGCCCCGCCCAGCCGGGGTCCCCGTGGCTGGCGTGCCAGGCGGCGATGACGTCGTCGTCCCGGCTGAACGACCCTGCCCACGAGACCGCGGGGTAGTGCCGGGCGTAGGCCAGGTCACGGTCCAGCGACCACACGGAGCGAACGAACCGCTGGGTGTACGTGGTGACCGGCTCGGTCATGTCACCGCCGGCCGGCGAAACCGCGCCGATGATCGTCACCGAGCCCTCGCGGCCCTCACTGGTGACGACCCGGCCCGATCGCTCATAGAAGGCCGCGAGAGCCGAGGCGAGGCTGGCGGGGTAACCCTCCTCAGCCGGCAGGTCTCCGCTGCGGGAGGCAAACTCGCGCAGCGCCTCCGCCCACCGTGACGTGGAGTCCGCGATGACCACCGCGTGCAGGCCCATGTCGCGGAAGTACTCGGCGACCGTGGCGGCGCTGTAGATGCTGGCTTCCCTGGCCATCATCGGCATGTTGGAGGTGTTGGCGATGACCACCGTGCGGTCGGTCAGCCGGCCGCCGGTCCGCGGGTCCGTCAGCCCAGCCAGTTCGCCGAGCATATCGGCCAGTTCGTTGCCCCGCTCGCCGCAGCCGACGTACACGATGACGTCCGCGTCGCACCACTTGGCGACCTGCTGCAGCAGCACCGTCTTTCCCGTCCCGAACCCGCCCGGCACCGCAGTCGTGCCCCCCAGGGGGACCGGGAACAGGGCGTCGATCACCCGCTGCCCGGTGACCAGCGGGGCGTCACTGTCCAGGCGCTGGCGGCAGGGCCGCAGCTGCCGAACAGGCCACGCGGAGGTCAGCCGGACCGGCGCGCCGCCCACCGTGGCGATCAGCGCATCACCCGGAACCGGCCCGGCCGGCCGCAGCCCGGCCACCGGCCCGGCCAGGCCGGGCGGCACCAGCACCCGGTAGCTGAACCCGCCGGGAACGGCCAGCGTGCCCAGCCCGGTCCCGCCGGCGACGACGGCACCGTCCGGCACTCCGGGAGTGAAGGTGAACTCCTGGCTGGCGGTGGCCCGCGGGACCGTGCCGGGTTCGAGCCAGACGGGCGCCCCGGCGAGCGGGCGCAGCAGCCCGTCGAACACGCCGCCCAGCAGGTGCGGGCCGAGCAGCGCCGACAGCGGCTCACCCCGGGACCAGGCCGGGTGCCCGGGCGCCAGGCCGCCGGTGTAGTCATAGACCTGGACCGTGATCACGTCCCCCCTGATCGCCACGGCCTCGCCCGGCAGCCTGCCCTCTCCGAGCTCGATGACATCGGACATCGCGACGCCCGGCAGCCCGGTTACCTCCACCAGCGGGCCGTTCACCCGCGCGATCAGGGCCACTGCGCCGTCCGCGGCGATACCTTCGGTCACGGCGTCCACAGACCCTGTACCTCCGCGCCCAGTGCTTCGACGGCCAGGTCGGCGAGCCGCGTCAGCGAGCAATCCACGGTGACCCCCGGCGCCCGGGCCAGCCAGCCGCCGGCCGGCACCGCCGTCACCACCGCTCCCGGTCCGGCCGCGCGCCTGGCCAGCGCGGCAATCCGCCCGGCCAGGTGGTCGTAACCGGGTTTCCCCGGCAAGGCGGCGACCGCGGCCCGCACCTGGCGGCGCAGCTCGTCATAGGCCTCAGACCGGGCCCGCAGAAGCTCCGTCGCCGCTGCGTTCCGGCCGCGGCTCAGCTCGGCCGCGGCGAGCGGCGCGGCCTCGGCGCGCCCATCGGCTCGCGCCTGCTCCACGGTGGCGGCGGCAGCCAGGCGGGCCTGCTCCCGGATCCGGCCGGCGCAGTGGTGCGCGTCGGCGCGGATCTGGGCGGCCTGTGCCGCGGCGGCCTGGCGCAGGTGCGCCCGGACCGGCTCCAGTGCGGCGGCGCCGGTAATCGCGGCCGTCATGCGCGCATCACCACCGTCAGTACGCTGGGCCGCTGGCCGAGCTCAGCGCCGAGCCACGCGGCGGTGCACGGTGTCAGGATGGCAACGGCGATGTCCGGCGGCAGCGAGCGCCACGCCGCGGCCGCCTCTTCGCGGGTTTCGGCTGGGCAGGCAAGAGCGCCGGCCAGGGCGTAGCCCTGAATCCGGAGTTCCGCACCGATGACCGCCGCCCTCGGCACGGCTCATGCCTTCCCGACCAGGATGATGCCCATGATCAGGCCGTAGATCGCGATGCCTTCGGCCAGCCCCACGACCACCATGGCCCGGCCGAAGACCTCCGGGCGCTCGCTCATGGCGGCGAGGGCAGCGGCACCGGTATAGGCGACCGCGATGCCCGCGGCGATCGTGGCGGCGGCCACCGCGATCGCCGCGCCGATCAGGGCCGCGCCGTTCCCGCTCCCGCTCCCGGCGGCCGCGGCCTGCACCGCCGCGTGGGCCGCCACCGTCCCGCCTGCTGCCTGTGCCGGGCTCGTCACGGCGGAGACCGCGAGCAGCCCGATCGCGGTGGCCATGATCAGGGCCCCGGTCGCGATGAAGAAGAGAAGCGCGCCGCGCGGCCAGCGCCGTGCGGCCAGGCGGGCCGCCAGCACCCCGCCAATGATCACCGGCACCCCGGCAAGCCACGCAATCATGATCCATCCGCTCCCTTCAGGCCGGCGCCCGGACCCGCGGCGGGTCTGGTTCCAGATCAGCGCTCACCGTGGGTATGTGCCAGGGCCGGAATGGCCGGCCCTGGGTAACGAAGACCCGCGAGAACAGCTCGTAATACTCAAGACGCAGGGCCTGGATGCCCGCCACCAGCGCCTCCAGGCTGAGGGCCAGCGCCGTCCCGAGCACGAATGCAGCGATGGCGGCGGCGGACAGCACGCCGCCCCGGCGCCACAGCGCGGCAGCGCCCTCCCAGACGAGCAGACTTAGCGCTGCGTGGGTGAGACCGAAGGCAGCCAGCCGGGTGAACGACACCACGTTGGCGCCGAGCCGGACGACCAGATCGGCCAGTTCCACGGCCGCCTGCATCAGGCCGGTTACGCCGCCGCCGGCCGCCGCGACCAGGCCGGCGAAGGCCAGCGCCAGCCCGGCCAGCCCGGCCACGCCGCCCGCGGCCAGCAGCAGCCCACGGTGCGTATACCACCCGGCCGCCGCCAGCGCAGCGCCGAGGAAGACACAGCCGCCCGCGATCCCCGTCGGCGCATACAGCACGGAACGCCAGCCACCCTCCCGCCACCGGTTGACCGCGCCCAGCGTGTACGCGCCAGCCAGCAGGACCACGCCGGCCCCCGCGGCGGCAAGCAGCAGCGTCACCGGGTGACTGAGCGGGCTGATCCAGATGACCGGGACGAGCCCCGTCGGGCCGAAGCACTCGCCGTACAGCAGGCCGAAAACGGTGGCCGCGGCGCCGGCCCCGGCGACGAACGGCCAGGCGGCCCGGAACCGGCGGAGCCAGCGCGGCCAGCCCGCGCGCAAAGCGGCGGCGAGCCCGATCATCAGCAGCCCATGGCCCGCGTCGCCGAACATGATCCCGAACATCAGCACATAGCTGGCCCAGGCCGGCCAGGCCGGGTCCAGGTCGGCGTACGGCACCGTCCCATAGGTCTGGACCAGCGGCTTCAGAGCAGCGCGGGCGCCGTGGCCGGGCAGCAGCGTAGGCACGTCCGCCTCCGGCGGGCGCGGCAGGGTGACGACCGCGCCACCAGCCGGCGCCAGCGCGGCGGCGACCTCACCCACCCGCGCGGCCGGGATCCAGCCGGCCAGGGCCGCCGCCCCGGCCCGCCGCACCGCCGCCGCGGCATAGGCCTCCAGCTGCACCTCGCCGGTGAGCAGGTCGTAGCGGCCGGCCTGCTCCAGGAGGTTCAGGTCCGGCCGCTGCACCGCCAGGGCCGGCGCCGGCGCCGGCTGGCCTGAACGGGCCAGCCGGCCTGCCGCCTCACCCGGGCCCGCCTCGTCCCCCGCACTGGCGCCGGTATCGATCTCAACAGCGCCCGCGGCGGCGACCCGGACCAAGACGTCGCGGAGCACGTCTTCCGGCGCGACGAGGGCCACCCGCCGCATGCGGGCCGGCGTCGGCAGGTCAGGCCACCGCATCGTAGGTCTCCAGCGCGGCGCCGCCGCGCGCCGCCGCCTCCAGCGCGGCGCATACCCGCCGGGCGTCGGCCGCCAGCACCGCAACTGCTCCGAGCACCGGCCCGCTGTCCGGTCCTGAGGCCCGCAGCAACGCGCGGCCATCGGCACCGACCCGCGCCCACCACGCGGCCTCGGCCCGCCACAGGCCGTCGGGTGAGCTCACCCCGGCCAGTACCCACCGCGCCTGGCCGGGCAGGGCGTCGCCCAGTGCGCTGAGCGTCCCGGCGGTCGCCGCGGCCGGGCTGAGCAGGGCTCGCGCGCCAGCCACAAGGTTGCTGTTCACCGGGGAGCTGATCGCGCCCGTGCCGCTGTCGCCAGCGGCAGCAGGCAGCCGGGCGGTGGCGAACCGCTCCCCGGCCAGCAGCAGCGCCGTTGCACCTGCCGCCCAGGTCCGGGCCGGATCGCCGGCCGCCGCGACTCGCATCGCCCAGCGCACCCGCATGCTGACCCGGATGTCACGCCCGGAGTCACCGTCCGGGTCACGCCAGGACGAGGCCGCCAGCGCGGCCCGCAGCCCGGCGTGGCTGCGCGCGCGCCGCAGCCGGGGCCAATCCGTCGCCAGCGATCCGAGCTGGAACTGCTCCGCGGCCGGCCGCCCGGCCTGCGACTGCAGCAGCTCGTCCACGTTCGCTATCTCGAACCAGCCGGCCAGCGCGCGCAGCAGGCCTACACCCTGACGCGGCAGCCAGCCAGCCAGTACGCGCAGGTCCCACAGCAGGCACTCGGCCACCGCGCGCTGCGCCGCGGCGAGCGTCTGCCCTGGCTGCCCGGCCGGGGCGTAGGGGGTGCGGGCCAGCATCCGCTGTGCCTCCGCCAGCGACCCGCAGGCCGCCAGCCGCCGGGCTGCGTCCGCGCCCAGCTGACGCTGGGCCATGGCCCTGGCCCGGATGGTCCCGGCCACCCAGCCTGGTCTCATGACGGCCAGCCAGGGTGCCCCGGCTCCCGGCCGCCTCGCGGCGGCTCACCGGTGGTGTCCAGATCCCAGACCAGGGCAGTGGCCTGTGCGGCCAGCACGGGAGTGCGCCGCCGGGCCAGCTCGCGCGCCTGCGCTGCCTGCCGTGCGGCCTCAGCCACGAAGTCAGCGGCCTGCGCCCGCGCGGCGTCCAGCGCGTCGGCGGTGCTCTGCCGCCGGGCGTCGGCAGCCTGACGCGCTGCGTCGGCGGCTATGGCCGCCGCGTCGGACCGGGCGGCGGCCATGATCTCGCCGGCGTCGCGCTGGGCCGCCGTGATGAGCTGGGCGCACTCCGCCGCAACCCCGTCGAGGAGCATCAGCACCGGTTCCAGCTCGCGTTCCCGGCGGCGGCGCTGGTCCACCGGGACGGCGGCGCGGGCTGCGCCGGGCGCCCCGGCGGGCCGGAACCGGTTCAGGAAATCACGCAGCGACGGCACGGCCACCACCCTTCCTCAGGCTCACGTCCCGCCTTCCCACCTCAGCCCGGCGCCCGCCGGGAACAGTAGAGGCCAAGGTCCTGAGGCACCAGCGCGGCGCAGAGCCAGGGTGGCCGCACCCATCCCGGATATGGCTCTCAGCCGGCCTGGCGGATGACCCCGACCGGGCACGGTGCGTGCTGCAGCACCGCCTGGGCGACAGAGCCGAGGGTCATCTGGTCGAGGCCGTCGCGGCCGCGCGCCCCCACCACGACGAGCTGAGCGTCGGCCGCCGCGGTCAGCAGCGCCCTTCGGGGGGAGCCGGGCAGTACCTGGTGGATCACGCTGACCTCGGGATACTCCTTGGCTTCGATCGCCACCACGTGCTCGTAGTCCTCCTGAACCCGGCGGAAATCGCCAAGCCGGCCCGGGGCGTCAGTCAGCGCGCACACCGCTACCAGGGGCACGTCTCGCAGCGCGGCTTCCTCGAAGGCGAACACGACTGCGGCCTGCCCCGCGGCGGATCCGTCCGCGCCCACTACCACCGCGCCGGGGGAGCGGTTGGCCGACCGCCTCGCACCCCGGACGACGACCACCCGGCCGGCCGCGTGGCCGGCCAGCTGCCAGGGCACCGACCCGAGCAGCAAGCCAGGCAGCTCGCTGTGCCCGCGGCTGCCGACAACGACCATATCGGCGGTCCGGCTGCGTTCGCAGAGCACCTGGGCAGCCGATCCGGCGGCAAGATCCGCACGGACCCGGCCGGGGCCAAGCACCGACTCGGCATACGGCAGGATCCGCGCCAGGACCTCCTGGCCATGCCGCCGGGCCAGCTCATTCAAAGGCGATCCGGCCGGGAGTTCCAGGCGATCCGGGGTCCACGCGAGGCAGACCGTCAGCGCCGTACGGCGGGCCCGGGCTTCCCTAGCGGCCCAGCGCACCGCTTGCTCGGCGCCCGGCGATCCGTCGTAGCCGACCACAATTCCGTATTCTGTCCCGGTCATGTCGGCCTCCTCTACGTTCCCGGTGGCCAGCGTGACCGCTGGCCCGCGCTGGTAACAGGGCAGAAGGTCCCGGGGAATGGCCCGTTATGGAGTGATGAAGTGCCCGTGCCGGCCGCCGTTGGCCGCGAACCGTGGCGCCGTTCAGTGGCCCCTGGATTCCGTATGAGCCCAAAGGCTGAATTGGCGGCAGGCTCGCCGCCAGGGCCGAAGGTCCCGCTGGCCGAGACCCGCTGCGGCCCGCAGCTGTGACTTCAGGCCGGGTGATGCGCGTCGTCTGGCCCTGGCGCTTGCCCGCACCCTGCCGTCCTGTGGCGGGTAGCTCTTACCCGGGCCCTGCAGATGTGCCGGCGTAGCTGGCCGAGTCAGTGGAGATCACCATGCGCCGTCCCCGATCCGGTGTCCGGTCCGCACTGGCCGCCGTCATCGTTGCGGCTGCGCTGGCGCTCGCCGTCCCGGCCGCTGGTGGCCCGTACGCCGCCGTCGCGGCCGCTGGGCCGCCGGCTCCCGGGGACGAGGGACCCGCTGGCCCGCCCGCGCGCATGCCCGACGGCCGGGTCGCTGCGCCGCCGCGGGTCTCCTCACCCCAGGTGTCGGCTGGCTGCCCGGCAGCGGGGTACGGGCCCAGGTACACCGCGCCGGGCCGGGCCAAGACCGTCGCCCTGACCTTTGATGACGGTCCTGGCGCGAGCACGGCGGCGATCACGGCGGTCCTTCGCGCGAAGGGGGTGACCGCCACTTTCTTCAATGTCGGGCAGAACGCCGCGGCCAGGCCGCAGCTGGCCGCCGGCGAAGCCCGGAATGGCTACCTGGTGGGCAACCACACCTGGAGCCACCCGGATCTGACCACCCTGACCGCCGCCGCCCAGGCCACTCAGCTAGACGAGGCCACCGCCGAGCAGAAGACCCTGATCGGGGGGCCGCCATGCGCGTTCCGGCCGCCCGGCGGTCACTACAACCCGGCCACCCTCGGCCTGGCGCAGCAGCGCCGGATGAAGGTCTGGCTGTGGTCGGCAGACACCGAGGACTGGAAGGCGAATGGCTCGGCCTCCCCGTACTGGGTCCACCGGATCATCCGGCTGGCGGAATCGGAGGGGGGCTCACAGCGGCATCCGGTGGTTCTGATGCACAATCAGCCCGCAGGCAACCCGGCCACCGTTGCTGCCCTGCCGGCCATCATCGGCTTCTTCCGCAGCCGCGGCTACACCTTCGTGAACCTGCTCGGTGACACCGGGCTCGGCTACCTGATCCTGACCGCCAACGGCGGTGTCCACAGTTTCGGCGCCGGCTGGCACGGCTCGGACCGGGATCCAGGCGAAGCCACCGGGGCCGCCGTAGCCATGGCCGCCGATCCGGCCACCGGCGGGTACTGGATCCTGCGGTCGGCCGGCGGTGTGGCCGGCTTCAGTGCACCATGGCTCGGGTCGGTGCGGGGCAGGCTGGCAGCGGATGCCGCCGCAACGGCGATGGCGGGCAGCCGCGGCGGCTACCTGATCCTGGCCTCCAACGGCGGCGTGCACGCCTTCGGCACTCCCTGGCGTGGCTCGGACGCGGGCCGGCTGAAGGCCGGGGTCACCGGTGCCGGACTGGCCGCCGATCCCGCCGCCGGCGGCTACTGGATCCTGCGGTCCGACGGCGGGGTGGACAGTTTCGGAGCGCCCTGGCATGGCTCGCTGCGCGGCAAGCTGCCCGGCGGGACGACCGTGACAGCGATCGCCAGCAGCCCGGCCGGCGGTTATCTGGTGCTGACCTCCGACGGCGGCGTGCACGCCTTCGGCACCCCCTGGCTCGGTTCGGATGCGGGCCGGCTGAAGGCCGGGGTCACCGCCGTCGGGCTGGTCAGTGCCCCAGCCACCGGCGGCTACTGGATCCTGAAATCCGACGGCGGCGTAGACGGTTTCGATGCCCCCTGGCATGGCTCGCTGCGTCGCAGGCTTCCCGCAGGCCGGACCGTAACAGCCATCGCAGGCCAGTAGCCGGCTGAAGCTATCCGCTGATCTCATCCCTTTTCACGCTTTGTGCGTGCCTGGTGTTTATCATCGCTTACTAAGGCCGAAGGTCCCGGGATCGCCGGCCTTTGGCACGTGCTTCCCCGCGAAACCGGTGCTGAGCTGGGGATATGAACGACAAGGACGCGGCCAGCAGCAAGGCTCACCGGCCTGATGATGCCCCGCAGCCGGACGCCCCGGGAAGCCCGGAGGAGATCGCCCGGTTCGCCGTCAGCACTGCCATCTGGGCACCGTCGGTGCACAACACGCAGCCCTGGCGGTTCGGCACGCAAACCTTCGGCGAACGATCGGGTGAGATCAGCCTGGGCGCCGATCCCGACCGGCGGCTGGCCGTGGCCGACCCGCAGGGCCGGGAGATGCTGATCAGCTGCGGTGCAGCCCTCTTCACCGCACGGCTTGCCCTGCGTTACCGCGGCTACGTGCCCGAAACCGAGTTCATGCCTGATCCGGACCGGCCCATGCTGATCGCCCGGATGCGCTGGGACGAGCGCGTCCCGCCCGCGGAGTACGAATGCGCGCTCTACCAGCAGGTCCTGTCCCGCCGCACGCACCGGGGCGGTTTCGAGGCCGGGGAACTTCCCGCGCAGCTCCTGTCCGCCCTGGCCCAGGATGTGGCCCGGCACCGGGCCGTCCTCCGGGTTGTGACCGACGACGGGCAGCGGGCCGCGGTTTCCGCTGTGGTGGACGCGGCCGAGAGCCTGCTGCGCCTGGACGCCGCCCGGTCGCTGGAAATTGCGCGGTGGGCTCCCGCTCCGGGCAGCAGCCGTTCCGACGGCGTCCCCACCGGTGCCTACCCGGCACTGCCGGAGGGGACCGTCCCGTCGTTTCTCGGGCGGGATTACGCTCAGGGCCGCGGCTGGGGTGATGCCCCCGCCGCGGCGCCGCCGGCGCCCTTGCACGCTGGCGTGGTCTGCCTGCTCACCACCGCACGAGACGAGCCCGCCGACTGGGTCAACGCCGGACAGGCCTTCCAGCGCCTGCTGCTCGACGCCGCCAGCTGCGGTGTCGCCGCCGCCATACACACCCAGCCGCTGGAACTGCCGCAGCTCCGGGAACTCATCCGCACGCACCTGGCCGGCGGCTGCCACCCCCAGATGATCATCCGGCTTGGCGTCACCGGCCAGACCCGGGTCAGCGTGCGGCGCCCGGTCCAGGACGTGCTCATCTGAACCATCCCGCCTGCTCCCGTCGCTGCCGGTCAATGACTTCGTGGCCAAGGTCCAGGACCTTTCGCCCTGGCGAAGGGCTGAGCAACGTCCAGGCTGAAGGGCGAGGGTGGCCCTTTATCCCAGCCGGGAGGCAACGATGAGTTCCATCGGGAGGGCCAGCGGTCTGGTCCTGGTGATCTCTGTCCTTTCGCTGGGTGCCCTGGCCGGATGCAGCAGCAGCCCGGCTCCGCCCGGCCCCTCCGCGCCGCCGTCACCATCCGGGTCGCCTGCCCCGTCCAGCCCGGCGCCGGTGACCACAGCCTCGCCCACTGCCCCGGCACCGACAACGAGGGTGGTGTCCTTCAGGGTGAGCTACCCATGGCACTGGCCCAATGACGTGAACCGGCCCGGCCAGGTGCAGCACAGCTACCCGATTCCGCCGCTGCCCCGGCTGATCGCCATCGGGGCCGGCGATCATCCGGCTCAGCAGGGGGAGCGGGCCTATAACCGGATGTCCTTCACCTTCACCACCGCGTTCCCGAGCTATCAGTTCACCTTCACCAAGGCACTGATGGCTGACCCCAGCGGCAAGCCGGTCAAGCTGGCGGGCAACGGTGTGCTCACGATCACGTTCCATCAGGCGCAGGCGCACACCGTCAGTGGCGGGTCCTCGGTCCTCGCCCAGCCGCCGGCCCAGCTCGGCCTGAACCGGATGGTCAGCTGGGCTCCGGCCGGCGACTTCGAAGGCGTGGTCACCGTCGGCATCGGCATCGGCTGGCCCAACCCGCAGTCGAATCCGCAGTTCGCGGTGCGCGCGACGGAGGTCGAGAAGGTCACCGCCCAGGGCCAGCACCGCTACGTGGTCGCGATCGACATCGACGCAACCGGCTGAACGCGATCGCCGACGCCATCGATGAGCACCGGGAGATGCTCGCGGTCACCGAGAGCTGGGAGAACGGGAAGCCGGTCCGGGAGACGCTGGCCGCGGACATCCCGCTGGCCGCTGATCACTTCCGGTACTTTGCCGCGGCGGCCCGCGCCGAGCAGGGGTCGATCTCCGAGATCGACAAGGACCTGGTGGCCTATCACTTCCGCGAGCCGCTGGGCGTCGTGGGCCAGATCATCCCGTTCAGCTTCCCGCTGCTGATGGCCGCGTGAAAGCTGGCCCCCGCGCTGGCCGCGGGCAACTGCTCGGTGCTCAAGCCGCGCAGGCTCAGCACGAGCTGGCCGGGCTAGCCAGCTACCTGGAGTCGCGCGGGGCCGAGGTGAGCTACGCCATCCACCCGGTCGCGGGCCGGATGCCGGGCCACATGAATGTGCTGCTGGCCGAGGCCAACGTGCCGTACCCGCAGCTGAAGGAGATGGACGAGATCAACCCGCAGTTCAGCCAGGCTGACGTGGCCCTGGTGGTCGGGGCCAACGACGTCACCAACCCGGCGGCCCGGCAGCCCGCTGTCCGGGATGCCGATCCTGGACGTGGACCGCGCCAGGAACATCATCGTGATCAAGCGTTCGCTCGGTCACGGCTACGCCGGCGTGGACAACGAGCTGTACACCAACCCGAAGACCGCGATGTTGTTCAGCGACGCCAAGCAGGGACTGGCCAGCCTGCTCGCGGCGGTCAAAACCCTGGTGGCCTGAGCCCGGGGCGGTTAGGGCCACAGGTCAGCCGGGCGAGGGCCGTTCGGCCCTGCCCGGCGACGGCAGACCTGGCCCAGCCTTGACCGGACACCCTCGGGACGGGAGCGGTCATGCAGCACACCGAAAGCAGCAGCCTCGTGCTGCTGAGGCACGGTGAGAGCGAGTGGAACGCGCGGAACCTGTTCACCGGCTGGGTGAACGCGCCGCTTACCGAGGCCGGTGAACAGGCCGCGACCCGCGCCGGCCGGCTGCTGGCCCAGGAAGGGCTGTGGCCGGACGTGGTCCACACCTCGGTGCTGCGGCGCACCATCCGCACCGCGGACCTGGCCCTGGCCGCATGCGACCGGGACTGGGTGCCGGCCCGGCGCTCCTGGAGGCTGAACGCCAACCACTACGGCGCCCTGCAAGGCCGCGACAAGGCAGAGGTTGCCGCCGAGGCCGGGAGCGTCCAGGTCATGCTGTGGCGCCGGTCCTGCGCGGCAGCACCTCCGATGGCCCCGGTCAGCCACCCGCACTCCCAGTTCGATGACCCGCGATACGCGGGGCTGCCGCCAGAGGCCCGGCCCCGCGGCGAGTCGCTGGACGAGGTGACCGCACGGCTCCTGCCGTACTGGTTCGACGTGCTCGTGCCCGCGCTGCGGGCCGGGCAGTGCGTGCTGGTCGTATCGCACGGCAACACGCTGCGTGCGCTGGTTCGCCATCTGGACCGGCTGGCGGACCGCGAGGTGGCGGAGCTTGAGATACCGACCGCCGCCCCGCTGGTCTACCGGGTCGACGCGGACCTGCGGCCCGCCCGCCGGGGCGGGCAGTACCTGGGGCCAGTGACCGCGGTGGTAGGTCCCGGATAGCGGCCGCCGCCCGCGGTCGTGATCACTAATGCCGGATCTCGATCTTCTTGGTGTCCTGCTTGCCCGCGGGCATCGGCACGCTGACTTCGAGGATCCCGTTGTCGTAGCGGGCCTGCACATCAGCCTCGGAGACGGGCGCGGGCAGGCGCACGGACCGGGTCAGCGACCCGTAGCGGAACTCGGTGCGGTGCTCCTCCTTCACCTCCTCCTGGCGCTCGGCGCTGATGATGAGCATGTCACCGTCCAGAGTGACCGAGATGTCCTTGGCCGGATCCAGGCCAGGCAGTTCGGCCCGGACCACATACCGGCCGCCCTCGACGTAGTCCTCGACGCGGAACGAGCGGGCCGGCGGGAACGGGAACAGGCTGGCCCAGGGCGGCTCCGCCCAGTCCAGCACGCTGGGCAGCATCCCGGAGCCGCCGCGGCCGCGGTGTATCAGCTTGGTCATGACTGATCCTCCTTTTCACTTGATCTTGTTCCAGGCCATCCCGGGTGCCTCTGCCGGACCAGGCGCTTTGGTCCCGGGCTGCTGGGGACCTTGGCCCCTGCGGTTTGAGCGCGGCGGTTCCTAGCGTCGGAAGGAGAACCAGCCGGAAGGATTCGGGAGGACACCATGACCCGCTGGACCGTAGGCGACGTGATGACCCCCTGCACGGTGCACGCCCGGGTGAGCATGCCGTTCAAGGAGCTTGCTCAGCTGGTCATCGACGCTAGGTCCGGGGCCGTTCCGGTGCTCGATGACGAATCCCGGCTGGCCGGGGTGGTGACCGAGACCGACCTGCTCCGCAAGGAGGAGTACCAGGATGATCCCAGTGCGCACCGCGTTCCGCGGTGGCGGCACCGGGACGCCAGGGAGCGCGCGGCCGGGCTGATCGCGCAGGACGTCATGAGCTCGCCGGCGCTGACCGTCACCACCGATACGACCCTCGTCGAGGCGGCCCGCCTGCTGGACCGGAGTCAGGTCCATCACCTGGTGGTGCTGGACGGGCAGGGACGGCTGGCTGGCCTGGTGACCCCCCACGACCTGCTGAAGGTCTACCTGCGGTCCGATGCGGAACTGCGGGACCAGGTGATGAGCGAGGTGATCACCGGCTACCTCGGGACCAATCCCACGGTCATCAAGGTAGGGGTCGCTGACGGCCGGGTGACGCTGCGCGGCGAGGTCGAGAACCGGAGCATGATCCCGCTGGCGGTCCGCCTGATCGGCGACCTGGACGGGGTCGTGGGCGTTACCAGCCTGCTCAGCTACGTCATCGACGACACCAAGCCGCCCAGGACGGTGCTCGACGGACCGGCGCAACCGCCGCGGACATGGCCGTAATACAGGACGAAGCCGGATCAGGAGATTCAGCGGGCAGCGAGGAGGCGACGACCATGGATCGCCGGGAAATGCACTACCAGGCCATGCTGCGGGAACTGGGTGCGGCCTACTACCAGGCAATACACGGTGAGGGCAGCACGGCGAACGTGGCCAGCGCGGTACAGGCGGTGGACAAGGCGGACGCGGACACGACCGCCCGGCCGGGCGGTCCAGGGCCGGCGGCCGCGGGCACAACGGCTTACCGGGCCAGGCGCTGGCGGGTCCGCGAGGTCATGACCGCGCCGGCCCTGTCGGTCACCGAGCACACGTCGTACAAGCAGGTCGCCCGGCTGCTCAGCGAGCACCGGCTCAGCGCGCTGCCGGTGCTGTCCCGCCGTGGCCGGGTTATCGGCATGGTCTCCGAGGCCGACCTGCTGCACAAGCAGGAACGGCATCATTCCGGCCGGCCGGACGGAATGAGCTGGCGGCTGCACCGGAAGGCCGCGGCCAAGGCCGAGGCCCGTAATGCGGGCCAGCTCATGACCTCACCCGCGGTGACCATTCACCCGGACGCGCCCGTCGGGTCGGCGGCCCGCCTGCTCAACAGCCATCACCTGCGGCGCCTGCCCGTCGTGGACCCGGACGGCAAGCTGCTGGGCATCATCAGCCGCCGCGACCTGCTGAGCGTGTTCCTGCGCCCGGACGAGGAGATCGCCGCGGAGGTGCGCGCCGCGCTGACCGACGTGCTGCTGGCCGATCCGGCGGCGGTGCGGGTCCGGGTGGGCCAGGGCCTGGTAAGCCTGTCCGGGCAGGTCACCGAGGCCGGCCAGATAGCGATGGCCACCGACCTGATCAGCGCGATCGACGGCGTGGTCGGGGTCAGCAACGAGCTGACCGCTAGCACACCGCACTGAGCTCCAGCACCTGCTGGCAGCGGCTGGCGTGTGCACCGGATGGGAGGCAGGCCGTGGCCGTGGCCTGGGATGACGACATGATCCGCGGACGCGCTGGCGAGCTGCTCAGGGTTGCGTGGCGGCTGACCGGCAACCGGGCGGACGCCGAGGACCTGGTCCAGGAGACGTTCGCCCGGGCGCTGGCCGGGTCCGGTCAGTTCAGGGCCGGCAGCAACCTGGATGCCTGGCTGTACCGGATCATGGTCAATGCCCACATCAGCGCTTACCGGAAGCGCCGGCGTGTGCAGTTCGTCAGCGACGTGAGCCTGGAGGGCTGGCACGAGGCGTTCCCTGCGGCCGTCTCGGCCGAGGACCTCGTCCTGAGCGGCACCTTCGACGGCGACGTGGCCGCCGCGATGCGGGCCTTGCCCGAGAAGCGCCGGCTCGCGGTCTACCTCGCTGACGTCGAGGGGCTCAGTTACCGGCAGATCGCCGAGCGGGCCGGGATCAGCGTTGGCACCGTGCGGTCCTGCCTGCATCGCGGCCGCAGGGCGCTGCGCACCGCTCTGGCCCCCCGGGATCAGGGCGGGAAAGAAGCGGCCTGAGCGCGGCGGTCCTCAACCCGCCTCAACCCAAATGGGAGGTCATCATGAAGGCGCTCGTTTACGGCGGCCCAGGCGAGAAGGCCTGGAAGCAGGATGCTCAGCAACTGACGGAGGTGTAGATATGTCCACGCGGCCCGCCCTGAACCAGCTCGGCCTCAGCGCCGGGAAGAAGGCCCGGCTGTACCGGATCCTGCACGAGCACGGGGTGCGGAACGGCACGGCGATCTTCCTGCCCTACGACCACGGGCTCGAGCACGGCCCGAGGGACTTCTCCGGCCATCCCGAGTCCGGCGACCCCCGGCATATCATCCGGCTCGCCCTGGAAGGCGGGTTCAACGGAATCGCCCTGCAGATCGGCCTGGCCAGGAAGTTCTACTGGGAGTACGCCGGTGAGGTCCCCCTGGTGCTCAAGCTCAACGGCAAGACCGACATCCCGGCGCCGGCCGACCCGGTCTCGCCGGTGAACGCCACGGTGGAGGAGGCGGTACGGCTCGGCGCGGACGCGGTGGGTTACACGCTCTACGTGGGCACGCCCGGGCAGGAACGTGACTTCGCGCAGTACCTGCGGGTGCGCGAGGACGCCGAACGGATGGGAATGCCGCTGATCGTGTGGGCCTACCCGCGCGGGGCGGCAGTCGAGGCCAAGGGCGGCCGGGACTCGTTCTACGCGGTCGACTACGCGGCGCGGACCGCGAGCGAGCTGGGCGCTGACATGATCAAGGTGAACTTCCCGCAGCCTGCCAAGCAGGACGGTGTGCCGGACGCGTACCGGCGGGAGATCTCGCCGCAGGAAGCGATCACGGCCGTGGCCCGGTCGGCCAACCGGTCGCTGCTGCTGGTGTCCGGTGGCGAGCGGGCCGGGGATGAGGCCATGCTCGAGAAGGCGCAGCACTCGATGGAGGCCGGTGCGACCGGGTTCATCTTCGGCCGCAACGTCTTCCAGCGCGGGCAGTCCGAGTCGCTCCGGCTGGTCGAGCGCCTCAAGGAGATCCTGGCCAAGTACCCGTCGGGGGCGGCATGATCTCGCGCCCGGCGGCTGCGCCGCAGCCGCGGCCCGGCCGCCGGGCGCAAAAGCCGTAGCGAGGCGGCCGTTCCTACGGGGTCTGGGCCGCCGGGTGATGCGTGACCTCGGTGCCGGAGGCCGGGAAAAACACGGTTTCGCGCCCGTCGGTCCAGCGGACCAGATACGGCGGCGCGCCGTCGGTCCCGTCAATTCTGATGATCTTGCCATGACGGTCCCCGTCACCCTGGTGAATCCCGCGGACCGTCAGCTCATCTCCGACCGCTGCTTGCATGGCAACCTCCTCCATCTGTCGTGACCACCAGGCTTACCGCTGGTTCCTGGCCGGACAAGGGCCGAAAGACCATGGGTGATGCCCTGCGGGCCTACGGCCCTAAATCAGGGCAAGCACGGATCCGTCAGCAGCATGCGCGCTGGGCAGGATCTCGATCCTGGCTCCGGCAGCCGCCAGGGCCTGCTGGGAGACGCGGTAGTGGTGGCCGCAGAGCAGCAGCTCCACCTGGTGGGGCCGGGCCGGGATGGGCGGCATGAAGACCCGCACCATCGGGAGGGAGGGGCAGCAGCAGCTTCTATCGTCCATGGCCTCAGCCTCCTCCGGGCCGGGCCGGGGCGGCAGAGACCAACATCATCACGAAGTGGGCTGAAGGTCCCGTCCGCTGGCCAGGGCCAGGGTGGCCACGGGCACTGGCCCGCCCGACCAGGCGCCGACGGCGGTGCACCGGGCCCGGGCGCATGACATGCCGT
>DASVBE010000059.1:0-15226 GCA_036375995.1 Streptosporangiaceae bacterium | reverse complement strand
GCGTCGTCGATCTGGTCACTGAGCGCACGCAGGCTGGCGTCCACCGGTCCACTGTAGGCAACCGCCGGCCGGGGCCGGTCAGGGCGTGCCCCGCCGGCCCTGGCCGTCGCGAGCGGCCGGCTGCGGGATGCACCGCACGGCGGCGGAGGAAACCGCCCATGGCTCCGCGATGGGCGACGCCGGCAACGCCGCGAGGCGCCCGCAGGCGGACGCGCAGCGGGCCGGAGACCGCAGGGCAGGCCCTACAGGCCGCTCGGGAACTTGATCGTCACCGGGGCGATGTACGGCTTGCCGACCTCGAGCTGGATCTGCTCGTGCGCGGTCAGGTCCACGTTGCGCGGGTCGCCCTTGTACACCTTGCCGTCGACGATGGTCACGACCGTGCCGTTGGCCGGGCCGACCGTGGACGGGCCCAGCGGCTGGCCCCACTCGTCGAAGAACTGGCCCAGCGTGAAGGCCCGCTTGACCGGCGACTCGATGTGCACGATGCCGTCCGCGGCGTGCGTGTGCAGCCAGTAGAGGCACTTGCCGCCGCCCACGAACTGGCCCTGCGGGGTGTTCTGCAACTGCGGCCCGGGGATGCCGATGCCCGCCGGGACCTGCTTGGCCACGCCGCCCACGAAGATCGTCAGGCGCGTGTGAACGTGGAACAGCGTCTGCTCCGCGGTCGAGCAGCTGATCCCGTCCATAGTCTGGCCGCTCGCCGCGGTGCCAGGCCCGGCCAGCGCCGTGCCGGAGGGGACCGGCACGCCCTCCGGGCCCACCGGGCCGGCCGCCGGGGCCGGCTTGAGCGCGCCCAGCGTGGACAGCGGCTCCGTCGTCGCCGTGGCCGGGCTGCCGCCGCCGGTCACCGCCAGCGTGATGCCGACCGCCGCGGCGGCCACCACCACGACCCCGCCGCCGATCGCGGCCCAGAGCCGCTGCTTGCGGCGGCGGGCCTCCTCGGCCCGCTGCCGGGCGATCCGCTGCCGGGCATTTTCCCGGTTCCTGCTGGCCTTTGCCACGACCCGCACCCTATCCCTCGCGCTCGTCTCCGATAACCCCCGGGCAGGCTAGACGGGCGAACGCGGAGCCCGCTCAGGGTTTCCTCTGCGTCCGCTATGGCTAACTGGCTTAGCTGGCGACCAGCTCACGGTGCGCGGCCCGGGTGCTGGGCGCCGGGACCGGCAAGCCGTTCCAGGCCTAGCGGATCGCCAGCCGCCCGCGGCCGGCCCGGGACAGCCCGGGCCCGCCGTGGCCGTGCTCTGACCGCCCCGCTACCATCCGGCCATCGGCAGGCGCGGGCCGCGCCGCAGGTCAGGGAGCGAGGCGGGCGTTGATCAGGGTCGAGGGCAAGGACGTTTTCACCGAGCTGCGCGAGCTCGCCGACCCGCGGCACGCGGCCCTGCTGCTGATCGACATGCAGTGCGACTTCGTCGACGACGGCGGGGCGTTCGCCGGGATGGGCGTGGACATCTCGATGTACCCGGCGATCCGGCCGCGGCTGGCCGGGCTGCTCGATGCGGCGAGGCGGCACGGCGTGCTGGTCGTGCACGTGCAGAACACCGCGCTGCCCGGGCGGCTGAGCGACTCCCCCGCGCAGATCCGGTTCAACCTGCGGATGCACCAGGGCGCCCGGGCGGGCGGGCCGCCGCTGCGGTACACCCTGCCGGGCACGCCGGGGCACGCGTTCGTGCCCGAGCTGGCGCCGCTGCCGGGCGAGCTGGTCGTGGCCAAGTACCGGTCCAGCGCGTTCTGGGGCACGAACCTGGAACTGCTGCTGCGCAGCAACGGCATCGCGACCGTGATCGTGGGCGGCTGCACCACCGAGGGCTGCGTCGAATCGACGGCCCGGGATGCGATGTTCGCCGACCACTATGTGATCATCGCTGAGGACTGCGTGGGCAGCGACGACCGGGCGCAGCACGACGCGTCGCTGCTGCTCATGCGGCACCGGTTCGACATGGCGACCGCCGCGGAGATCGCGGGCGTGTGGTCGGCCCGCGAGACGGGGACCCGCGCCCCCGGAACCGTATCCAGTAGAGAAGAGCGTGATGGGGAAGCTTGAGGGCAAGGTCGCGGTCGTCACCGGCGCCGCGTCCGGTATCGGGCATGGCATCGCGGCGGCGTTCGCCCGGGAGGGCGCGGATGTCGCGGTGGTGGACCAGGCAGGCCAGGAAAAGGCGGCCGGGGTCCTGGCCGAGATCGAGGCCGCGGGGCGCCGCGGGCTGTTCGTCCGCTGCGACGTCAGCGACGAGGCGGCCACGAGGTCCATGGCCGGGCAGGTGCAGGCCGGCCTGGGCACGGTGGACATCCTGGTCAACAACGCGGGGATCTTCACCCAGTCGCTGCTCGAGGACATGCCGGTGGCGGACTGGGACCGGGTGCTGAACGTCAACCTGCGGGCGGTGTTCCTGTGCACGCGGGTGCTCATCGGCCCGATGCTCGCGCAGGGCTGGGGCCGGATCATCAACATCGCGTCCCAGCTCGGCCAGATCGGCGGGATCGAGGCGGTGCACTACTCGGCCAGCAAGGCCGGGGTGATCGGGCTGACCAAGGCGCTGGCCCGGGAGGTCTCGCACCGCGGCGTGCTGGTCAACGCGATCGCCCCGGGCCCCATCCAGACTCCGCTGCTGGACGGCGAGACCGAGGAGTGGCGCAGTGCCAAGCTTGCTGAGCTGCCGATGCGCCGGTTCGGCACGGTCGCCGAGGTGACCCCGACCGCTGTGCTGCTGGCGTCGTCGGACGGCGACTACTACGCCGGCCAGACGCTGGGGCCCAACGGCGGCGACGTGATGCTCTAGAGCACTGAACGAACCGGGAAGGAACTGTCATGGACCAGCGTGAGGTGCTGGCGGCCGCCCGCCGGGCCGGTGTCAAGCTCGTGCGCTTCGGCTACTGCGACGTCAGCGGGGTCGCCCGGGCCAAGGCGGTGCACGTTTCCCAGCTCGCCCACAAGCTGACCGAGGGCGTCGGGCTGACCAGGGCGCAGATGTCGATCAGCCTGCTGGAGCAGGTCGTGCATATCGACGGGATGGAGCCGGTCGGCGAGATCCGGCTGGTCCCTGATCCGGCCACGTTCAGCGTGCTGCCCTGGTCGCCGGGCAGCGCCAGCGTGCTGTGCGACCAGCTGGGGCACGACCGGCGCAACTGGGGGGCCTGCCCGCGGTCCTACCTGAAGGACATGATCGCCCGCGCCGCGGCGGCGGGCATCACCGTGCAGGCCTCGTTCGAGAACGAGTACTACCTGGCCCGGGCCACCGAGGACGGCCGCTTCGAGCCCTTCGACGCACCCGGGCACGCGCCGGTGTACAGCTCGATCGGGCACGACCTGGCCGACCAGATCACGATCGACACGGTCGACGCGCTGGAGGCGCAGGGCATCACGGTCGAGCAGGCGATCAACGAGTACGGCCCGGGCCAGCGGGAGATCGCGGTCCGGTACACCGACGCGCTGGGCGCCGCCGACCAGCAGATGAAGTTCCGGGATACGGTCCGCGGGGTGGCCCTGCAGCACGGGCTTTACGCCTCGTTCGCGCCGAAGCCGTACCCGGACGCGATCGGCAGCGGCGCGCACGTGCATTTCAGCCTGTGGGATCTGGACGGGGAGCGGAACCTGCTGTACGACCCGGACGCGGACCGGGGGATGTCGCTCCTCGGACGGCAGTTCATCGCCGGGGTGGCCGATCACCTGCCCGCGCTGGTCGCGCTGACCGCGCCGAGCTGGAACTCCTACCGGCGGCTGCAGCCGAGCGCCTGGGCGTCGGCCACCACGGCCTGGGGGTTCGACAACAAGGAAGCCGCGCTGCGGGTGGCCTCGCCGTTCTACCGGCGCGAGGAGCAGAGCTACAACATCGAGTTCAAGTCCTGCGACGCGAGCTCGAACCCGTACCTGGCGCTGGGCGCGCTGATCGCGGCCGGGGTGGACGGGGTGGCCAGGGAACTCGACCCGGGCGCGCCGGCCGAGCACGACCCGGCCCGGATGTCTGCCGGGGAACTCGAGCGCAGCAAGGTGCGGCCGCTGCCGTCCAGCATGGGCGCCGCCCTGGACGAGCTGGAGAAGGACGAGCTTCTCCTGGGCAGCCTGGGTGACCTGCTGGGCCGCTGCTACCTGGCGGTGCGGCGGTCGGAGGCGGAGACGTTTGCCGCTGAGGACACCGCCTTCGAGCTGCGGCAGCACTTCTACAGGTTCTGAGCGCCCACCGGCTCCGGGCCGGGGCGGGAGCTGGAGCTGGACCGGGGGCGGGAGCGGGAGCGGGACCGGGGGCGGGAGCGGCCGGCGGTGAACGTCAGCTGGCCGTCCCGCACGCCGACGGTGACCTGCTGGCCGGCCGTGAGCTGGCCGTCCAGCAGCAGCCGGGACAGCTGGTTGTCCACCTCGCGCTGGATGACCCGGCGCATCGGCCGGGCGCCGAACTCGGGCTCGAACCCGTGCCCGGCGATCCAGTCCACGGCCGGGCCGGTGAACTGCACGGCGACGCCCAGGGCGTGCAGCCGCCGCCGGGTCTCCGCCAGCAGCAGCCCGGTGATCTGCCGCAGCTCGGCCTGCCCGAGCTGGCGGAACGTCACGATCTCGTCGATCCGGTTCAGGAACTCGGGCCGGAAGGATTCGCGCAGCCGCCGCATCAGGCGGGCGTGCCGCTCGTCCTGCTGGCTGGCCGCCTCGCTGGCCGACGGCACGGCGAAGCCGAGCGCGCCGCCGCGCCGGCTGATCAGGTCGGAGCCCAGGTTGCTGGTCATGATCAGCACCGTGTTGCTGAAGTCGACGGTCCGGCCCTGGCTGTCGGTGAGCCGCCCGTCGTCGAGCACCTGGAGCAGGATGTTGAACACGTCCGGGTGCGCCTTCTCGATCTCGTCCAGCAGCACGACCGAGTACGGCCGCCGCCGCACGGCCTCGGTGAGCTGCCCGGCCTCCTCGTAGCCCACGTAGCCGGGCGGGGCGCCGACCAGCCTGCTGACCGTGTGCCGCTCGGCGTACTCGCTCATGTCCAGCCGGACCATCCGGTTGTCCGCGCCGAACAGGGCCCCGGCCAGGGCGCGGGCCAGCTCGGTCTTGCCGACCCCGGTCGGGCCGAGGAACAGGAAGCTGCCCACCGGACGGTGCGGGTCGCCGAGCCCGGCGCGGGACCGGCGGATCGCCTCGGCCACCGCCGAGACCGCTTCGTCCTGGCCGATCACCCGCTCGTGCAGGTCCTCCTCCAGGCGCAGCAGCCGGTCCTTCTCCTCCTCGGTGAGGTCCCGGACCGGGATGCCCGTGGCCCGGGAGACCACCTCGGCGATGTCGCTGACGGTGACCTCGGTCATGGCGGGCTGGCCGTTCAGCCGGACCCGGGCGGCGGCCTGGTCGATCAGGTCGATGGCCTTGTCCGGCAGGTACCGGCCGGTGATGTACCGGCCGGACAGCTCGACCGCGGCGACCAGCGCCCCGTCGGTGTAGCGGACCTGGTGGTGGGCCGCATAGCGGGCACCGAGCCCGCGCAGGATGGCGATCGCCTCCTCCGGGGCTGGCTCGGGCACCAGGACCGGCTGGAACCGCCGGGCCAGCGCCGCGTCCTTCTCGATGTTCTTGCGGTACTCGTCCAGCGTGGTCGCGCCGATGATGTGCAGCTCGCCGCGGGCCAGCGCGGGCTTGAGCATGCTGCCCGCGTCTATCCCGCCCTCGCCGCTGCTGCTCCCGGCCCCGGTCACGGTGTGCAGTTCGTCGATGAACACGATCAGCTCGTCCTGGTGGTCGCGGATCTCATCGATGACCCGTTTCAGCCGTTCCTCGAAGTCGCCGCGGTAGCGGGTGCCGGCCACCACGCCGGACAGCTCGAGCTGGATCACCCGGCGGCCGGCCAGGGTCCGCGGTACGTCGCCGCCGGCGATCCGCTGGGCGATGCCCTCGACGATCGCGGTCTTGCCCACCCCGGCCTCGCCGATCAGCACCGCGTTGTTCTTGCCCCGGCGGGACAGCACCTCGACGGTCTGCCCGATCTCGTCGTCCCGGCCGATCACCGGGTCGATCCGCCCGTCCCTGGCCAGCGCGGTCAGGTCACGGCCCAGTTCGTCGAGCATGGGGGTAGCGGTGCGGCCCGGGCCCGCGCCGGGGCTGCCGCCGGCCCGGCTGGGCAGAGCGGGCTGGCCGGGCCTGGCCTGCTCGCCCGCCACGGCGGCCTTCAGGCCTTCCGGGGTGACCCGGGCCGCGGACAGCCACCGCCCGGCGGCCGTCTCCGGGCTGGCGGCCAGGGCCAGCAGCAGATGCTCGGGGCCGATGGAGGTGGCGCCGAGCATCCGGGAGATCTGGTGCGCGTCGACCACCGTCCGCTTCGCGGCGAAGGTCAGCGAGACCGGCCCGCGGCTGGGCGGGCCCTGCGGCTCCGCGTCTTCGATGTCCGCGGCAATCCTGGCGGGGTCGCCCCCGGCCCGGGCCAGCAGCGGCCGGGTCGACTCGTCCACGGCCGCCGCCCAGAGCAGGTGCTGGGTGTCCACGTCGGCGCTGCCCCGCTCCGCGGCCAGGCCGGCGGCCGTGCCCAGCAGATTCCGGGCCGTCTCGCTCATCAGGCCGGTGATGTCAAGCTGGCGGGCCGGCGGCCGGAAGCCGCCCGCCGCGCCGTACGCACGCGCCAGGAACTCGTCGAACGAGCTGGAGCCAGGGTCGTCGCCATCGTGGAAACCGCTGCTCATGGGGCGTTCCTCCAGGGCGCCGGGTCCACTATCGGCCCGGCAGGGGAATGCCTCCTACCCAGAACGACCGTTTCAATCAGGTAAGCCCGAGGTCAGTCCGGCTCGGTCAGGGTTTCCATGTCCGCGTGTACGGGCCGAGGCAGCCGATCGCCGGCCCCCACAGCAGCTTGACCGTGATCGAGTCGGCGGGCGTGGCGGTGCTCGGCTGCGGCCTGAACTGCGCGGTGCGCAGGCTGCACACCTCGGTGGCGAACCAGGACCAGCCGCCGCGCCGGCCGATCCGCTGCACCGAGATCAGCCGCCAGCCGTGCGCGGTGTGCCGGTAGCCGGCCGCGGTGACGGTGGCGGAGGGTCCGCTGGTGTGGCTGGCCTGGGTGGCGGTGAGCACGACCCGGAAGTTGGTGAGCGTGGTCACGCCGAGCACGCGGTGCGGCGGGGCATTGTGGGGCGTGGCGCTGGCCGCGGACCCGGCCAGCGGGATCACCGCCGCAGCCACCAGGGCCACGGCCGATGCGGTGAGAGCGGCGGCGCGCCGCGGCATAGCGAACATGCTGGCATCGTGCGCCCGGCCGGCCCGGCCAGGCAAGGGGCCGGCCCGGCCAGGCACGGGGCTGGCGCGGCCAGGCAGGGGGCTGGCGCGGCGGGCTAGCCGGGCTGGGTCAGCCGGGCCAGGTCGGCGATGCGCTGCTCGCAGTCGGCGGCCAGCTGGCGGGTGATCTCGGCGGCCGGGCGGAGCTCGCGGAACGAGCCGACGACCTGGCCGACGAAGAACGACTGCAGCGCCAGCGCGCCCTCGTGCCCGGTGTCGGCGGCCGCGTCGATGCGCGACCACGCGTCGCTGACCAGCATCGGCTGCAGCGGCAGCGGCAGCGGGTCCGGGCTGCCGGCCCGCTCCCACTCGTCGAACCAGGCGCTGCGCAGCTGGCGCGCGGGCTTGCCGGTGCGGGCCCGCGAGCGGACCGTGTCGGCGCTGGTGGCGGCCAGGAACTTGGCCTTGATGGCCTGGTTGGCGACGTCCTCGTGGCTGGACAGCCAGACCGAGCCGCACCACACCCCGGCCGCGCCGAGGGCCAGCGCGGCGGCCATCTGCGCGCCGGACGCGATGCCGCCCGCGGCCAGCACCGGCCTGCCGCCGGCCAGTGCCACGACCTCCGGGGTCAGCACCATGGTGGCGATCGTGCCGGTGTGGCCGCCCGCCTCGGTGCCCTGCGCGATCAGCAGGTCCACCCCGGCGGCCAGCTGGCGCTCGGCGTGCTTGGGCGCGCCCACCAGCGCGGCGACCACGACCCCGGCGGCGTGGCCGCGTTCGGCCAGGTCCGGCGGCGGGGTGCCGAGGGCGCTGGCGATCAGCGCGATCCGGTGGCTGAACGCGGCGTCGAGCAGCGCCTGGGCGCCGGCCGGGCTGACGCTGGCCCAGAACTCCTCGGCCCGGTCCCCGGAAGCGGGCCGGCCGGGCGGGGCCGGCCGGGGCGGCACGCCGTACCTGTCGAGCAGGCCGCGGACGAAGGCCAGGTGCTCGTCCGGGATCTGCGCGCGCAGGCTGGCCACCAGGTTGCCGGGGTCACCGGCCGCGAACTTCTCCGGGATGAGCAGGTCCACGCCGTACGGGCGGCCGCCGGTCTGCTCCTCGATCCAGGTCAGCTGGGCGTCGAGCTCGTCCGGCCGGTAACCGGACGCGGCCAGCACACCCAGCCCGCCGGCGTTGCAGACGGCGGCGACCACGGCCGGCGACCGGTTGAAGCCGGCGATCGGCAGATCGACGCCGAGCAGGTCGGTAAACGCGGTACGCAGCATCGGCACTACCTTCCGCCAGGGCCCGATTTCGCACTATTGCAGACGATAATCGTCCGTAGTAGCGTCCGGGAAGCGGCAGCTTTCCCGGCTGCGGGCGGTGCCGCCCTGGGCCGCGACGAGCGGAGGCGACCGATGGCGATCGACGAGGCAACCGCAGGATTCCTGGCCCAGCTGGCAGAAGAGGGGCTGAAGCCGCTGCACGAGATGACCCCGGACGAGGCCCGCGCGGTGGGCGCGCTGCTGCGCGAACTGTACGGGCCGGGTCCCGGGGTGGCCAGCTCCACCGACCACACGCTGGCCGGCCCGGATGGCGGCGAGTTCGACGTCCGGGTGCTGGTGCCGGAGGGCCCGGTGGGGTCGCTGGTGGTGTACTACCACGGCGGCGGCTGGGTGATCGGCAACATCGACGAGTACGACAACCTCGGCCGGCAGCTGGCCAACCGGCTCGGCGCCACGGTCGTGCTGGTCAACTACCGCAAGGCACCCGAGCACCGCTACCCGGCCGCGGCGCAGGACTCGTGGGCCGCGCTGCAGTGGGCCGCCGCGAATATGGGCGAGATCGCGGGCGGCGAGGTGCCGCTGATCGTGATGGGCGACAGCGCGGGCGGCAACCTGTCCGCTGTCATGGCCCAGCGGGCCCGCCGGGAGGGCGGCCCGCAGCTGGCCCGCCAGGTGCTCATCTACCCGGTCACAGACGCCGACCTGGACAACGACACCTACACCGATCCGGAGAACCAGCTGCTGCTGACCCGCGAGTCGATGGTCTGGTTCTGGGACCACTACGCGCCCGACCCGGCCAGCCGCCGCAACCCGGACGCCTCGCCGCTGCAGGCCGCCGACGCCGACCTGGCCGGTCTCGCGCCGGCCGTGGTGCTCACCGCCGAGCACGACGTGCTCCGGGCCGAGGGCGAGGCCTACGCGGACCGGCTGCGCGGCGCGGGCGTGCCCACCCAGTCGCGCCGGTTCCCCGGGCAGATGCACGGCTTCTTCAGCATGGTGGGCGTGCTGCCGGGTTCCGCGGCGGGCCTGGACTACGTCGCCGAGCAGCTCAGCGGCTAACAGCGGGAGGATCCGATGCCCGAGCCCCGGACGTACGACGCGATCATCGTGGGGGCCGGCATCGCCGGCCTGTACCAGCTGTCCCGGCTGCGGGAGTCGGGCCTTTCGGCCCGGGTCATCGAGGCCGCTGACGGCGTCGGCGGGACCTGGTTCTGGAACCGCTATCCCGGGGCCCGCTGCGACGTGCCGAGCATGTCCTACTCCTACTCGTTCTCCCCGAGCTAGAGCAGGAGTGGCAGTGGACCGAGAAGTACCCCACCCAGCCGGAGATCCTGCGCTACGTCAATCACGTCGCCGACCGGTTCGATCTGCGCCGGGACATCACGTTCGGCACCCGGGTGACCCGTGCGGACTGGGATGACGCCAGCGCGAGCTGGACGGTGCACACCGACCCCGGCGGGCCGGTCACGCCGGGCCGGTCACGCCGGGCCGGCCTGAGCCGCGCGCAGCACGCTGTCCACCAGGTCGCGGACGAACTTGCGGCCCGCCGGGGTCTGGTAGAGCTGGCCGGCCGGCCCCGGGGACGACAGCAGGTGGTGCAGCAGCCCGCCGAACAGCGAGTCCAGCAGCACCGCGGCGGACGTGCGGGCGGGCAGCTGGCCGCGCCGCTTGCCCCGCCGGACCACCTCGTGCGCGGCCGCGACGACGCTCTCCGAAGCGGCCGCCGCGATCGCGCGGAAGTCGTCGTTCAGCCTGCTCTCGGTCATCACCCGCATCCGGAACCGGCCCCGCGGCCCGTCGAGCTCGTCCGCGTACGCGGTGGCCAGCGCGCTCAGGTCGGCGCGCACGTCGCCGGTGTCCGGCACCGGGAAAGCCGCGTTCAGCGACCCGAGCACGTCCCTGATCAGCTCTTCCTTGTCCCGGTAGCGCAGGTACAGGGTGCTCTTGCCGACGCCGGCCTCCCTGGCCACGGCCTCGAACGAGAACGACCGCCAGCCGCCGGTGGTAAACGCCTCGATGGCCGCGGCCGTGATCCGGTCCCCGGCGCCGGCGTCCCGGGGACGGCCCCGGCGGGGCGGGCCGGCGTCGCGCGGTGACGGGTCAGAACCGTCCCGCCGCGCGGTCACCGCCATCGCACCATCGTCGCACGGAAAATGGCCGGTCCCGGTGGCCTGGATCAGCTCAGGCCAGCCGGGACCGGCGTCCGCCCGGACAGGGAGCCTGATCCGTCACCGGGCAGTGGATCGGGCGGGCGGCCGCGTGGCCGCCCTCCCGGTCTGTGGTGCTGTGTCAGCCCTTGTTGAAGGGGGCGACCAGCGGGTTGGTGCTGTTGTAGAGACCAGCCGGGTTGGGATACCAGATCCAGACGTGCATCGTGATCAGGAGCGGGTGCCAGAAGGTGAACTTGGCCCCGGTCTTCGGCTCCGTCTTCGGGCAGTCGGACTGGCTCGCCTTGGGAATGAAGTTCCCGTCCGCGTAATGGCACGCGGCGGGGAACGTGCCGAACCTGGCGCCCGGCAGCGGCGGGGTCTTGGGCTTCGACGGGAAAACCCACTCGAGCGCACCCAGCTGGAACGAATTCCCGTGCTTCTCATAAACCAGGATCTGCGGCTTGGTAACGCTGAAGCCGGAGATCTTCGGGTTCAGGAAATGCACGCCCATGTCCGTCATGACCGGCGTGATCTGCATGTAGCCGTTCTTCTTGGCCAGCCTCAGGTTGGTGGCGTACTTGGCGCTCGCCAGCCGGGCCGCCGCGAGCTTCCGGGTGAGCGGCGACGCGTGGCTGGTCGCCATGTCCGGCATGCTGGCCGCGGCCGGGTGGGCCCTGGCCGTCATGCTGTCCGGCAGCCGGCTGGCTGACCCCCACGCGGGGCTCATCCACATGGCCCCCGCCAGGGCGGCCGCGGCCACCCCGCCGCCAATCCGCAGAATGCGAACCCTGTTCATGTGATCCTCCTATGACCCTTCCTGAACCCGGTAGATGTGGTCGGCGACCAGACCGTGAGCCTCACGGTGCACGTTGGCCGCCGCCTCTGCCGACGGCGCCTCAACGAGGCAGAAGACCCGGCCCCCGCTCTCGTCGACCCAGTACCGCAGGTACCGGACGTCGTACGAGCCCTGCGTCTGGAGATCGGCCAGGTGTGCCTTGGCGACGTCGTCCATCCCGACGCCGCCCGCAATCTCGTGAACATCCATGAAGAGCGGCACAGCCAGCCTCCTCGTCGTTGTCGGAACCTTCCCGACGAACGTAGGCGAGGTGGTGGCCGACAGTAATCGGACGAATTGCCTAGGTTCCCGGCGGCGGATACCTACTTTTGCCCGGCTCCTGCCTAGGCATTGCCCATCTACCACCGCAAGCGCCGCGACCTGCGGCTCGCCGGCGCGCCCGGCTGAACCTGACTCGGCCGCGGGCCGTTAAGACGGGCGTCCGCCATCGCACAGCGGGCGCCTGGCGCGTCGTGTGCCCAGAACGCTGCGTAGTCAAGGAGAGTCACGAATGAAGCCAGGCCGGATGGCAGCCTGGGCCGTCACCGCCACGGCCCTGCCCGTTCTCGCCGCGTGCGGCGGCAGCGGCGGGGGCAGCAGCCCCGCGAACCAGCCCACCAGCGCCGCCCCGCCAGCCAGCAGTTCCGCCCCGCAGACCCCGGCCGCGCCGTCGTCCAGCGCAGCTGGCAACGGCGGGGCCAGCACCGCCGGCAAGCTGACCCCGCCCGGCACCCACCTGAGCCTGGGCCAGCAGGCGATCGTCGGCTGGGACCCGGGCGACACCGGCAAGAACGTGTTCAAACTGCAGCTGACGGTGGTGTCGATCGAGAAGGGCAGCATCGCCAATGATTTCAGGAACGTCCAGCTCAACGGCAAGGAGAAGGCGTCCACGCCGTACTACGTGACGGTGAAGATCAAGGCGCTGAGCAGCAACCCGCCGTCCGACGACGACGACCCGGCCATCGCCCTCAACGGCATCGACGACCGTGGCCAGCAGCAGGGCGAGGTCACGTTCTTCGGCCACTTCGAGCGGTGCGACGACCCGCAGGCTCCCCGGCCGTTCACGGCCGGCAAGTCCTACACCGCCTGCCTGACCTACCTGATCCCGGGCGGTGGCTCGATCAAGTCGATGACCTGGACCGAGGGCCCGCACAAGACGAACGACGTCACCCCGTTCTTCGAGAAGCCCGTGGTGTGGGGCGGCTGACCAGTCCGCTGCGCCAGACGCAGGAACCCGGGTTCCCGCCGTGGGCACCCGGGTTCCGTGGTCTCCGGCCCCGCCAGGACGGCCCGCCGGTCAGGCGGCTGGCTCCGTCCGGGCCGCGGCTTGCGCCCGCAGGGCCAGCAGCATGCTGACGCTCAGCACGATCAGACCCGCCTCAAGGAACAGCGACACCAGGCCCACCCAGTCGCCCCAGTTGCCCACGTCGCCGGCGTCCCCCGGCAGGCCGATCGTGCGTGAGGCCAGATAGCCGAGCATGGGCGCCGTGCCGAGCAGCAGCGCCGCGGACCAGCCCAGCCGGGCCAGCGCCCGCCCGGCCGGCACCGCCAGCAGCAGGGCCAGCGCGGTCAGCAGCCCGCCCACCTCGATCGCCCGGTAGCCCCAGCCGATCCAGGCCGGGTCGGCCAGCGTGGTTATGCCGTCCTGGTCCGCCACGTGCGCGGCCGATACCGCCACCGCCAGCAGCGCCCCGGCCACCCCGATACCGGCAGCCTGCGCGGTTCCGCCGACGGCCGCCAGCCCGCCCGCGGGCGGCTGGCTCACCATCGTTTGCTGGGTCATTTCCCGTCCTTCCCTAGCGCACCACTTTCCCGGTGCGGTCGCCCGCCAGCACGGCCGGAATAACCGCCCCGGTTCACGCCCAGGCCGGATTCCGGGCGTGATAAATTTCACCTGAACCAGCCGGGAAAAGAGGCCGTTGATAGCGGCCGGGAACATCGCCGGCGCACAGAAAGACGAATTGCCTGCTTACCTACGGAAGATAGATATGCCGTTCAGCTGGGCGCAAGGAAGGCCGGCTAAATTGGGTAATTCTCCCTATATCCGCAGCCGCCCGCGGCGGCCGCTCAGACCTGGCCGTAGACCGGGATGGCAGCGCCGGAGATCAGGCCCGCGTCCGGGGACACCAGGAAGGCCAGCACGGCGGCGATCTCCGCGGGCTTGGGCCACTTGTGGTGCGGCGCATCCGGCATCGCGGCCCGGTTCACCGGGGTGTCGATGATGCTGGGCATGATGCAGTTGACCGTCACCCCGCGCGCCCGGCCCTCCGCGGCCGCGGCTTCCACCAGCCGGGTCACGCCGAGCTTGCCGGCGCTGTAGGCGAACGCGTTCTCCCCGCTCTGGACGGCGACCCGGCTGGAGGTGTGCACGATCGTGCCGCCGCCCTGATCGGCCAGGTGGGCCAGCGCGTACTTGGTGACCACCGCCGCGGAGACCAGGTTCAGCTCGAGCTGCTGGCGCAGCACGCCCAGGTCGAGGTCGCGGATCGGCTGCGGCGGGGTGTAGCCGCCGACCAGGTTGACCACCGCGGCCGGGCCAGCGGGCAGGCTCGCGACGGCGGCCGCGACGGCCGCCTCGTCCAGCACGTCCACCGCGGTGTACGTGGCGCCGGGGTGCCGCCGGGCGTCGTCCGGCAGCCGGGCGTCGGCCACGGTCAGCGCCGCCCCGCCGTCCGCGAACCGGGCCACCACCGCCTGGCCCAGGTGGCCGGTGCCGCCGAAGACCAGGATCGGCCGCCCGGTGAGGTCTGTGCCTGTCATCTGCCTGCCCTCCTGCTCAGTGCCGGGCCCAGAGTGCGCCCTGCCGATCTTCGGTCTGCGACCAAGACCGACAGGACACACCCTAGGTTGCCGCGGCGGGCTGGTGGCCGCCCCAGTTCGGCCGCGGGGCCCGCCGCCGGGCCCGGAACAGCGTCTCCTGGGCGAGGCTCGCCACCAGCGTGCCGTCCGGGCCGAAGATGGACCCGGTGTACCAGCCGCGGCCCCGGCCGGCCACCTGCGGGTGGAAATCGGTCAGCGTCCAGTCGTTCATGTCGGCGGGCCCATGGAACCATACCGAGTGGTCCAGGCTGGCGCCGGGCAGCACGCCGCGGTCGGCGGACGGCAGTACGCCGGTGGAGATGTCGGACAGGTACGTGAGCGCGCAGGCGTGCAGCAGCTCGCTGGGCGGCAGCGGCACCGTGACCCGGGCCCAGAACCGGGTCGGCCAGTCCACCCCGGCGAACGGCTGCTCGGGCCGCCGGCCCTCGAACGACAGCAGCCGGGGGAACCCGAACACCGGCGCGTCCTGCGGCCGGCCCGCCGCGGGCATCGGCTCGGCCTGCTCCAGCGCGCCCGGCTCGGTCCGGTGGAACGACGCGGACATGTTGAGGATCACCTCGCCGCCCTGGATCGCGATCACCCGGCGGGCCGAGAACGAGCCGCCATCCCGGTCCCTGAACACCTGGAACACCGTGGGCCGCTGCGGGTCGCCGGCCCGCAGGAAGTAGCCGTGCAGCGAGTGCGGCAGCCGCTCGCGGCTGACCGTCAGCCCGGCGGCGAGCAGCGCCTGCGCGGCGACCTGCCCGCCGTACAGCGAGTACTGCTCGGCCAGGACCAGCCGGGCCCGGTAGATGTCCTGCTCGATCTGCTCCAGCTGAAGGATGTCCAGCAGGCTGGGATTGTCCATCCGGGCCGCACTGTGCTTGCTGGCTCGCTCCGGGCCGCTGGGGGGCACTGCCTTCCCTCCTCCCTCCTTCGGCGCTCCTTCGTCGCGCCGGCGTCGCTCGTCAGGAAAACAGCGCCGGCGCACCTGCGCTCGCCC
>DASVBE010000018.1:0-46616 GCA_036375995.1 Streptosporangiaceae bacterium | reverse complement strand
CGGGTGGACCGGGCAGGGCCGGTGGGGAGCGGCAGCGCCCGGCTGGCCGCCGAATCCGCGGGGCCCAGGCCACGGCGAAGCTGGTGGCGCGGCCGACGGCGTGGGGCATAGCGGCGCGGGCCGCGTGGGCCGTGACGGCGCGGCCCGCGGTGGTGCCGGTGGCGCGGGTCACGGTGGCGCCGGCCGCGTGGGCCGGGAGAGCACAGGCCGCAGTGGTGCGGTGCCTGACGGCGCGGGTCTGGATGGCGCCGGGGACCCGCGGGCGGCTTGGGCGGAGTACGCGCTGGACGCCGAGGTGATGTGCGTCCGGCGGGGCGAGGGCCAGGGCTGGTCCGCGCCGCCCGGCCTTACCTTCCGTGACTGGCTTCGCGGCCACGGCTGCGAGGAGCGCCCGCCCACTCAGGCCGACCTGGCCTACCACCTGTCCACTTTGTTTCCGCCGGTCCGGCCGCAGGGCCACCTGGAGGTCCGGTTCATCGACGCCCAGCCGGGCGACGGCTGGATCGTGCCCGCCGCGGTGGTCTCCGCCCTGGTGGACGACCCGGTCGCGGCCCAGCTGGCGATGGCTGCCGCCGAGGAGGTCTGGCAGTCCGGGGGAGGCCCGGGCCTGGACGGTGCCCTCCTGAGCAGTGCTGGCCTGAGCAGTGCTGGCCTGAGCAGTACTGGCCGGGACGGCGCGGGCCGGAACCGTGCTAGCCGGAACCGTGCAGGCGGGAACGGGCGCTGGGCCCCGGACGGCAGCGGCCCGCCCGGGCCGTGGCTGCGGGCGGCCCGGCTGGGCCTGGCCGACCCGGTGCTGGCCAGCGCCGCCCGGACCTGTTTCGAGGCCGCCGACGCGGCGCTCGGCCGGGCCGGCGCGCCCGCCGGTATCCGCGGCCAGGTTGCCGATTTCGCCGAGGAGTACGTGCTGCGGGGCCGGTGCCCCGCCGACGACACGCTGGAGGGCCGCGGCCCTGCCGACGACACGCTGGAGGAGCTCCGATGACCGCCGACCTGACCCAGACCGAGGCCGAGCCGCTGAGGGACCGGATCGAGGGCCTGCTCACCCGGGCCCGCCAGCGCACCCAGGGCCTGACCGACTGCGTGACCGACGACGACCTGATCCGCCAGCACTCGCCGCTGATGTCCCCGCTGGTCTGGGACCTGGCGCACGTGGCCAACCAGGAAGAGCTCTGGCTGCTGCGCGAGGTGGCGGGCCGGGACCCGATGCACCCGGAGATCGACTCGCTGTACGACGCGTTCGAGCACCCCCGGGCCGAGCGGCCCACGCTGCCGCTGATGCTGCCCGCCGAGGCCCGTTCCTACGCGCACGAGGTCCGCGGCCGGGTCCTTGACGTGCTGGAACGGGTGCAGTTCCGCGGCGCGCGGCTGCTCAGGGACGGCTTCGCGTACGGCATGATCGCGCAGCACGAGCAGCAGCACGACGAGACGATGCTGGCCACCCACCAGCTGCGGGTGGGCGCGCCCGCGCTGTCCGCCCCGCCACCCGGGCCGGCCCCGGCGGACGTGCTGACGCTGCCCGCCGAGGTGCTGGTCCCCGGCGGGCCGTTCACGATGGGCACCTCCACCGAGCCGTGGGCGCTGGACAACGAGCGGCCCGCGCACGTGGTCGATCTGCGGCCGTTCTGGATCGACACCGCGCCGGTCACCAACGCCGCCTGGCTGGAGTTCATCGCGGCCGGCGGCTACGACCGCCCGGAGTACTGGACCGAGGCGGGCTGGGCGCACCGGCAGCGGGCCGGGCTGACCGCGCCGCAGTTCTGGCGGCGGGAAGGCGGCCAGTGGCTGCGCACCCGGTTCGGGGTCACCGAGCCGGTGCCGCCCGCCGAGCCGGTCGTGCACGTGTGCTGGTACGAGGCGGACGCCTACGCCCGGTGGGCCGGCCGCCGCCTGCCCCGCGAGGCCGAATGGGAGAAGGCCGCCCGGTACGACCCGGCCACCGGCCGGTCCCGGCGGTTCCCGTGGGGGGACGGCGAGCCCACCCCGGACCGCGCCAACCTGGGCCAGCGGCACCTGCAGCCGGCCCCGGCCGGCTCCTACCCGGCGGGCGCCGCCCCGTCCGGGGCCCGGCAGCTGATCGGCGACGTGTGGGAATGGACGTCCAGTGACTTCCTGCCCTACCCGGGGTTCAGCGCCTGGCCGTACAAGGAGTACTCCGAGGTGTTCTTCGGCCCGGACTACAAGGTGCTGCGCGGCGGCGCGTTCTCGGTCGACCCGGTGGTCTGCCGCAGCACGTTCCGCAACTGGGACTACCCGATCCGGCGGCAGATCTTCGCCGGGCTGCGGACGGCGCGGGACGCGTCTGCCGGGGAGGCCGCCTGATGTGCCGGCACCTCGCCTACCTGGGCCCGCCGGTCACGCTGCGGTCCCTTCTCAGCGACCCGCCGCACGGCCTGGCCACCCAGTCCTGGGCGCCGCGGCGGCAGCGGCACGGCACGGTGAACGTGGACGGCTTCGGGGTGGGCTGGTACGCCCCCGGCGACCCGGAGCCGGCCCGTTACCGGCGCGCCGGGCCGGTCTGGGCCGATACGTCGTTCGCCGACCTGGCCCGGGTCACCCGCAGCGAGGCGGTGCTCGCCGCGGTGCGGTCCGCCACGGCCGGCACCGAGCCGGGCGAGGCCGCGGCCGCGCCGTTCGCCAGCGGCCGCTGGCTGTTCAGCCACAACGGGGTGCTGTCCGGCTGGCCCGGCGCCGCGGCCGGGCTGGCCGCCGCGCTGCCGCCCGCGGACCTGATCGCGCTGCCGGCCCGGTCTGATTCCGCGCTGCTGTGGGCGCTGGTCCGGGCCCGGCTGACGGCCGGCGCCACGCTGGGCAGCGCGCTCGCCGGCACGCTGGCCGACCTGGCCGCGCAGCGGCTGGACGGCCGGTTCAACTTCCTGCTCACCGACGGCGAGAGCGTGGCCGCCACCGCGGCCGGCGACACGCTCTGCTACCGGGCCGGCCCGGGCCAGGTGCTGGTCGCCTCCGAGCCGGGCGACGACGGGCCCGGCTGGGCCGAGATACCCGACGGCAGCCTGCTCGAGGCCACCGCCGCCGGGGTGCGGATCACCCCGCTCGGCACCTGGCCGGGTGGGCCGGGCACGACGGAAACGCTGACGCAGGCGGCCGGGACCGGCCTGGTCGCCGCCGACGGACGGAGGTCACATTGATGAGCGGCATCCGGATCGAGCGCCTGCTGCCCGACGGGTTCCTCGCGGACTCGCTGCGGGCAGACGCGCGCGCCGGGCTCACCGCCACGCCGAAGGTGCTGCCCCCCAAGTGGTTCTACGACGAGCGGGGCAGCGAGCTGTTCGACAAGATCACCCTGCTGGACGAGTACTACCCGACCCGGGCCGAGCGGTCCATCCTGCGCGCGGTGGCCGGGGAGATCGCCGCGCAGAGCCGGGCCACGACGCTGGCCGAGCTGGGCTCCGGGTCAGCCGACAAGACCCGGCTGCTGCTCGACGCGCTGCGCGCGGCCGGCTCGCTGCGCAGCTACGTCCAGGTCGACGTGAGTGAGGCGGCGCTGGTCGCCGCGTCGCCCGGGCTGCTGGCCAGCTACCCGGGCCTGGAGCTGCACGCGGTGGTGTCGGACTTCGAGGAGCGGCTCGGCCTGCCCGCGGGCGGCTCGCCGAAGCTGGTCGCGTTCCTCGGCGGCACGATCGGCAACCTGCTGCCGGAGCAGCGGGCCGTGTTCCTGGCCTCGGTCCGGTCCCGGCTGTCCGATGGCGACGCGCTGCTGCTCGGCACCGACCTGGTCAAGGACCCGGCGGTGCTGGTCGCGGCGTACGACGACGCCGCTGGGGTGACCGCCGCGTTCAACAAGAACATCCTGTCCGTGCTGAACGCCAGCCTCGGCGCCCGGTTCGACCCGGATGAGTTCGAGCACGTGGCGCTGTGGGACCCGGTCCGGGAATGGATCGAGATGCGGCTCCGGTCCGTGCACGACCAGCAGGTCGAGGTGCCCGCCCTGGGCCTGACCGTCAGCTTCGCCGCAGGTGAGGAAATGCGCACCGAGATATCGGCCAAGTTCCGCCGCGCGGGCGTCGAGGCCGAACTGGCCGCGGCGGGCCTGGCGATGCGGTCCTGGTGGACCGACCCGCAGGCCCGCTTCGGCCTGTCCCTGTCGGTGCCGGTGTAGGGCCGGCCGCTCGGCAGGCCGGCCCGCCGAGCGGCCGTGGACCGGGGAGCACCCGCGGTCAGCGGGCCGCGCCGCGGTCGACCTGCTGCGCGCGGACCCCGGTCAGGCCGAGCTCGCCGACCAGCTGGGCCACTACGGTCTCGCCGTCGATCGCGCCGCAGCTGAACAGGTCGATCGCGATCAGGCTCTCTTCCGGCCAGGTGTGCAGGCTCAGGTGCGACTCGGCCAGGATGAGCACCAGGGTCACCGCGCCGTTGGGGAACTGGACGTGGCTGGTCTCCAGCACGTGGCCGTTGCCCGCGCGGACCGCCGCGGTGGCGATAGCGGTCAGCTGCGCCACGTCGGTGACCGGCGCGCCGGGCGGCACGGTCCCGTCCACCGCGTACAGCTTCTTGGGGGTGCTGGCCTCGTCCCGGCGCAGCTCGGCATACCGCTCGGCGGCCCGGTCGGCAGCCCGGTGAGCAGCGCTGTCGCCTGGCATGATGTGGGAGGATACCCTACGGTCTGCGGCCGGCCGGCCCCGCGGACGGGCCGCCGTCACGGGCGGGCCCCGCGGGCCCGCGCACCGAATCTTCTGGGAGCCAGGGACCATCACCATCGCTAGCACCGCCGACGCTGTTCTTGCTGAGGTCGCCGCCGCGACCGGGCTGGCCGAGGGCCCGGCCGGGGTCAGGGACGTGATCCTGGCCATCAGCCGCACCGAGCCGGTCGCCGTCCGCGCCGTCAGCCAGCTGGCCGAGCTGCCCGTGCCGATCGTTACCGCGATCTGCAACGAGCTGCGCAAGCGCGGCGTGGTCGACCGGTCCCGGCCGGTCCGGCTGACCGAGGCGGGCCGCGAGGTATTCGGCGGCGGCCAACCCGGGCTGACCGCCCGCTGCCCGGAGTGCGGCGGCCGGGGCGTGGCCAGCCCGGAGCTCACCACCGCGCTGACCGCTGAGCTGACCGCGGCGGCGGAGGCCGCGCCGGAGGCCAAGCCGGAGCTCGACCAGACGCACTGCACGGTGGACACCAAGATCAGCCGGGTGCTGGCCCTGCACGAAGCGGGGGCGCTGGCCGGCACGAGGATCCTGCTGCTCGGCGACGACGACCTGGTCTCGGTGGCCATCGCCCGGTTCGCTGCCCGGCATGAGGCGGCCAGCCTGGCCGGGCGGGTGCGCCAGCTGACCGTGGTGGACACCGACCAGGACGTGCTGGACTGCATCGCCGCGCAGACGGCAGACAGTGGGCTCGATCTCCGGCTGGTCCGGCATGACCTGCGGCAGCCGCTGCCCGCTGACCTGGTCGGGGCCTTCGACGTGGCCTGCACCGACCCGCCCTATACGGTGGCCGGGGCGGAACTGTTCCTGTCCCGGGCGGTGGCCGCGCTGGCCCCGGGCGGCGGGCAGCACGTGTTCTTCTCCTTCGGCGCCCGGCGGCCCGGCGACATGCTCCGCACCCAGCAGCTGATCGCCGGGCTCGGCCTGGTGCTGCGCGGGCTGACGCCCAACTTCAACGAGTACGTCGGTGCCGGTGTCCTGGCCGGCACCAGCCACCTGTACCACCTGCGCACGGCGGCGGGCGCCGGGCCGCTCATCACCGGGGCTTACGACGGACCGCTGTACACCGCGGACCACCGGGCCGCGGTCACCCGGCCCTACCAGTGCGCGAACTGCCGGGCCGTGCACCCGGTCGGTCCCGGCGCCCGGTGGCCGAAGATCGCCAGCCTGCAGGCGGACGGCTGCCCGGACTGCGGCGGCACGGTGTTCCGGCCGATGCCGCTGAAGCAGCGATGACCGGCCCCGCCGCGCCCGGCTACGCGATCCGGGACGCCACCGAGGCCGACCTGGACGCGATTGCCGGGTTCGAGATCGACATCGCGAAGATCTCGTTCGCCGAGGAGGCGATCACCGACCCGGCCCTGCACCGCCGCCGGGTATTCGGCTCGCTGGGCAAGCCGGGTGAGGTCACGCTGGTCGCCGTCCCGGCTGCGGATCCCGCCCAGGTCGTTGGCTGGGCCTGGCTGTCGCCCAGGACCAACTCGCTGACCGGGGCGAAGTACGGGAACTTCCGCTCGCTGGCGGTGGCGGACATCCCGGACCGGAGCGCGGTCGGCGAACTGCTGCTGGCCGCCGTGCTCGAGGCGTCGCTGGCCGCGGGGCTGACCCAGCTCACCGGCAAGGTCCACGCCCAGAACCTCGGCATGCGCGCGCTCTACCGCAAGTTCGGATTCGAGGCCGTCCACCTCACGATGGAAAAAAAGCTCCCGTGACCTCGCCCGGGAACAATGCGGCCGGGAGGGCCGGTGACGCCGGCGGCACCAGCGGAGTGGTTCGTGACACCAGCCAGATAGCTGGTGGCACCAGCGAAAGGGCTGGTGGCGCCGACCAGGCGGCTAGCGCGCGGGGCGGGGATGCCGCGCGGGCGGTGGTGAAGTGCGTGGTCTGGGATGTGGACCACACGCTGCTGGACGGGGTGTTCCTGGAGGCGGACGGCGAGCCGCCGGGGGCCGACCCGGCGATGGTGGCGGTGCTGGCCGAACTGTCCGGGCGGGGGATCCTGCATGCGATCGCCAGCCGGAACCCGCCCGCGGCGGCGGAGCACGTGGCCCGGGTGACCGGGGCGGCGTTCGTGGCCGCGGAATGCGGCTGGGACGCCAAATCGGACGCGATCGGCCGGATCGCGGACACGCTCGGGATCGGGACCGACGCGATCGCGTTCGTGGACGACGACCCCTACGAGCGGGCCGAGGTGTCGTTCGCGCGGCCCGAGGTCATGGTGCTGGCGCCGGAGGAGATGACGAGCGCGCCGGGGTGGCCGGAGTTCAGCCCCGCCGTGGTCACCGCCGAGGCGGCCCGGCGCAGCCTGCTGTACCTGGACCGGCAGCGGCGGCAGGCCGCCGAGCGGGAGTTCGGCGGCAGCCGGGAGGAATTCCTGCGCTGGTGCCAGACCGAGATCACGATCGGCCCGGCGGCCGTGGCCGATGCTGACCGGCTGGCCGAACTGTCCGCCCGCACCCACCAGTTCAACTCGGCCGCCCGTGCCCTGCCCGCGGCCGGGTTCGCGGAGCTGATCAGGGCGGGAGAGACCACCGGCTCACGGCACGCAGCGGGACCGGCTGGACCGATGCGGGTGGGGGAGGTCGCTGACCCGCGTCCCGCCGTGAGGCTGATGGGGCCGACGAAGGCAGGGGAGGCCGCTGGCCCGCGGCCCGCGACCGGGTCAGCTGAGGCGATGGCGGCCGGCGGCGTGCAGAGCGCGGCTGGGGACACTGCACGGGTGCTGGCGGTGCGGTTGCGGGACCGGTTCGGGGACGACGGGCTGGTGGGGACGTGCGTGACCGAGGCCGGGCCGGACGGCTGGACGGTGACCCTCCTGGCCATGTCGTGCCGGGCGATGGGGCGCGGTGTCATCGACGCGCTGCTGGCCTGGCTGATCGGGGCCGCGGCCCGGGCCGGGGTCCGCGAGCTGGCCATCCCGGCCATTCTGACCCCGCGGAACGTGCCGCTGCGGCTGGCGCTGGCCGCGGCCGGCTTCCGGGCCAGCGAGGCAGAGTCCGCTGGGGAGCCGGGAGCCGCCGGGGAGCCGGGCCAGAAGCGGGCGGTGTTCCGGCGATCCGTCGATGCGGGTGCGGCAGCAGACTCTGCTGGGGCTATTGGTGCTGGTGGGGAAGCTGCTGGCGAGACGCCCGCTCCTGGTGAGGCGGCCGGCAGTGGCTGACCGGCGGCCCGGGGAGGCCGCAGAGACCGGCCTAGAGCTGGCCGGTGAGCTGCGGGAACTGCTGGCGGAGCTGGCCGGGCGGCCGGAGCTGCGGACGGCGGACTTCGGCCTGCCGCTGTTCGGCACGGGCATCGGGCTGGACTCGCTGACCGGGACGCTGCTCCTGCGCGAGGTGCACCGGCGGTACGGGGTGGACGTCGCCGCGGAGGACCTCAACCTTGATGCGCTGGCCTCGCTGGCCTCCCTGGCCTCCTTCATCGAGACCCGGCGCGGGTAATCTCAGCCCTAGAGCTGACCGGGGCTGGACAGGCCCTGGGGCGGGAGGAACCGATGAGCGCGGTCTTCGCGGTAGATGCCTGCCGGACACCCATTGGCCGGATCAAGGGCGCGCTCGCCGGGGTCCGGCCCGACCATCTGGCGGCCGGGGTCGTGAGTGCCCTGGTGCGCCGGAACCCCTGGCTGGACCCAGCGGCCATCGACGACGTCTACTGGGGCGCGGCCAACCAGGCCGGCGAGGACAACCGCAACGTCGGCCGGATGGCCGTCCTGCTCGCCGGGCTGCCGGTGACCGTGCCCGGGGCCACCGTCAACCGCCTCTGCGGCTCGGGCCTGGACGCGATCGCCAGCGCGGCTCGCGCGATCGCCGCGGGTGACGCCGACATCTGCCTGGCGGGCGGTTCGGAGTCGATGACCAGGGCGCCGTTCGTGCTGCCCCGCGCGGCCGAGCCGTGGGCGCGGGACGCCGGGGTGGCCGACACGCGGCTTGGCTGGCGGCTGGTCAGCCCCGCGATGAAAGAGCTGTACCCGCCGGTCACGCTGGGCGAGACGGCCGAGAACGTGGCCGCCAAGTACGGCGTGACCCGCCTCATGCAGGACGAGTTCGCGCTGGCCAGCCATCAGAAGGCGGCCGCCGCTCAGGCCGCCGGCCTGCTTGCGGAGGAAACCGTCCCGGTCGACACCGGGCGCGGCGAGGTCACCGCGGACGAGGGCATCAACGCTAGTCTGACCCTGGACGAGCTGGCCGCCAAAAGGCCCGCGTTCCGCAAGGACGGCACGGTGACCGGCGGCAACTCCTCACCGCTGAACGACGGCGCGGCCGGCCTGCTGCTGATGTCCGAGCGCGCGCTGGCCGCCTCCGGCGTGCCGCCGATCGCCAGGTACGCGGGCACCGGCACGGCCGGCGTGCACCCGGACTACATGGGCATCGGGCCCGTGCCGGCCATGACCAAGGTGCTGGACCGGGCCGGCTGGCAGGTCGCCGACCTGGAGCTGACCGAGGTCAATGAGGCGTTCGCGGCGCAGGCGGTGGCCGTCCTGGCCGAGCTGAAGCTCGACCCGGCCACGGTCAACGTGAACGGCGGGGCGATCGCGATCGGCCACCCGCTGGGCTGCTCCGGCGCCCGGATCACGACCGCGCTGCTGCACGAGATGCGCCGCCGCGGTGCCCGCCGCGGCGCGGCCACCATGTGCATCGGCGTCGGGCAGGGCATCGCCACCCTGTGGGAGGCGAGCTAACCAGCGCCGGGCCAGCTGGCTTACCCGGTGCGACCACGAGGCAGGAGGAACTGACGGTGCATCCCGGCGGGACCCCGCCGCTGACGGAACCGGCCGCGCCGCCGGAGCTGCCGTCCCGCGTGCTGACCATACCCAACGCGCTGAGCCTGGCCCGGCTGGCCGGGGTGCCGTTCTTCTTCTGGCTCGTGGTAGCCGGCCCGCGGACGTTCACCAGCGACGCCTGGGCGGTGTTCCTGCTGTTCGTCGCGGGCGCGACCGACTGGCTGGACGGCAAGATCGCCCGGGCGCTGAACCAGTACAGCAAGCTCGGCGCGCAGCTGGACCCGGCCGCGGACCGCTGCTACATCGTGGCCACGCTGATCGCGCTGGCCATCAGGGAGATCATCCCGTGGTGGCTGGTCGGCCTGCTGGTGGCCCGCGAGCTGGTGCTCGGCGTGGCCCTGCTCCGGCTGCGGTCGGCCGGCTGGGAACCGCTCCAGGTCAGTTTCGCGGGCAAGGCCGCCACTATGTGCCTGATGTACGCGTTCCCGCTGCTCCTGCTGGGTGCGCACGAGGGCACGGTGGCCGAAATCGCCCGGATCGCCGGTTGGTCGATGGGGATCTGGGGAACGGCCCTGTACTGGATCGCCGCCGGGCTCTATCTGACGCAGACCGCCCGGCTGCTGCGGGCCGGCAGGCCAGGTCAGGCCGGGCTGGCCCGCGGCGGCGCCCCGCCGGGCCAAGGCTAAGGCGCGGGGCCGCGGCCGGGGCGGGCTCGTTCCATTGGGGAAGGGAGTGCGGCGAGCTGTGAAGGCCGTTGTGATGGCCGGCGGGGAAGGCACCCGGCTGCGCCCGATGACCGCGAACCAGCCCAAGCCGCTGCTGCCGGTCGCCAACCGGCCGATCATGGAGCACGTACTGCGGCTGCTCAAGCGGCACGGCTTCACCGAGACCGTCGTCACCGTCCACTTCCTGGCCTCGCTGGTGCGGAACTACTTCGGCGACGGCGACGACGTGGGGATGAGCCTGCAGTACGCCACCGAGGAGATGCCGGCCGGCACCGCGGGCAGCGTGAAGAACGCTGAGGACGAGCTGCGCGACGGGCCGTTCCTGGTCATCTCTGGGGACGCGCTGACCGACCTGAACCTGACCGAGATGGTGAAGTTCCACAAGCGCAACGGCGCGCTGGTCACCGTGGGCCTGACCCGGGTGCCCAACCCGCTGGAGTTCGGCATCATCATCGTCGACGACGAAGGGCGCATCCAGCGGTTCCTGGAGAAGCCGACCTGGGGCCAGGTGTTCTCGGACACGGTCAATACCGGCGTGTACGTGATGGAGCCCGAGGTGCTCGCCGAGGTGCCCTCCGGCGAGGCCGTGGACTGGTCCGCGGACGTGTTCCCGCGGCTGCTCAAGCAGGGCGCGCCGCTGTTCGGCTGGATCGCCGACGGCTACTGGGAGGACGTCGGCACGCACGAGAGCTACCTGAAGGCCCAGGCCGACGTGCTGTCCGGCCGGGTCGAGGCGGACATCGCCGGGTTCGAGGTGTCGCCCGGGCTGTGGGTGGCCGAGGGTGGCGAGCTGGACCCGGAAGCGATCCTGTCCGGGCCGCTGTGCATCGGCGAGTACGCCAAGATCGAGGCCGGCGCCCAGCTCCGCGAGTTCACCGTGATCGGCCACAACGTGGTCGTCAAGGAAGGCGCGTTCCTGCACCGCGCGGTCGTGCACAACAATGTCTACGTGGGCCAGGGTGCCACCCTGCGCGGCTGCGTGATCGGCAAGAACACCGACGTGATGGCCTCGGCGCGGATCGAGGAAGGGGCCGTAGTCGGCGACGAGTGCCTGATCGAGCCGGAGGCGTACCTGTCCGCCGGGGTCAAGGTCTACCCGTTCAAGACCATCGAGGCCGGTGCGGTGGTCAACACCAGCGTGATCTGGGAGTCCCGCGGGCAGCGCACCCTGTTCGGCCCGCGCGGGGTGTCCGGGCTGGTCAACGTGGAGATCACGCCGGAGCTGTGCGTCCGGCTGGCCAGCGCCTACGCCACAACCCTGAAGAAGGGCGCGGTCGTCACCACGTCACGGGACGTGTCCCGGGCGGCCCGGGCGCTGAAGCGGGCCGTGCACAGCGCGCTGACCGCCAGCGCGATCAACGTGTCCGACCTGGAGGCCCAGCCGCTGCCGGTGGCCAGGTACGAGACCGCCCGCGGCGAGTGCAGCGCGGGCATCGCGCTGCGCACCACCCCGGGCGACCCGGAGTCGATCGACATCCTGTTCCTGGACAGCCAGGGCGCCGAGGTGTCCATGGCGCAGCGGCGCCGGATCGAGCGGGTGTTCTCCCGGCAGGAGTACCGGCGGGCGTTCCCCGGCGAGATCGCCGAGCTGACCTACCCGCCCCGGGTCCGCGAGCACTACGCCCACGACCTGCTGCAGTGCGTGGACATGACCGGGGTGGCCGACTCCGGGATGAAGGTCGTGGTGGACTGCGCGGGCGGGACCGTGTCGCTGGTGCTGCCCGCCCTGCTCGGCCAGATCGGCATGGACGTGCTGACCGTCAACAACCAGCTGGACGAGCGGACCCCGACCCAGTCGCTGGCCCAGACCCGGGCCGGGCTGCAGCGGCTGGCCGACCTGGTGGCCTCGTCCCGGGCCGACTTCGGGGTCCGGTTCGACCCGGTCGGCGAGCGGATCATGCTGGTCGACGACAAGGGCGGGATGATCAGCGACGACCGGGCGCTGCTCGTCGTGCTCGACCTGATTGCGGCCGAGCGCCGGAAGGGCCGGGTCGTGCTGCCGGTCACCACTACCCGGGTGGCCGACCAGGTCAGCCAGTACCACAAGGTCACCGTGGAGCGGACGACCACCTCCCCGGCCGCGCTGGCCCAGGCCACGGCGGGCGACGACGTGATCTTCGCGGCGGACGGCCGGGGCGGGTTCATCGTGCCGGAGTTCAGCCGGACCATCGACGGCATCGCGGCGTTCGTCCGGCTGCTCGGGCTGGTCGCCAGGACCCGCCTCACGCTCAGCCAGATCGACGCCCGGATCCCGGCCGCGCACCTGCTCAAACGGTCCATGCCCACCCCGTGGGCGGCCAAGGGCAGCGTGATGCGGACGCTGGTGGAGGCGGCCGCCGGGCGGGACGTGGACACCACCGACGGGGTGCGGGTGATCGAGCCGGACGGCTCCTGGGTGCTGGCCATGCCCGACCCGTCCGACGCGGTCACGCACCTTTGGGCCGAGGCCTGGGACCCGGACAGCACCCATGCGCTTCTGGACGAATGGGCGGCTATCGTCGACAGCGTGGGTCGCTGAAGCGGCTGGCGTGACACAATCGGTCGCACCGCTGACAACAGCGGTGCACCGGAGGAGCGGCCTCATGTGGCGAAGGCGTCGCGACAACGCCCCGGTAGCCCCTAAACGAGCGGAGGCGCCGGGTCGCGGCGGCGTGTCCGCGGCCCGCCCGGGCGGCAGCGAGCGACAGGGCTGGCGGGTCCGTGCGCGTCGGTTGGACGCCCGCCCGGCGGCGCAGGTAGCGTTGAAGCCGTCAGCGGAATTCGCGAGACGAGGCACCCAGACCGACGTGGCACCCGCTCCGGTCGCGTGGCCGACGGAGGAGAGGCTCGGTACTGAGATGCCCAGTGTCTACTGCACCGGGTGCGGCAGGGCAAACCCCGCGGGGGCGCGCTTCTGCTCGCACTGCGGAACGTCACTGGCGTTCGCCGGGGCCGAGCGCGGCAGCGAGACCACCTCGATCATCCCCGCGCTGGGCGGCGACCAGCACGAGGCCGAACCCTCCGATGACCCGCTAGCCGATCCGGCCACCCTGGCCGCGCTGCCCCCGGACACCGCGCTGCTGGTGGTCCGCCGCGGGCCCAACGCGGGCAGCCGGTTCCTTCTGGACAGCGACCTGACCACGGCCGGGCGGCACCCGGAGAGCGACATCTTCCTCGACGATGTGACCGTGTCCCGGCGGCACGCCGAGTTCTACCGGCACGGGAGCAGGTTCACCGTGCGGGACGTGGGCAGCCTGAACGGCACCTACGTGAACCGGGAGCGGATCGAGGAGACCGAGCTGACCGGCGGGGACGAGGTCCAGGTGGGCAAGTTCCGGCTGATGTTCCTGCTCGGCCCGCACTCGGCGGCAGAGTACGGCGGCGGAGGCGCGCAGGTCGGGGGATGAGCGCTCAGCCTGCCCGGCCCTACCTCGGCATCGGCGAGGTGCTCGCCAAGCTCCGCGGCGAGTTCCCGGACATCAGCGTCTCGAAGATCAGGTTCCTCGAATCGGCCGGCCTGATCGCGCCCGCCCGGGCGCCATCCGGCTACCGCAAGTTCGGCGTCGACGACGTCGAGCGGCTCCGCTACATCCTCACCGTGCAGCGCGACCAGTACCTGCCGCTGCGGGTGATCAAGGAGCGGCTGCCCGGCCCGGCCGAGCCAGTGCCCGCCCCGCCCGCGCCTGCCGCCCCGGCCACGGCGGGCCCGCCCGGCACAGTGCCCCCCAGCACAGTTCCGTCCAGCACAATTCCGTCCAGCACAGTTCCGTCCGGCACGGTTTCCCCCAGCACGGTTTCCCCCAGCACGGGCCGCCCGGCCGGTCCCGTCTTGGCCGGGGGCCAGGCGGCCCAGGACGCCCCGCGCCCCGGGCTGACCCGGCGGGAGCTGCTGGAGGCGGCCGGCATCACCGACGACCAGCTGGCCGAGCTGGAGGACTTCGGCCTGGTCCGCCGGGACGGGCGACGGTACGGCCCGGACGCCCTGGAGATCACCAGGACCGTGCTCTCGCTGGCCGCGTACGGCGTCCAGGCCCGGCACCTGCGCGGGGTCCGGGCCGCCGCGGAGCGCGAGACCACGCTCATCGAGCAGGTCGTCGCGCCCACCTTGCGCCAGCGCAGCGCTGGCGCCCGGGCCAGCGCGGGCACGGTGGCCAGGGAAATCGCCGACCTGTCCGTGCGATTGCACCGGGCGCTGATCGAGGCCGCGCTGGCCGAGGCCGGCCTGCCCGCAACGCCCGTCACCAGCGCCGGGACCAGCCAGGACGGGGCGAACTGGCCTGCCGCCGGGGGGCCGCAGGCCGCCGCCGGGGGCCGCCCTGGCCGCCGGTACGGCGGGGCGAGCGCGTGAGCCGGCCCGGCACCGGGGGCGTCCGCCCGGCCGTGGCCGGTGTACGTTGAGAGAGGGAGTGCCTGCAAGCAGGGTCCAGGGTGAGACAGCGCGACAGGCGCATGCGAGGACGGAGCCGCCGTGAGGCAGATGGAGGTCGTCGGCGTCCGAGTCGAGATGCCAACGAACAACCCCATCGTCCTGCTCAAGGAGACGCAGGGGGAAAGGTACTTGCCGATCTGGATCGGCCCGATGGAGGCGACCGCGATCGCGTTTGCCCAGAACGGCATGGTCCCGGCCCGGCCGCTCACGCATGACCTGTTCCGTGACGTGCTCGAGTCCTTCGGCGTGCAGTTGCGCACGGTCAATATCACCGCGCTGCGGGACGGCATCTTCTTCGCCGACCTGATCTTCTCCAACGGCAAGGAGGTCAGCGCCCGCCCCTCGGACTCGATCGCGCTGGCCCTGCGGACCGGCGCGACCATCTTCGCCAGCGAGGAGATCCTCGACGAGGCCGGCGTGGCGATACCGGACGAGCAGGAAGACGAGGTCGAGAAATTCCGCGAGTTCCTCGACACGATCACCCCAGAAGATTTCGGCCGGGCCACCTGAGCCGTGCTAGCCGCTCGCTACGGGCCGCTTGAGGCAGCGAGCGACTAGCACTGTGTGTCACGATTGGCCGCTGTTGATGCGACGCGCCGTGGCAGGTCGTTGACGGCCCTGGCGGCGCCGGCCTACGGTGCGAGCGTGTACCCAGGGAGTGCCGTCCCGGGCCCGGAGGTGTGTGCGTGGCTGTAACCAAGGGTGACAACCAGCCTGGTTCGCGCAGCGTTATCACCCGGCAGGCGCAGGAGCAGGGCCTGCTGTTCGGCGACGACGGGGCGCCGCTGCCCGAGGCCGCCCAGGCCGGGGCCGGCGGCTACCGCGGGCCGGTGGCCTGCGCCGCGGCCGGCATCACCTACCGGCAGCTGGACTACTGGGCCCGCACCGGCCTGGTCGAGCCCACCGTGCGGCCCGCGAGCGGGTCCGGCTCGCAGCGGCTCTACGGCTTCCGCGACATCCTCGTGCTCAAGGTCGTCAAGCGGCTGCTCGACACCGGCATCTCGCTGCAGCAGATCCGCGCCGCGGTGGAGCACCTGCGCGCCCAGGGCACGAGCGACCTGGCCCAGGTCACGCTGATGAGCGACGGGGTCAGCGTGTACGAGTGCACCTCCCCGGACGAGGTCGTGGACCTGCTCGCGGGCGGCCAGGGCGTGTTCGGCATCGCGCTGGGCCGGATCTGGCGGGAGGTCGAGGGCACGCTGGCCGAACTGCCCGCCGAGCACGCCGAGGCGGACGACGAGCCGGGCCCGGCGGCCCGCTCCGACGAGCTGTCCCGGCGCCGCGCCCGCCGGACTGGCTGAGCAGCGCCAGTTACCTCGCTCGCAGGCCCGGCGAGCTGGGGGCAAACCCCGTAAACCGGGTGATAACGTGTCCCGGTGCCGGACACGATCATCGTTCGCGGCTGCGCTACCTGGTCACCGGCGTGCAGGACGTGATGGCCAGGGGCGACGGGCCCAGCGCGGCGGTGCTGCCGGTCGTGGTGCTGCTGGGCATCGCCGCCGTCCTGACGCTGGTTGCGGTTCGCTTGTTCCGCTGGGACGAGATTTAGTTTTAACGGTGGGTGCGGAGCGGGCCAGGTGACCTCGGGTAATCTTGGGGAAGCTGATAAAACCGTCCGGGAGAGACCCCGCGCAGACGGCGGGGCGCCGAAGGGGCAACCTCCCCGGAACCTCTCAGGCACCACGGACCGGACGGGCCAGGCGGCTGTGGAGTCCGCGGCGGGCACGTCCGGTGCCGGGCGCGGGCGACAGAGGGGGAGCGAGGCGGCTGCACGAGCGGCTGCCCGGCTTCGTGGCCTGGAGGCGAGCTCATGGATTTCGCGCAGCGGCACATCGGCCCCGACGGTGACGGCACGCAGGCGATGCTGGCCGCCGTCGGCTACGCCTCGCTGGACGACCTGACCCAGGCGGCGCTGCCGCCAGGCCTGGCCGCGGGCGAGCCGCTGGATCTGCCCGGGCCGCTCTCGGAAGAGGACGCCCTGGCCGAGCTGCGCCGCATCGCCGCCCGGAACCACGTGCTGACCCCGATGATCGGGCTCGGCTACTACGGCACCGTGACCCCCGCGGTGATCCGCCGCAACGTGCTGGAGAACCCGGCCTGGTACACCGCGTACACGCCGTACCAGCCGGAGATCTCGCAGGGCCGGCTGGAAGCGCTGCTGAACTTCCAGACCATGGTCGCGGACCTGACCGGGCTGCCGCTGGCGGGCGCGTCGATGCTGGACGAGGCCACCGCGGCGGCCGAGGCGATGACGCTGGCCCGGCGGGCCACCGGGCGCGGCTCGGTGTTCCTGGCCGACGCGGACTGCCTGCCGCAGGTCCTGTCCGTGCTGGAAACCCGGGCCGAGCCGCTGGGCATCTCGCTGGTGGTGGGGGAGGTAACCGCGGAGCTGATCGCGGCGCAGCCGGACGGCGAGCTGTTCGGCGTGCTGCTGCCCTACCCGGGGGCCAGCGGCGCGGTCCGCGACCTGGCCCCGCTGATCGCCGCGGCGCAGGCCCGGGGCGCGCTGGCCGCGGTCGCCGCGGATCTGCTGGCGATGACCCTGCTCACGCCGCCCGGCGAGCTCGGCGCGGACGTGGCGGTGGGCACCACGCAGCGGTTCGGTGTGCCGCTCGGCTACGGCGGGCCGCACGCGGGCTACATCGCGGTCCGCGAGGGGCTCAAGCGGCAGCTGCCCGGGCGGCTCGTCGGGGTGTCCCAGGACGCCGCCGGGCACCGCGGCTACCGGCTCGCCCTGCAGGCCAGGGAGCAGCACATCCGGCGGGAGAAGGCGACCAGCAACATCTGCACGGCGCAGGTGCTGCTGGCCGTGATGGCCGCGATGTACGCCGCGTACCACGGCCCGGACGGGCTGACCGCCATCGCCACCCGGGTGCACCGGCGGGCCGCGGGCCTGGCCGCGGTGCTGGCCGAGCGGGGTCTTGACGTGCCGTCCGGCGGGTTCTTCGACACGGTCCGGGTCACGATTCCGGGCGGGGCGGCGGCCGCGGTGGGCCGGGCCCGGGTCGCGGGCTACAACGTGCACCTGGCCGGGCCGGACGCGGTGCAGATCTCCTGCGACGAGACGACGACGGCCGGGCAGGTACGCGAGGTGGCCGCGGCGCTGTGCGCCTGCCCGGTGGAGGAGATCACCCTGCCGGACGGGGACGGGGACAGCGCGGCCCTGGTCCTGCCGGAGGGGCTGAGGCGTTCCTCGGCGTTCCTCACCCACCCGGTATTCCGCGCGTACCGCAGCGAGACCGCGATGCTGCGCTACCTGCGGCGGCTGGCCGACTTCGACATCGCGCTCGACCGGTCGATGATCCCGCTCGGCTCGTGCACGATGAAGCTCAACGCGGCCGCCGAGATGGAGCCGGTGACCTGGCCGGAGTTCGCCGGGCTGCACCCGTTCGCGCCGGCCGACCAGGCCGCCGGGTACATCGAGCTGATCACCAGCCTGGAGCAGGCGCTGGCCGAGATCACCGGGTACGACGCGGTGTCCGTGCAGCCCAACGCCGGGTCGCAGGGCGAGCTGGCCGGGCTGCTGGCGATCCGCGCCTACCACCGGTCCCGGCAGCAGCCGGAGCGGACCGTATGCCTGATCCCGGAGTCGGCGCACGGCACCAACGCAGCCAGCGCGGTGCTCGCCGGGCTGCGGGTGGCGGTGGTCAAGTGCGGCGCGGACGGCGCCATCGACCTCGGCGACCTGCGGGCCCGGCTGGCCGCGCACGAGGGCACGGTCGCCGCGATCATGCTGACCTACCCGTCCACCAACGGCGTGTTCGAGGAGACCGTCGGTGAGGTGTGCGCGGCCGTGCACGCGGCCGGCGGGCAGGTGTACGTGGACGGGGCGAACCTGAACGCGCTGGTCGGGCTGGCCCGGCTGGGCCGGTTCGGCGCGGACGTGTCGCACCTGAACCTGCACAAGACGTTCTGCATCCCGCACGGCGGCGGCGGTCCCGGCGTCGGGCCGGTCGCGGCCCGCGCCCACCTGGCCGGCTTCCTGCCCGGCCGCGGGCCGGTCGGCCCGGTGGCTGCGGCGCCGTACGGCTCGGCCGGGATCCTGCCGATCTCGTGGGCGTACCTGGCGATGATGGGCCCGGCCGGGCTGCTCCGCGCCACCCAGATGGCCATCCTGGCCGCGAACTACGTGGCCCGCCGGCTGGACAAGCATTTCCCGGTTCTCTACACCGGGCGCGGCGGGCTGGTCGCCCACGAGTGCATCCTGGACCTGCGGCCGACGGCGGCGAAGACCGGCATCACCGCGGAGGACGTGGCCAAGCGGCTGATCGACTTCGGCATCCACGCGCCGACGATGTCCTTCCCGGTGGCCGGCACGCTGATGGTCGAGCCCACCGAGAGCGAGGATCTGGCCGAGCTGGACCGGTTCTGCGACGCGATGATCGCCATCTCGGCGGAGATCGGGAAGGTCGCCGCGGGCGACTGGGATCCACTGGACAACCCGCTGAAGAACGCGCCGCACACCGCGGAGATGGTGGCCGCCGACGACTGGAAGCAGGCTTACCGCCGGGAGGAGGCGGCCTACCCGGCCGGGGTGGACCGCCGGTCCAAGTACTGGCCGCCGGTCCGCCGCATCGACCAGGCGTACGGCGACCGCCACCTGATGTGCGCCTGCCCGCCGCCGGAGGCGTTCGAGGACGTGCGAGCTAGATAACGCGGCCTTTCCATTCGCCGCCGCGGCCGGCCCAGTGGCGGCGGGCCGAGTCGAACGTCATCGCGCCGTACAGGGCGGCGGCGAGGGGGAGTGCCAGGGCCCGCCAGGCCGGGAGCCGGTAGAGGCGCTGCATGGGCATGTAGCTGGCGGTCAGCAGCACCCAGCCGGCCAGGCCCGCGGTGGCCGTGGCCAGCGCGGCGGTGCCGCCGCCGGCCGCGGCGGCGGCCAGGCCCGCGATAGCCGCGGCCGGGGGGAGCAGGTACAGCCAGGCCAGCCCGGCCAGGGTGCCGGCCAGCAGCAGCGGCGAGTAGCGCAGCTGGGTGTACGCGCTGCGGGCCACCATGTCCCACAGCCCGGCCAGCGACGGGTACGGCCGCCGGCTGTGCACGTCCGTGGTCAGGCCGAGCCAGCAGCGCGCCCCGGCGCGCTTCAGGACGCGGCCGAGCGCCACGTCGTCGATCCGCGCGCCGCGGATCATGGCCAGGCCGCCGGCCGCGGCCAGGTCCTCGCGGCGCACCAGCATGCAGCCGCCCGCCGCGGCGGCGGTGCGCGCCCGGGGCCGGCTGACCCGGCGGAACGGATAGAGCTGGGCGAAGAAGTACACGAACGCGGGCACGATCAGCCGCTCCCAGGCGGTCTCGGTGCGCAGCAGGGCCATCTGCGAGAGGAGGCCGTAGCCGCCGCCGTCCGCGGCGCGGACCAGGCCGGTCAGCGTGCCCGGCGCGTAGCTGATATCCGCGTCGGTGAACAGCACGTAGTCCGGCTGGCCGGCCGCGGCCAGGCCGCACTCCATGGCCCACACCTTGCCCGCCCAGCCGTCCGGGCGCCGGCCCGCGGGGACGAGCCGTATCAAATCCTGGCCGGGCTGACCGGATGCGGCGGCCAGCTTCTCCGCGACCTGCGCGGTGCCGTCGTCGGAGTCGTCGTCGACCAGGATCACCTTCAGCGTGCCGGGGTAGTCCTGCGCCAGCAGGGAGGGAAGGGTGGCGGGCAGCATGGCCGCCTCGTTGCGGGCCGGCACCACCGCGGTCACCGCCGGCCAGGCGGCCGGGTCGCGCCCGGGTGGCAGCCGCTGGTCCGTCCGCCAGAACCCGCCGTGGCAGGCCAGCAGGTACACCCAGGCGAGGGCGGCCACGGCGGCCACGGCCGCGAGCAGGAGCATCGCTGTAGCCTGCCAAAGCAAGCGGCCCGGCCGTCAGCCGGCCCGCATAGAGTTGCTGCGTGGCAGATCCGGCGTCCTACCGGCCGGCCCCCGGCTCGATCCCCGAGTCGCCCGGGGTCTACCGCTTCCGCGATGCCCGCCGGCAGGTCATCTACGTCGGCAAGGCGAAGAACCTGCGGTCCCGGCTGAACTCCTACTTCGCCGACTACGCGGGCCTGCACCCGCGGACCCAGACCATGCTCCGCTCGGCCGCCGCGGTGGACTGGACCGTGGTGCGCACCGAGGTCGAGGCGCTCCAGCTGGAGTACTCCTGGATCAAGGAGTTCGACCCGCGGTTCAACGTCCGCTACCGGGACGACAAGAGCTACCCCTACCTCGCGGTCACGCTCGACGAGGAGTACCCCCGGGTGATGGTGATGCGCGGCGCCAAGCGCCGCGGCACCCGGTACTTCGGCCCGTACTCGCACGCCTGGGCGATCCGCGACACGGTCGACACGCTGCTCCGGGTGTTCCCGGTGCGGACCTGCTCGGCCGGGGTGTTCAAGCGGGCCGGCCAGATCGGCCGCCCGTGCCTGCTCGGCTACATCGGCAAATGCTCCGCCCCGTGCGTGGGCCGGGTCAGCGAGGCCGAGCACCGGCTGCTGGCCGAGGAGTTCTGCGACTTCATGTCCGGCCAGACGGCCCGGTTCATCAGGCGCCTCGACGGGCTGATGCGGGAAGCGGCCGCGGCCGAGGAGTACGAGCGGGCGGCGCGGCTCCGGGACGACATCAAGGCGCTGCAGCGGGCCCTGGAGAAGCAGGCCGTGGTGCTCGGCGACGGCACCGACTGCGACGTGATCGCGCTGGCCGAGGACCAGCTCGAGGCGGCCGTGCAGATCTTCTACGTGCGCGGCGGCCGGGTCCGCGGGCAGCGCGGCTGGGTGCTGGACAAGGTCCAGGACGTCACCCCGGGAGAGCTGATCGAGCAGTTCCTCGGCCAGGTGTACGGCGACGACCCGGCCGCGGACCAGGGCGAGACGGCGGCGGAGAGCGTCGGGCCCGGCGGGTCGCGGCGCGGCGGGCCGGGCCGGGAAGGACCGGCCGCGGCGGCCAGGACCGCCGGCGACCGGGCCGTGCCCAGGGAGATCCTGGTCCCGGCGGCCCCGCCGGACCAGGCCGCGGTGGAGACCTGGCTGGCCGGGCGCCGCGGCGGCCCGGTGCGCCTGCGGGTGCCGCTGCGCGGCGACAAGAAGACGCTGCTGGACACGGTGGCCAGGAACGCCGCCGAGTCGCTGGCCCTGCACAAGACCCGCCGGGCCAGCGACCTCACCACCCGCAGCCGGGCGCTGCAGGAGATCCAGGACGCGCTCGGCCTCGACGCCGCCCCGCTGCGGATCGAGTGCTACGACGTGTCCAACCTGCAGGGCACGCACGTGGTCGCGTCGATGGTGGTGTTCGAGGACGGCCTGGCCCGCAAGTCCGAGTACCGCCGGTTCAGCATCAAGGGCTACGACGGCACCGACGACGTCGCCTCCGTGCACGAGGTCGTGTACCGGCGGTTCCGCCGCTACCTGGAGGAGCGGGAGGAGACCGGGGAGCTCGACGTGCTCGGCGACAGCGAGGAACCCGGCACGGCGGGCCCCGTCGCCGAGGACGGGACCCGGCGCAAGTTCGCCTACCCGCCCAACCTCGTCGTCATCGACGGCGGCCCGGCCCAGGTCGCCGCCGCCCAGCGGGCCCTGGACGAACTGGGCATTGACGACGTCGCCGCCTGCGGCCTGGCCAAACGGCTGGAGGAAGTCTGGCTGCCGGGCGACGACGCGCCGGTTATCCTGCCCCGTACCAGCGAGGGGCTGTACCTGCTGCAGCGGGTCAGGGACGAGGCGCACCGGTTCGCGATCACCTACCACCGGAAGAAGCGCTCCGCCGCGCTGACCACCAGCGAGCTGGACGACGTGCCCGGACTCGGGCCCGCCCGCCGGGCGGCCCTGCTGCGGCACTTCGGCTCGGTGCGCAAGATCGCCAGCGCGACCGAGGAGGAGATCGCCGGCCTGCCGGGCTTCGGCCCGCGGCTGGCGCAGGCGGTGCTCGGCGCGCTCGCGCCGGGCGCCGGAGCCACGGGGGAAGGGGCGCCATGACCGAGACCAGCGAGCCGCCGGAGATCGTCATCATCACCGGCATGTCCGGGGCCGGCCGCAGCACCGCGGCCAAGTCGCTGGAGGACCTCGACTGGTTCGTGGCCGACAACCTGCCCCCGGACCTGCTGCCCACGATGGTGGACCTGGCCCGCCGGACCAAGGGCGCGGTGCCGCGCATCGCCGCCGTGGTGGACGTGCGCAGCCGCCCGTTCTCCAGCGACCTGAAGGCGGCCCTGGGCGAGCTGGAGGCCAGGGGCATCCGCCCGTACGTGGTCTTCCTCGAGGCCAGCGAGGACACCCTGGTCCGGCGGTTCGACAGCGTGCGGCGGCCGCACCCGCTGCAGGAGGGCGGCCGGATCGTGGACGGCATCGCCGCCGAGCGGGAGCTGCTGCGCGGCCTGCGCGGCGAGGCGGACCTGGTGCTGGACAGCTCCGAGCTGAACGTGCACGAGCTGCGGGCCCGGCTGCGGGACACGTTCGGCAGCCCCGGCGACGTGGCGCTGCGGATCAGCGTGGTGTCGTTCGGGTTCAAGTACGGGCTGCCGATGGACGCCGACATGGTCGCCGACTGCCGGTTCCTGCCCAACCCGCGCTGGGTCGAGCAGCTGGCCCCGCTGACCGGCCAGGATCCGGCGGTCCGGGCCTACGTGCTCGGCCAGCCGGGCGCCACTCCGTTCCTCGACGCGTGGCTGGCGGCGGTCGGGGTAACGCTGGACGGGTACGGGCAGGCCGGGAAGCACTTCGCGCTGCTCGCCGTGGGCTGCACCGGCGGCAAGCACCGCAGCGTGGTGATGGCCGAGGAGATCGCCACGCGGCTGGCCGGCACCTGGCCGGCCGTCCAGGTCGTGCATCGGGACCTGGGGCGTGAGTAGGGACAGCAGGGCAGTGATACGGGAGCACAGCGATTCCCCGCACGGGGCGGCGGGGCCGGCCGCCAGCCTGCCGGGGCTGCCGGGCCGGCCGGTCAGCCGGCCGGTGGTCGCGCTCGGCGGCGGGCACGGCCTGTACGCCTCGCTGTCCGCGCTGCGCCGGGTGACCCGCCAGCTCACCGCGGTGGTCACGGTCGCCGACGACGGCGGGTCCAGTGGCCGGCTGCGGCGGGAGTTCGGCGTGCTGCCGCCCGGCGACCTGCGGATGGCGCTGGCCGCGCTGTGCGGCGACGACTCGTGGGGCACCACCTGGAGCCGGGTCGTGCAGCACCGCTTCACCGGCGACGCCGACCTGGGCGGGCACGTGGTCGGCAACGTGCTGATCGTCGCGCTATGGGAGCTGCTCGGCGACACCGTGCAGGGCCTGGACTGGGTTGGCCGGCTGCTCGGCGCGCACGGCCGCGTGCTGCCCATGGCGGCCGTGCCGCTGGACCTCGCGGCCGAGGTCGAAGGGGCGCAGGAGGGCAGGCCGGACGAGATCACCACCGTTCGCGGCCAGGTGGCCTGCGCGACGACGCGGGGCCGGGTACGGTCGATCTCGCTGGTGCCGGCGGACCCGCCTGCCTGCACCGAGGCAACAGCAGCCGTGCGTGCGGCGGATTGGGTGGTGCTCGGCCCCGGCTCCTGGTTCACCAGCGTGCTCCCGCACCTGATGGTCCCGCAGCTCGCCGAGGCGCTGCACCAGACCCCGGCCCGCCGGCTGGTGGCGCTGAACCTGGCGCCGCAGGCCGGGGAGACCGAGGGCTTCTCCCCGCACGCGCACCTGGAGGTTCTCGCGGATCACGCACCGCAGCTGAGGATCGACGTGGTGCTGGCCGACCGCCAGGCCGCGGCGGACACGGCTGATGAGCTTGAGAAGGCAGCCGCCCGGCTGGGCGGCCGCCTGGTGCTGGCCGACCTGGCCATGGGGGACGGGTCACCGCGCCATGACCCGCTCCGGCTGGCAGGCGCATTCATGCACATCTTCGAGGGGGAGTGACACGCCGATGGCGATGACCAGCCTGGTAAAGGATGAGCTCAGCCGGGTCAGCGTGCTGAAGCCGTGCTGCCGCAAGGCCGAGGTGTCCACGCTGCTGCGGTTCGCCGGCGGGCTGCACCTGGCCGCCGGGCGGATCGTGGTCGAGGCGGAGCTGGACACCGGCGCCGCGGCCCGGCGGCTGCGCAAGGACCTGGCCGAGGTCTTCGGCCACGCCGCCGAGCTGCTCGTGCTGGCCCCCGGCGGTCTCCGCAAGGGCAACCGCTACCTGGTGCGGGTGGAGAAGGACGGGGAGAGCCTGGCCCGGCAGACCGGCCTGGTGGACAGCCACGGGCGGCCGGTCCGCGGGCTGCCGCGGCAGGTCGTGGCCGGCACTACCTGCGACTGCGAGTCGGCCTGGCGGGGCGCGTTCCTGGCCCACGGGTCGCTCACCGAGCCGGGCCGGTCCATGTCCCTCGAGGTGACCTGCCCGGGTCCCGAGGTGGCGCTGGCCATGGTCGGCGCGGCCCGGCGGCTCAAGATCACCGCCAAGGCCCGCGAGGTCCGCGGGGTGGACCGGGTGGTGGTCAAGGACGGGGACGCGATCAGCGCCCTGCTGACCCGGCTCGGCGCCCACGACAGCGTGCTGGCCTGGGAGGAACGGCGGATGCGCCGCGAGGTGCGGGCCACCGCCAACCGGCTGGCCAACTTCGACGACGCCAACCTGCGGCGCAGCGCGCGGGCCGCGGTCGCCGCCGGGGCCCGGGTCGAGCGGGCCCTGGAGATCCTCGGCGAGGAGGCCCCGGCGCACCTGATCGTGGCGGGCGAGCTGCGGATCAAGCACCGCCAGGCCAGCCTGGAGGAGCTCGGTCAGCTGGCCGACCCGCCGCTGACCAAGGACGCGATCGCGGGGCGGATCCGGCGGCTGCTGGCGCTGGCCGACCGGCGGGCCACCGAGCTGGGTGTGCCCACCACCGAGGCGGGGCTGACCGCCGACATGCTCATGCCCTGACCCGGGGCCCCGGCCGCGGCCCGGTGGCGGCCCGGCGGCGCCCCGGTTGCCGGCGGCGCGGGCCGGCCGGCGTTTCCGGTAGGTTCGGAGCCGGGCAAGCGGCGCAGCGCGGCGCCGGGTGAGCTCATACCGGATGACCGACATAAGAGGAGAACGCAGCCGTGACCGTGCGGGTGGGCATCAACGGATTTGGCCGCATCGGCCGGAACTTCTGGCGCGCCGTGCAGGCCGGGGCCGGCTCGGGCGTGGAGATCGTCGCCGCGAACGACCTGGGCGACCTGGCCACATGCGCGCACCTGCTGAAGTACGACACCCTGCTGGGCACGCTGGACCTGCCGGTCGAGGCCGGCGACGGCGTCATCACGGCCGGCCCGCACACGATCCGGATGCTGGCCGAGCGCGACCCCGCCGCGCTGCCCTGGGGCGACCTGGGCGTGGATGTGGTGGTCGAGTCGACCGGCCGGTTCACCAAGGCCGCCGACGCGGGCAAGCACCTGGAGGGGGGCGCCAGGAAGGTCATCATCTCCGCGCCGGCCAGCGGCGAGGACATCACGATCGTGATGGGCGTCAACGACAGTCAGTACGACCCGGCCGCGCACCACATCATCTCGAACGCCTCCTGCACCACGAACTGCGTCGCGCCGATGGCCAAGGTCATGATGGAGAGCTTCGGCATCGTCCGCGGCCTCATGACGACCATCCACGCGTACACCAACGACCAGGTCATCCTGGACTTCCCGCACAAGGACCTGCGCCGGGCCCGGGCCGCCGCGCAGAACATCATCCCCACCACCACCGGTGCGGCCAAGGCCACCTCGCTGGTCCTGCCCGAGCTCAAGGGCAAGCTGGACGGGCTGTCCATGCGCGTCCCGGTGATGGACGGGTCGGTCACCGACCTGGTCGTCCAGGTCGAGCGCGAGGCCGGCATCGCGGAGATCAACGAGGCCTTCCAGGCCGCCGCGGAGGGCCCGCTCAAGGGCTACCTGCACTACACCACCGACCCGATCGTGTCCTCCGACATCGTCGGCACCCCGTACTCGTGCACGTTCGACTCCCTGCTCACGATGGCGCACGGCGACCAGGTCAAGATCGTCGGCTGGTACGACAACGAGTGGGGCTACTCCAGCCGGCTCGCCGACCTGGCCGCGCTGGTCGGCGCCAGCCTGCCCGCCCGGTCATGAGGAGCGTCGACGACCTCGACGTGGCGGGCCGGACGGTGCTGCTGCGCGCCGACCTGAACGTGCCGCGGGACGGCAGCCAGATCACCGACGACGGCCGGATCCGGGCCAGCCTCCCGGTCATCAGCAAGCTGGCCGGCCGGGGCGCCAGGGTCGCGATCCTGGCCCACCTGGGCCGGCCCAAGGGCGCCTCGTTCGCCGAGCGGGCCGCGGGCGGCCCGTCGCTGCGGCCGGTCGCGCAGCGGCTCGGCGAGCTGCTCGGCAGCCACGTGCCGCTGGCCGCCGACGTGGCCGGGCCGTCCGCCGGGCAGACCGTGGCCGGGCTGTCCGCCGGGCAGGTCGCGCTGCTGGAGAACGTCCGCTTCGAGCCCGCCGAGACCAGCAAGGACGACGCCGAGCGGGCCGGCCTGGCCCGCCAGCTCGCCGCGCTCGGCGACTGCTACGTGGGCGACGGCTTCGGCGCGGTGCACCGCAGGCACGCCAGCGTCTACGACCTGCCCGCGCTGCTCCCGCACGCGGCCGGCGACCTGGTGCTCAGCGAGCTGGCCGTGCTGCGCAAGCTGACCGCTGGCCCGGACCGGCCGTACGTGGTCGTGCTCGGCGGGGCCAAGCCGTCGGACAAGCTGGCGGTCATCGGCGCGCTGCTGGACACCGCGGACCGGCTGCTCATCGGCGGCGGCATGGCCTACACGTTCCTCAAGGCGCGCGGTTACGAGGTCGGCAAGTCGCTGCTGGAGGCCGACCAGGTCCCGCAGGTCGCCGAGGTCATGGCGGAAGCCGAGCGGCGCGGGGTGGAGCTTGTGCTGCCGGTGGACCTGGTCGCCGCGGCCGATTTCGCCCCGGACGCCGAGCACTCCGTGGTTCCGGTCACCAGCTTCCCGGCCGACCGGGAAGGGGTGGATATCGGCCCGGCCACCCGTGAGCTGTTCGCGGCCAAGCTGGCCGACGCCAGGACCGTCTTCTGGAACGGCCCGGTCGGCGTGTTCGAGTTCCCGGCCTTCGCGGCCGGCACCCGGGCCGTCGCCGCGGCGATCAGCCGGGTCCACGGCCTGACCGTGGTCGGCGGCGGCGATTCCGCCGCCGCGGTCCGCGCGCTCGGCTTCGCCGAGTCGGGCTTCTCCCACATCTCCACCGGCGGCGGGGCCAGCCTGGAGTACCTGGAGGGCAGGGAACTGCCTGGGCTGGCCGCGCTGGAAGCGGCCGGGCCCGCCGACGTGGCCGGGCCCGCCGGCCCGGCCGGGGGGCAGCCGTGACCAAGGCGGCCGGCCCGGACCGCAAGCCGCTGGTCGCCGGGAACTGGAAGCTGCACAACAACCACCTCGAGGCGATCGCGCTCACCCAGAAGATCGCGTTCACGCTGAGCCGCAAGGACTTCGACGCCGTCGAGGTGGCCGTGCTGCCGCCGTTCACCGCGCTGCGCAGCGTGCAGACGCTGGTCCAGGCGGACAAGCTCACGGTCAGCTACGGCGCGCAGGACATCTCGCCGCACGACAAGGGTGCCTACACCGGCGAGGTGTCCGGGCCGATGCTGGCCAAGCTGGGCTGCCGGTACGCGCTGGCCGGGCACTCCGAGCGGCGCCAGTACCACCACGAGGACGACGCGCTGGTCAGCGCCAAGGCCCAGGCCGCAGTGCGGGCCGGGCTGACCCCGATCGTGTGCGTGGGGGAGCCGCTCGAGGTGCGCGAGGCCAACGGCCATCTCCGCCACTGCACGACCATGCTGGACGGCTCGCTGGCCGGCCTGACCGCGGCACAGATTGCCGGGCTGGTCATCGCCTACGAGCCGGTGTGGGCCATCGGCACCGGCCACGTCGCCAGCCCCGAGGACGCGCAGGAGGTCTGCGGCGCGATCCGGGAGCGGCTCACCGGCGCGCACGGCGCCGAAGCCGCCGCCAAGGCGCGTATCCTGTATGGCGGGTCGGTGAAGGCGGACAATATGCCGGCCATCATGGCCCAGCCCGATATTGACGGCGCGCTGGTAGGCGGGGCCAGCCTCGATGCCGGCGAATTTGCCAAGATCTGCCGGTACCGTGAAGTGGTTGCGTAAGCTTGGCGCCAGTGCCCGGAGGGACGAGAAACAGCAGTGGAAATCGGAGTATCGGTTGTTCTGATCATCACCAGTGTGCTGATGATCTTGCTGGTCCTGCTGCACAAAGGTAAGGGCGGCGGTCTGTCCGACCTTTTCGGCGGCGGTGTCTCGTCTTCCCTGGGCTCGTCGTCCGTGGTCGAGCGGAACCTGGACCGGATAACTATCTTCACCGGGGTCCTGTGGTTCCTGTGCATCGTCGCACTTGGCTTGCTGATCAAGTAAGACGGCGGGCAGTAGCCCGGTATGCAGTGGCCCGGGACGCAGGGTCAGGCTGGTCGTGAGCAAAGGCAAGGGATAGCAGTGAGCAGTGGCAACGCCATCCGTGGCAGCCGGGTAGGCGCGGGTCCGATGGGCGAGGCGGAGCGTGGCGAGGCTGCGCCGCGGGTCCGGGTCTCCTTCTGGTGCTGCAACCAGCACGAGACCGTGCCCAGCTTCGCCAGTGACGCCCCGGTTCCGGACACCTGGGACTGCCCGCGCTGCGGTTTCCCGGCCGGCCAGGACCAGGCGAACCCGCCCGCCCCGCCGCACGCCGAGCCGTACAAGACCCACCTGGCTTACGTGAAGGAGCGGCGCAACGACACCGACGGCGCCGCGATCCTGGCCGAGGCCCTGGACCGGCTCCGCCGGGGCGCCTGACCTACTGCGCCTACTGCCGGACGTACCGGCACAGCAGGAAGCCGTCGTCCGCGATCACGTGAGCCAGCCGCAGGCCTGCCCGGTCCGGCGGGATGTGCTCGCCGCCCATCACGCCGGACCCGATGATCCGCCCGGCCTGGCCGCCCGCCAGCAGCGGGCTCAGCGTCAGGCACAGCTCGTCCAGCAGGCCCGCCGCGGCCACCTGGCCGAGCAGGTGCGGGCCGCCCTCCAGCAGGATGCGCCGGTGGCCGCGCTCGGCCAGCGCGGCCACCGCGGCGGCCGGGTCGATCATCTCAGCGCCGGTCACCACCAGGTCGGCGTGCTTGGCCACCGCCGCCTGTGCCGTACCCGGCGCGGCGCCGGTGGTCAGCACGATCGTCCGGGCGCTGTCCGGGGACCCGGTGAGCAGCGGGCTGTCCAGGTCGAGATCCAGGCGCCGGGTGAGCACCGCGATCGGGGTGGTCGGCGGCCGGCCCGCCCGCAGCTCCGGCCAGGCCTCGTCCGGCGTCATCGGCCGGTACTTCTCCGCCCGGGCGGTTCCCGCGCCGACCATGATCACGTCGGCCAGGCTGCGCAGGATGGAGAACACCTGCCGGTCACCCTCGCCGGACAGCCCGGTTGACCGGCCGGCCACCGTGGCCGCGCCGTCCGCGCTGGACACCATGTTGGCGCGGACCCAGGGCCGGCCGGACAGCGGCGGGTAGGCGTACAGGCGGGCCAGTTCGGTCACGCCCGCGCGGCCCGGGGCCACCGGCCCGATCGGCGGCGGCGGCGTGGTGGCCGGGAAGATCAGCTCCATGCCCAGCAGTCAACCAGACCCGGCCGGTGCCCGCCGGGCGGCGGCCTGGCGGGCTGGGTGCCCGTCAGCCAGCGGCCTGGCGGGCCGGTGGCCCGTCAGCCGGTGCCCGTCAGCCGGCGCCTGGCCCGTCTGCTGCCGCGCAGCACGAGCATCGCGTGCCCGGGGACCTCGACCGCGCTGGCCTCGCCCAGCTGGCCGCCGGCCTCGCCGGCCGAGCTGATCACCACCTGCCACCGGGCCGCGAACCGGCTGCCCGGCATCCGGAACGTGACCGGCTCGCTGTGCGCGTTGACCAGCAGCAGGAAGTCGTCGTCGGTGACCCGCTCGCCACGAGGCCCCGGCTCGGTGATCGCGTAGCCGTTCAGGAACACCGCCATCGACCGGGCGTAGCCGGTGGACCAGTCGCTGCTGGTCATCTCCTGCCCGCTGGGGGTCAGCCACACGATGTCGCGCTGCTCGCCGCCGCCCGGCGCGGGCGCCCCGGAACCGGCGGGCTGCCCGCTGAAGAACCGGCGGCGGCGGAACACCGGGTGCTGCCGCCGCAGCCCGGCCAGGCGGCAGGTGAACTCCAGCAGGTCCGCGTGCTGCGCCCCGGTCTCCCAGTCCACCCAGGACACCTCGTTGTCCTGGCAGTACGCGTTGTTGTTGCCCTGCTGGGTGCGGCCCATCTCGTCGCCCGCGGCGAGCATCGGGATGCCCTGCGAGCAGAACAGCGTGACCAGGAAGTTCCGTACCTGCCGGGCCCGCAGCGCGCTGATCGCCTGGTCGCCGGTCGGGCCCTCGGCGCCGCAGTTCCAGGACCGGTTGTCGTCGGAGCCGTCCCGGCCCTGCTCGCCGTTGGCGTCGTTGTGCTTGTCGCTGTAGCTGACCAGGTCGGCCAGGGTGAAGCCGTCGTGGCAGGTGACGAAGTTCACCGAGGCGACCGGGCGGCGGCCGCTGACCTCGTACAGGTCGCTGGAGCCGGTCAGCCGGGAGGCGAACTCGGGCAGCGCCGCGGCCCGGCCGCGCCACAGGTCCCTGACCGTGTCCCGGTACTTGCCGTTCCACTCGGTCCACAGCGGCGGGAACTTGCCCACCTGGTAACCGCCCTCACCCACGTCCCACGGCTCGGCGATGAGCTTGACCTGCGACACCACCGGATCCTGCTGGACCAGCTCGAAGAAGGTGGCCAGCCGGTCCACGTCGTGCAGCTCCCGGGCCAGTGCCGCGGCCAGGTCGAAACGGAACCCGTCCACGTGCATGTCCAGGATCCAGTACCGCAGCGAGTCCATGATCAGCTGCAGTGCGTGCGGGTGCCGGACGTTGAGGCTGTTGCCGCATCCGGTGTAGTCCACGTAGTACTGCGGGTCGTCGCCCCGCAGCCGGTAGTAGGCGGCGTTGTCGATGCCACGGAAGGACAGCGTCGGGCCGCGGTGGTCACCCTCGGCGGTGTGGTTGTAGACCACGTCCAGGATGACCTCGATGCCCGCCTCGTGCAGCGCAGCGACCATCGTCTTGAACTCCGCGACCACGCCCTCCGGGCTGGCCGCCGCGCTGTAGGCGTTGTGCGGGGCGAGGAAACCGATCGTGTTGTAGCCCCAGTAGTTGGTCAGCCCGCGCTGGGCGAGCGACCGCTCGGCCACGAACTGGTGGACCGGCAGCAGCTCGATCGCGGTGACCCCGAGCCGGGCCAGGTGCTCGATGATCGCCGGGTGGGCCAGCCCGGCGTAGGTGCCGCGCAGCTCGTCGGGCACCTTCGGGTGCGCGATGGTCAGCCCCCGCAGGTGCGCCTCGTAGATCAGTGTCTCGTGGTAGGGGATCCGCGGTGGCCGGTCGCCGCCCCAGTCGAAGGACGGGTCGATCACCACGTTGCGTGGCATCCAGGGAGCGCTGTCCGCCGTGTTCAGCTTCGACGGGTCGGTCATCTGGTAGGAGAACAGCGCCTCGTCCCAGCGCACCGCCCCGTCCACGGCCTTGCCGTAGGGGTCGAGCAGCAGCTTGGCCGGGTTGCACCGGTGACCCTGATCGGGCTGGTAGGGGCCGTGCACCCGCCAGCCGTACCGCTGGCCGGGGCCGGTCCCGGGCAGGTAGCAGTGCCAGACGAAGCCGTCCACCTCGGTCAGCGCGATCCGCTGCTCGGCGCCTTCCGCCGCGTCCCCGGCCGGGCCGGACAGGCACAGCTCCACCCCGGTGGCCGCCTCCGAGAACAGCGCGAAGTTGGTGCCTGCGCCGTCCCAGGTCGCGCCGAGCGGATACGGGCTGCCCGGCCAGACGATCACCCTCCGACATTACCCGCCGGTCCGGCACCCATCCCAGGACCGCAGGCGGCGCTGCATGTCGGCCCGGCGGGCCCGGGGCGGCTCAGCCCGCCGGGCGGGGGACGAAACGGTCCAGTACGGGCGGGAGGTCAAGGCCGTCCGGCAGCGTGCCGAACGGCAGCGCCGGCCCGGCCAGCCCGCCGGCCGCCGCGCCCGCCTGCGGCCCGAGCCGGGACGCGCAGAACACGCTGGCCACCGCGGCCGGCGCGTGCCGGACCAGCAGGCCGGCCTGCAGCACCACCGCGATGAGCCCGGCCAGCCGGCGCGCCTGGTACTCGGTGGCTGGCCCGCGGCCGTTCCCCGGGCCGGCCGCCCCGGGGGGCGCCGCCGCTGCCGCCGCGGCCGCGCCGGCCACCGCGCCGCGCAGCGCGGCGATGGCCGCGTCCAGCCGCGGGTCCGCGCCGGCCGCGAGTTCCGCCTCGGCCAGCAGCGCACCGGCGGCGGCCGGGGAACGGGTCAGCGCGCGCAGCACGTCCAGCGCGGTGATGTTGCCCGACCCCTCCCACACCGAATTGAGCGGCGCCTCCCGGTACAGCCGCGGCAGGTCAGATTCCTCCACGTAGCCGTTCCCGCCGAGGCATTCCAGCGCCTCGGCGGCCACCATCGGGGCCCGTTTGCACACCCAGAACTTGGCCGCGGGCAGCGCGATGCGCAGCAGCGCGGCCTGCTCCGCGTCGCCGCGGGCGGCCTGGTCGGCCGCGCTGGCCAGCCGCATCGCCAGCGTGGTCGCGGCCTCGGCTTCCGCCGCCAGATCGGCCAGCACCGAGGCCATCAGCGGATGGGAGATCAGCGGGGCGCCGAACGTCCGGCGGCCCGCCGCGTAGTGCACCGCGGTGACGCAGGCCTGGCGCATGATCGCGGCGCTGCCCAGCACGCAGTCAAGACGGGTGGCGCTGACCATCTCGATGATCGTCCGCACGCCCCGGCCCGGCTCGCCGACCAGCCAGGCAGCCGCCGCGTCGTACTCCACCTCGGCTGACGCGTTGGACCGGTTGCCGAGCTTGTCCTTCAGCCGCTGGATCCGCATGCTGTTGCGGGTCCCGTCCGGCCGCACCCGGGGCAGCAGGAAGCAGCTCAGCCCCTCCGGGGCCTGGGCCAGCACCAGGAACAGGTCGGACATCGGCGCCGAGCAGAACCACTTGTGCCCGGTGAGCAGGTAGCCGCCGGCTCCGTCCGGCACCGCGCGGGTGGTGTTCGCGCGCACGTCCGAGCCGCCCTGCTTCTCGGTCATGCCCATGCCCGCGATCAGCCCGGCCTTGCCGTCCGGTACCCGCAGCCCCGGGTCGTACCGGCGGGATGCCAGCAGCGGCCCGAACCGGGCCGCCAGGTCCGGCGCGTGGCGCAGCGCGGGCATCGCGGCGTAGGTCATGCTGACCGGGCAGCCGTGCCCGGCTTCGGCCTGCGACCAGACGTAGAACCCGGCCGCCCGGGCCAGGTGCGCGCCGGGCACCGGATCCGCCCAGGGCGCGGCGTGCAGGCCATGGCTGACCGCCACCGTCATCAGCTCGTGCCAGGCCGGGTGGAACTCGACCTCGTCGATCCGGTTCCCCCGGGCGTCGTGCGTGCGCAGCACCGGCGGGTTCGTGTTGGCCTGCCGGGCCAGCACCTGCGTGTCCGCCGACCCGGCCCGCCGGCCGAGCTCGTGCACGTCGGCGACGGCCCAGCCGGCGCCGTCCCGCTCCAGCGCGGCCAGCAGTGCCGGGTCCTCGGCCACGTCGTAATCCGCCAGCGGCGGCACCTGGTTGCTGACCTCGTGGGTGACATGCGGGCCGGCCTGGCCCACCAGCGAGTCCTGGCTCATCAGCGCCTCCAGGGTGATCAGGTCCACCCTTAGCACTATCAGGATTGGCTACGGCTGTCAGGCGCGAGCCAGCAAGCACAGCAGGCAGCGCCGCTAAAGCGGCCCGCAGCGGGCGGCTAGCACAGCCGGCCCGGCAGAGCCCGCCGTGGCGGGCAAACCCAGCGCTGTCGCGTAGCGGCGCAGCACCAGCCCGGCCACTTCCGGCGCGGCGCCGAGCGCCGCCGACACCGCGACCGCCCCGGCCGCCCGGGCCGACGCCGCGATCCGGTCCGCGAAGAACCCGGGCGCGAGAAGGTAGGTCGCCACCACGACCCGGCGGGCACCGGCCCGCCGCAGGGTGGCTACCGCATCGGCGGGGGACGGGGCGGCGGCGGCCGCGTAGGCCGGGATCACCGCCCGCCAGCCCCGCGCGGCCTGCCACTGCCGGGCCAGCGCGGCGATGACCGCGTTGGACTCGGGCCGCGCCGAGCCCGCCGCGGCCAGTACCACTGAGGTCTCCGCCGCGGGCCAGGCCGCCGTGCCGGCCTCGGCCATCCGCCGGTCGAGCGCGCGCAGCAGCAGCGGGTCGGGGCCGAGCGGGTCGCCGTAGTGGATGCCCAGGCCCGGCAGCGCGCGGCCGGCCTCGGCCAGCAGCGCAGGAAGGTCCACCTCGCTGTGATAGGCCGCGGTCAGCAGCAGCGGCAGCACGACCGCGGCCCGCGGCGGGGCCCCCGTGCGCCCGTCCGCCCCATTCCCGGCCAGCGCCGCGAGCACCTGCCCGACCGACGGCGGGGCGTGCCCGAGAAAGGCCGTGCGGATATCAGGCTCCGGCCATCCGTTCCGTCCGGCCAGCCCGCGGACCAGCCCCATCAGCTCCTGCGTACTCGCCGCGGCACGCGGGTCGGCGCTGCCGTGCGCGACCGCGACCAGCGGCGGCCGGCGGGACGGCGGGACGGGATGGAGCGGGACAGCCGGAAGGGTCAGAGATGGATACCGCATTCGGTCTTGCCCGTGCCGGTCCACCGGCCGCTGCGCGGGTCCGCGCCCGGCTCCACCCGGGCCGTGCAGGTGGCACAGCCGATGGACGGGTAGCCGTCGTAGACCAGCGGGTTGACCAGCACGCCGTGCTCGGCGATGTAGGCGTCCACCTGGTCCTGGGTCCACCCCACGATGGGGTTGACCTTGACCATCTGGCGCCGCTCGTTCCACTCGACGACCTTGGTGTCGCTGCGCGCGCTGGTCTCCTCCCGGCGCACGCCGGTGATCCACGCGTCGTACGGGCCCAGGGCCTGCTCGAGGGGCACGACCTTGCGCAGGTAGCAGCACAGGTCCGGGTTACGGCCGTACAGCCGGGGGCCGAGCTCGGCGTCCTGCTCGGCCACCGTGCGGGACGGTGTGACGTTGATCACGTTCACCGGGTAGACGGCTTCGACCGCGTCCCTGGTGCCGATGGTCTCGGCGAAGTGGTAGCCGGTATCCAGGAAGACAACGTCGATACCGGGCTTCACGCGGGAGGCAAGGTGGATGACCACAGCGTCGCTCATCGACGAGGTGATGCAGATCCGGTCACCGAAGGTGTCGGTCGCCCACTTGATGACATCCTCGGCAGGTGCCTCGGCCAGGGCGTCCTGCGCTTCCGTGACCAGCCTCTCCATACCGATGCCGTCCTCCTGGCGCGGTCGTTCCTTCGGGTCAGCATGATCTACCCGGCCCGGCCGGGTCTGAACGGGCCTCACCGGATGCCTCCGGTCCCCCCGTAGCGTAGCCGGAACGACCGCACGCAACTGCGGCAATGCCAGCTGCCATCGGTTTCCTCCGGCTCAAGATCTTCCTCGCCACAGTACGGGCAGTAGAAGGGAACCGCACGCTCCGCCGCGAATGTCGAGTGACTCATGAGACCTCCTCAGTACTGGCCCGTGCGGCCCAGGCGGCAAACGGCTCACCTGGCTGGCGCCCGGAGTCGAAGCGGCGGAGCACTCGTTCCACGTAGTCCGGCAGATCCGCGGCGGTCGTCTTCAGCCCCCGGACCTTCCTGCCGAAACCGGAGTCGGTGCCGTCCCCCCCGTTCAGGCTCCCCCCGAGATGGATCTGGTAACCCTCTGTCTGTGTTCCATCCGGAAGAGTAATCACCATGCCCTTCAGGCCGATATCGGCCGTCTGGATCCTGGCGCACGAGTTGGGGCACCCGTTGACGTTGATCGTCACCGGCTCGGTGAAGTCAGGCAGCCGCCGCTCCAGCTCGCTGATCAGGTCCGCGGCACGGTGCTTGGTCTCCACGATGGCGAGCTTGCAGAACTCGATGCCGGTGCAGGCCATGGTCTGCCGCCGGAACACGCTGGGGGTCACCGGCAGGCCGGCCGCGGCCAGTTCGCTGGCCAGTGCGGCGGTCTGCTCGCCGGGCACGTCGAGGATCACCATCTTCTGCTCGGTGGTGGTCCGCACCCGCCCGCTGCCGTACCGGGCGGCCAGCTTCGCGATCAGGGCCAGGGAATCGGCGTTCAGCCGGCCCACGGTGGGCGCGAAGCCGACGAAGAAGAGGCCGTCCTTCTGCGGGTGGATGCCGACGTGGTCCCGGCTCCGGCCGGCGGTCGGCTCCGGCGCCGGGCCGTCGGCGAGCCGGAAGCCGAGGTAGTCGCGCTCCAGCACCTCCCTGAACCGCTCCGGGCCCCAGTCCGCGATGAGGAACTTGATCCGGGCCCGGTGCCGCAGCCGCCGGTAGCCGTAGTCCCGGAAGATCCCGGTCACCCCGGCCCACACCGCATCGACCTGGTCCGGGCGGACGAACGCGCCGAGCCGCTTGCCGATCATCGGGTTGGTGGACAGCCCGCCGCCGACCCACAGGTCGTACCCGGGCGTGCCGTCCGGACCGATCACCCCGGCGAACGCGATGTCGTTGATCTCGTGCAGGGTGCACTGGACCGGGCAGCCGCTGATCGCGGACTTGAACTTGCGCGGCAGATTCGAGAACTCCGGGTTGCCGATGTACAAGTCGTGCGTGCTGCGGATCTGCGGGGTGGCGTCGATGATCTCGGTGGCGTCGATGCCCGCCAGCGGGCAGCCGAGGATAACCCGGGGAGTGTCGCCGCAGGCCTCCATGGTGGACAGCCCGACCGCCTCCAGTGCCTCCCAGATCGCCGGCACGTCCTCGATCTGGATCCAGTGCAGCTGGATGTTCTGCCGGTCGGTCACGTCGGCGGTCCCGCGCGCGTACCGGCGGGAGATGTCGGCGATCGTGGCGAGCTGGTCGTAGTCGAGCTGGCCGCCGTCGATCCGGACCCGCAGCATGAAGTAGCGGTCGTCCAGTTCCTCCGGCTCGAGCGTGGCCGTCTTCCCGCCGCTGATCCCGGGCTTGCGCTGGGTGTACAGGCCGAACCAGCGGAACCGGCCGCGCAGGTCAGCGGGGTCGATCGAGTCGAAGCCGCGCTTGGAATAGATGTCGAGGATGCGCTGCCGCACGTTCAGCCCATCGTCGTTCTTCTTGTTCTCCTCGTTCTTGTTCAGCGGCTCGCGGTAGCCGAGCGCCCACTGGCCTTCGCCGCGGGCCGGGCGGCTGCGGCCGCCGGCCCGGGCCGGCGCCTGCCGCGGGATCGCTGGGGACGTGCTGGTGATCGTCATAAGAGGGGGCCCTTCGGGTCCGGGACGAGCTGCGGCACGGGCGGCATGAACGGCGTACGGGCAGCCCGCAGCCCGGAAAGGGCGGCGCAGACGGCCGGACCGCTCAGCCTGCTGTCAGGAAGGCAGGTGAATTAGCGGCCGGTACAGCGGATCGCGGTACGGATCCGGAGGAAGTCGACGTGCCGCCGCGAGACCAGCAGCGGGTCGGCATACGTCACATTCGGGCGGGCAGCATCTCCGCCACGGCGCCGGGCGACACCAGGGACGCCAGCAGCCGTAGTCCACCAGACGGTGCTGTCAGTCACGTAAGACGGCAACAGCGGGCCCGCGGAGGCTATTCCGCCTGCCGCGCCCCGATTGGAGGAAGGTACGACAGCGCCTGGCCGCCGGGGCAAACCCCAGCTGGCCAGGCGCCAGCAAACCGCGCGGTGGCGGTCAGGCCGCGTTGGCCCGCCGCATCCGGCGCCTGCGCTCCGATGCCCGCTCGTCCTCATTCAGCCCGCCCCAGGTCCCGTACTTCTCCGGCCGTGACACCGCGTAGCCGAGACACTCGGTACGGACCGGGCAGGACGCGCAGAGCGCCTTGGCCTTGCGCTCGCGGATGTCCCGTTCCGGCTGCCGCTCGCCGTCCGGGCCGAAGAAGAGAACCACTTCCTTACCGCGGCACGCGGCGTCGTCTTGCCAGCCCCAGTTCGGCCGGGGCATCACGGCGGCCTGACGACGTACCTCAGACATGGTGGATCTCCTCAACGAGCTATATATTCGCGTTCATCATTTGGTTCAGGCAGGGCTCCGGCTCGCTGCGCCACGCCACCCGCCTCGCACTGCGCGCGTTCGCCCCGTCGGGTGATCTAACGCGTTACATCGCCTCAGTGTTCCCGCACACGCGGGAACCCCAAAGGAAGTGCGAAGGCAGGATCGGCGGAACACCTCGAACGGCGAGCCGAGGCATCATCATGCCATCTGTGCGCGCTGCGCGCAGGCACCCTTCAGAAACTTCTCCCTCTTAGGCACCGCTTCTTTCCTCCCGGCACGGGCGGCCGTTGGCGGCCCGGGCCGGCCGCCGTTTGGCCGCGCCGGGCGGCCGCCGTTGCCCGGCCGGCTGCTGGCCGTTGGGCCGCGCCGCTGGTCACCGTGGCGGAGTGGCTGGTCACCCGTTGCCTGGGTAAGGGACAGTTCGGTAGACAAGTCCGACAGATCAGCGTCACTATGGGCTCCATGTCGACGACGGAACCAGCTCCGCTGCCACGTCTCGGTGAAGTGTTCTTCGACGTCCGGAGCAAGGCCAGGAGCCTGCGGATCAGCTGGTACTCCGACACCGGCGTCGCGGTGCTCAGCATCTGGCAGGGAGGCACCTGCACCGGGAGCTTCCGCCTCCCCATGGGCGATGTACCCCGCCTCATCGCCGCGCTTCAGGCGGGCCCGCCCGCCGCGGACGCCCCGGGGGCTGCCCCGGCGCAGTACGGCAGCGCTGGCGGGGGAGTGGCCCGCGGCCCGGCCGGGCCCGGCTTGCCGCACTACCCTGGCGCCGCCGCGCCGCCCTACGCTGACCAGGCCCCGGCTCCCGCGGCCGATCCCTACGGCAGCGGCCCGTACCCCGCCGGCCCGTACCCCGCCGGCCCGGCCCCCGCCAGCACGGGCCCGGCCAGCACGGGCCCGGCCAGCCCGGCCGCCAGTTACCCGCCCGCCGCAGCCGGCTATCCCGCGGCCAGCGAAGCGGCCGGCTACCCCGGCGACGCCAGCGGCTACCCCGCGGCGGGCTACCCGGCCGCCGCGCCCGCGCCCGCCAGCCCCTACCCGTCCGGCCCGTATCCGTCCGGCCCGTCGGGCTATGCCCCGCCGCCCGCCCCGGGCGTCCCGCCGGCCAGCCCGTCCTACCCGCCGCCCGCGGCGCCCTACGGCAACTCCGGGGAGTACACCAGGACCGGCGACTTCCTCCGGCCGGCCTACCTGGATGCCCCCGCTGAGCCGCCCGCCGCGGGCCGCGGCCACCGCCCCGGCAGCCACCGGGCCGGCCAGGACTACGGGGCCGGCCAGGACTACGGGACCGGGCAGGATTACGGGACCGGGCAGGATTACCGGGCTGGCCACGATTACGGCGCCGGCCAGGAATACGGCGCGGGCCAGGAATACGGCGCGGGCCAGGAATTCGGGGCCGGCCCCGAATCCGGCTCCCACCGTGACCCTGAGGCCAGTCCCGATTACCCGGCGGGCCCGGGCTATCCGGCCGGGCCGTCCCCGTCCGGCTGGGATTACCGGTCGCCAGTGGCCGTCGGGGCCAGCACCGGGCCGCTGCCCGAGTCGCACCCTTACGGCGCGCCGGGCGGCCCGGACGGCCCGCATGGCGATCCGCCTGGCTCATCGGGTTCCTTTGCCTGACCTGATCCCCGAGCATTGCATGGCCGGCCCGGATTCTCTGCCCCCCGCCGCGGCGTGGCCTTTACCTGAACCGGTCCGCGGGCAATAGCACGCGCCGGGCATTTCCTGCGCGCTTGCCAGCCACCGGGCCGGCCGCTGGCATCGCCCGCAGAAATGTGCGGGCTTGCTCCGTTACACAGGCCGTGACGTGGGGATATACGTGCGGCGGGGGAAGGGGGAAATCAAGTGGCAAAGAAAGTATCGGTTACATTCGCCTGCGACTATGACGCAAAAGAGATTCCCGAGGGCGAGCACATCATGCGTGCGTTCAGCCTCGACGGGCGGGATTACGAGATCGATCTGTGCCTGCGGCACAGCCAGAAGTTCGATGAGCTTTTCAGCAAGTTCGCGGAGCGGGCGCGCAAGGCGTCGGGCCGCGGTACGACGCGCCCGAAGCGGCGGACTTCTGCGCACCGGCGGCACAGCGCGGAGATCCGCCGCTGGGCCAAGAGCAACGGCATCACGGTCAGCGACCGGGGCCGTATCCCGGCCGAGGCGATCGATAAGTACAACGCCAGTCACCACTGAGCGCCGCACTACGGCTTGGCCTCATGGCTTGCGCCGTCACCAGAGCCGGGTGGCGGGGGCCCTGATCCTGCGGGGAGCACGGTCCCTGCGGGGGGCGCGGTCCCTGCCGGGGGCGCGGTCCCCGCGCCCGGGCTGGTGACGGCCGCCGCCGTGGCCGCGGCCGCGGTAACCGGCCCGGGCGCCCCAGGCGCGGCGCCCGCCGTGGCCGCGGCGGGGCCCGCCGCCGGGCCGGGGTCCGGCGGGCCGTCCGCCTGCAGCGGGCCCACCACGGCGGCCAGGGCCTGGGCGTTGGGCACGCTGAGCGGGCCCTCGGTGGTGTCCAGCCGGACGTAGGTGATCCCGATGTCGGTCACGGTGCCCTGGATCTCGCCGCCGAGCGCGCCGCCCCGCATCCTGACCTGGTCGCCCACGCTGAACGGCCGGGCCAGCATCAGCATCACCCCGGCGAACAGGTTGCCCAGCGTCTGCTGGGCCGCGATGCCGATCAGCACCGCGGTGAACGCGGTGCCCAGCAGCAGGTTGCTGACCGGCACCTGGAACAGCTCCAGCGTGATGATGACGGTGGCGAGCCCGCCCGCCAGCACGATCGTGTAACGGACTACCGCCGCGTGCGCCTGGCCGGCCCGCGGCTCGAGCAGGTCCCTGGCGATGCGTGCGAAGCCGATCGTGGCGAACATGGCCAGCAGGCCGAACACCACCGCGCCGCCCGCCGCGACGAGCTGCTGGGTAACCGGCCCGTCGACGCTCCAGCCGCTCAGGCCGTCCCCGGCCAGGCCGGATGTGATCGCCGCGGCGGCGGCGAGGACCAGCGCGACGACCGACCGCCAGAAGCGGGCCGAGATCAGGGTGGAAGGCACGGGCATACGCTACCCAGGCCCGGCAGGACTGATCCCGGGGGCCGGGCGGCATCCCGGGATCAGGCCTGTGGTGAGGCGACTGTGGTTAGGCGACTGTGGTTAGGCGGCTGTGGTTAGGCGGCTATGGTCCGGTGGCCAGGGTCACACGCGTTCCCGCGACACGGGGGCCCGGCTCATGTCGTACAGGGCCCGGCCGACTGGCAGCACCGGCCGTCCGGACATGCCGCTGATCACGCCCGCGGCCGAGGTGTACCAGCCTGGCTCTGCAATCGATCTCTAAACAGGTCCAGTTTCAATCGATTGCAGCCGGTGGCGAGCTGGCCCGGTTCCGGTTCAGCACCCGGCCCAGGCCCTTCCTGGTGGCCATGATGTACACCCGGTCCAGCGGTATCAGCCGGTAGTCCGGCCGCGGGGACCAGTCGACCCGGGCCGAGCCGCGGCGGCGCAGCGCGATCACCCGCACCTCGCCGGCCTGGTGGACCTCGCGGACGAGCTGGCCGGCCATGTCACCATCGGCGTGGACCTGGACGTCGGCCAGCAGCAGGACGTGCCGCCCGACCGGCATCGTGCGCAGCACCTGGTGCTCGAGCAGGGCGGCGGCGAAGGCCGGCGCGGCCAGGTACGGCACGCTGCGGGACACCGTGTTGCCGACCGTCTTCTGCACCCGCTCGGCCAGGTCGTCGTTGTACAGCCGGAGCACGATCCGCACATCCTCGTTCAGCCCCCGGGCGTGCAGCGCGGTCTCCAGGTTGGCGGTGTCGCTGTCGGTCACCGAGACCAGCGACTGGCAGGTGCTGATGCCCGCCGCGCGGAGCGTCTCCTCCCGGTGGGTCTCGCCGATGACCACCTTCAGGCCGAGCCGGCGGGCCATCGGCATGCCGGCCGCGTCCTCACGCTTGTCCACGCACACCACGTCGTAGCCGAGGTCGTGCAGCTGACCCACGATCCGGGTGCCGACGTTGCCCAGGCCGGCCACGATGACGTGGTCCGACATCGGCCGGTCGGGCCCGCGCAGCGATCCGGTCAGCCGGGCGCCCACGATGGCGGCGGTCACCAGCGGCAGGAACGCCATCCCGTCGAAGGTCAGCAGGAACTGGGCGACCTTCTCGGTGATCGGCAGGTCCGCCCTGGTCACCGCCGTGCCCGCGGCGTCGAGGAAGGTGAAGTACAGCGCGTTGCCCACCGACCGCCCGGACGCGAGCAGCAGCGAGAAACCGGCCAGCAGCACCACGAGCAGCAGGCCGAAGAGCGCGCCCACCTTGTGGCCGAACAGCATCCGGGCGCCGCGGCCGACGGCCCGCAGCGGGTGGCGGCGCCGCCGCGGCAGATGGAACCGCGGCGTGCCGTCGGCCACGGCCAGCACCAGGTCGGCCTCGTGATCCTCGCGGGGCAGCAGGCTGGTGGGCTGCCCGAGCCCGGCCGTGACGGCCAGCCCGCAGACCACGTGCTCGCGGTCGGTGTCCTCGCGGCGGGCCACGTACAGGGTCCGCCCGGACACCCGCACATGGGCCGGCACCGGCTCGCCCAGCGCGGAGGCCACGAACGACGGCGCGGCCATGGCCGAGCCGGACAGCACCGCGCAGTCGCTGAAGAAGGTCCTGATCCGCTCGCCCAGGCTGGTGTTGAAGATCGCCATGACCAGCCGGAGGTCCGGGTTGACCTCGGTGGCCCGCAGCGCGGCGTGGAAGTTGCCGAGGTCGTCCTGGCGGAGCAGGGCCAGCGCCCGGGCCGACTGCACATTGGCCGCGGTGAACGCGTGCGCATCGAGTTCAGCGTGCTCGATGACGGTGACCCCGGGCAGCCGGGCGATGTCCGGCCCGCGGTCCCGCCGCGCGGACGGCATGATCACCGTGACCTGCTCGCCGTACCGGACGGTGAGCTCCTCGACCACCCGCAACGTCAGCGAGTCGTCGCCGCAGGCGATCAGGTGGCCGGAACCGTCCGGCGTGGGCGGGAAGGAGGCCACGGGCGCGATCTTAGCCCGGCCAAAGGGTGTTCTAATCGCCGGAATGCCGCAATACGGGCGCGGTCCGCCGCGGGCCCGCCGGGGCGCGGCCTAGTTCTGGCGGCTGAGCTGGGACGGCACCTTGGCCGCGGCGGCACGGTCGAGCAGGAACAGGGTCTGCTGCCGGCCGCGGGCGCCCGCCGCCGGAACCTGGACCTTGCCGGCGCCGGACAGCGCGAGCCGGATCGCCCCGGCCTTGTCGTCGCCCGAGGCGATGATCCATACCTCCCTGGCGCCCTGGATGGCCGGGAAGGTGAGGGTCAGCCGGACCGGCGGCGGCTTGGGGGACCCGTGCACCGCCACCACCGCCCGGTCGTCCTCGTACACCGCGGGCTGCCCCGGGAACAGCGACGCCACGTGGCCCTCGGGACCGATGCCCAGCATCAGGATGTCGAACGCCGGGGCCAGCCCGTGATCCTCCGGCGGGGTGACCGCGCGCAGCCAGCCGTCGTACCGGGCCGCGGCGGCCTCCGGGTCGTCCCCGTCCGGGCCGTCCGGGCCGGGCATCGGGTGCACCAGGTCCGGGTTCACGTCGACGTGATCGAGCAGCGCGGCCCGCGCCCCGGTCTCGTTGCGGTCCGGATGCCCGGTGGGCAGGAACCGCTCGTCCCCCCACCAGATCTCGGTGTGCCGCCAGTCGACCGCGTCCCTGGCCGGCGCGGCGGCCAGCTCGGCCAGCACCCGGGTGCCGATTCCGCCCCCGGTCAGCACCAGGGAGGCCCGGCCGCGGCTCGCGACCACGTCGACCAGCCTGGTCACCAGCCGGGCCGCGACCGCCTTGGCCAGCTCGTCGGCGTCCCGGTGGATCAGCACCCCGGGCGCGGTCACGAGGCCGCCCCGGCATCCGCGCCGTTAGCCGGCCGGGCGGCCGCCCCGGCGGCCAGCGCGGCCAGCGTCTCGCCGTACACCTCGTCCGGGTTCAGCCGGCGCAGCTCCTCGGCCAGCAGCTCCGGCGCCTCGCGCCGGTGCAGCGCCACCCGGCGGTCCGGCTGGCCCGGCTTGCTCAGCGTGGCCAGCCGCCCGTCGCCGCGGGCCAGCACGATGTCGCCTTCCGCGGTGACGAACCGGACCTCGGTGACCCCGGGGCCGCCGGACTCGTCCCGGCTGAACGGCACACCCAGGCGGCTGGACAGCCAGGCCGCGATCAGGTCCGCGCTGGGGTTCTCCTTCTCCGCGGCCACGTGCCCGCCGGTGATCGTGCCGTGCGGCTGGTCCAGCGTCGCGGCCAGCAGCGAGCGCCACGAGGTGGCCCGGGTCCAGGCCAGGTCGGTGTCGCCCTGGTGGTAGCCGCGGGCCAGCACGGCCAGCTGGTCGCGCGGCGCCGGGGACTCGGCCGAGTCGGTGACCCGCCGCTGCGCCAGCACGCCCAGCGGGTCGGCGGACGGGGTAGCCGGGCCCTCGCCCGGCCACCACACCAGCACCGGCGTGTCCGGCGCGAGCAGCGGCCTGACCACCGATTCGGCGTGCTGCCCGAGGTCGCCGTACATCCGCAGCAGCACGGTCTGGCTGGGGCCGGCCTCGCCGGTGTGGATCTCCGCGTCCAGCCGGGAGGGGGCGGCCGGGCGGCGGATGATCACGCCGAGGATCCGGCACGGGTGCTGGCGGCCCGCCTCGTTGGCGGCCCGCATCGCGTCGTACTGGCCGGCCTCGTCGGTCACGATGATCAGGTTGAGCACCATGCCGGTGGTCCCGCCGCCGAGCCGCTTGCGCTCCCGGGACAGCGCCTCGCGGATCGCGCTGGTCGTGGTGTCGGTCAGGTCAATGGTCATCGCGGTCTCTTCCTGCGCTCGGGGCGGCTCCGGCGGGCCGGCTCGCGGGCCCGGGGGTCACAGCCGGCGCCAGGCGCGGCCGCTGCGGGCCAGCAGCGCGTGCCCGCCCGGGGGCCCGTCGGTGCCTGCCGGGTACTGCTCCGGCTGGCCCGCGGAGGCCCAGAACTCCTCGATCGGGTCCAGGATCCGCCAGGACAGCTCGACCTCTTCCTGCCGCGGGAACAGCGGCGGGTCGCCGATCAGCACGTCGAGCAGCAGCCGCTCGTAGGCCTCCGGGCTGGACTCGGTGAACGCCCCGCCGTAGGCGAAGTCCATGTTCACGTCCCGGACCTCCATCGACGACCCCGGCACCTTGGAGCCGAACCGGGTCGTTACCCCCTCGTCCGGCTGGACCCGGATGACCAGCGCGTTGTGGCCGAGCTCCTCGGTGTCGGTCTTGGCGAACGGCAGATGCGGCGCGCGCTGGAACATCAGCGCGATCTCCGTCATGCGGCTGGGCAGCCGCTTGCCGGCGCGCAGGTAGAACGGCACCCCGGCCCACCGCCGGGTGTCGATGCCCAGCTCGATGGCGGCGTACGTATCGGTAATGGAATCGGCGGGGATGCCGTCCTCTTCCAGGTAGCCGCGCACCGACAGGCCGCCCTGCCAGCCCGCCGCGTACTGGCCGCGGGCCGTGCCGGCCGCCAGGTCGGCGGGCAGCGTGACGGCGGACAGCACCTTCTCCTTCTCCGCGCGCAGCGAGTCGGCCTCGAACGACACCGGCTCCTCCATCGCGGTCAGCGCGAGCAGCTGGAGCAGGTGGTTCTGGATCACGTCCCGGGCCGCGCCGATGCCGTCGTAGTACCCGGCCCGGCCGCCGATGCCGATGTCCTCGGCCATGGTGATCTGCACGTGGTCCACGTAGCCGCGGTTCCAGATCGGCTCGTACATCTCGTTGGCGAAGCGCAGGGCCAGGATGTTCTGCACCGTCTCCTTGCCGAGGTAGTGGTCGATGCGGAAGACGCTGTCAGGCGGGAAGACACCCTCGACGATGGCGTTGAGCTCCTGGGCGCTCTTGAGGTCGTGGCCGAAGGGCTTCTCGATGATGACGCGGCGCCAGCTGTCGCCCTCGGCCTTCGTCAGGCCGCACCGCTCGAGCTGCTCGCAGACCGTCGCGAAGAAGCCGGGCGGGATCGAGAGGTAGAAGGCGTGGTTGCCGCCCGTGCCCCGCTGCTCGTCGAGGTCCTTGACGGTCTCGGTGAGCAGGTCGAACGCCGCCGGGTCGTCGAACGTCCCGGGCACGAAGCGGATGCCCTCGCTCAGCGAGCGCC
>DASVBE010000001.1:0-38091 GCA_036375995.1 Streptosporangiaceae bacterium | reverse complement strand
CCAGCAGCCCCCGCCGGGTGGTCCCGGCGGGGGCTGGCCGGCTGCTCCTGGCAGCCCGGTACGGGGAGTCAGGAGGAGCTGACCTGCACGCGGGTGGCGGCCTTGGGGAAGACCTCGGCCTCCGGCGCGGTGCGGCGCAGGTGGATGAACCCGAAGATGGCCAGCAGGATCAGCAGCCCCGCGCCGGCGAACGCGGCGATCGCGGCCCAGAACATGATCTGGCCGATGGTCCAGAACGCGTAGGCGTTCAGCAGCAGGCCGCGCAGCGTCTCGCCGCGGAACATGGTCTGCACCTGGGCGGCCAGCGCGGTGTTCTTGGGCTGGGCCAGCGCCTTGGCCGACAGCTGGGAGTAGGTCTGCCCGCCGCCGATCTCCTTCAGGTGCACGGCGATGAAGTGATCAGCGTAGACCTGCGCCTGGGCGCCGGTGGTCATCAGCTGCCCGCCGTACTGGCGCATCGCGGCGAACTCCGGGCCCTTGACCGCCGCGCTGCTGGCCGGCGGGAACACGATCTTCTGCGCGGCCAGCTGGGAGTGCACCTCACTGGTCACGAAATTGTGCCCCCAGGTCAGCAGCCCGCCCGCGACCAGCAGCAAACCCGCGATCAGCAAGCCCGCCGTCGTCGCCAGCGCATCAAACGTCCTCCTGCGCATCTCAGTTCCTCCTTCTACCTCGCCGGGTGCTGTGCTCCGGCCGTATTAATTCCTCCTCCTTTAGGCTCCTGGTTCCGGGTTCCCGCCGTCAGGGCCGCGCGTCCCGGGCCCAGGGGACCTGCGGTACGGGGCCTGCCGGGCCCTTAGTCCCCGCGTACCGCCGATCGGGCAGGCTGGCATACGATCACGGAGTCAAGCGCGCTCATTGCTGGGAGCCACCCTTGGACGCCGCTGAGTCCCATCCGCTGATGCCGCAGCTGCGGCTCGATGACCTGCTGGCTGAGCTCCAGGGACGGCTGCAGACGGTGATCGACACGCGGGACCGGACCCATGCGCTGCTGGAAGCCGTCGTCGCGGTGGGCAGCGAGCTGGAGCTCGAGGCCGCGCTCCGGCGGATCGTGCAGACTGCGGTCACGCTGGTGGACGCCCGGTACGGGGCACTGGGGGTCATCGGCGAGGGCGGGCGGCTCAGCGGCTTCGTGCCCACGGGGCTCGATGAGCAGGAGATCGCCCGGATCCATCACTGGCCGGAGGGCCGCGGCCTGCTCGGTGAGCTGGTGACCCATCCGCAGACGCTGCGCCTCGACGATATTGCCGCGGACCCGCGGTCGTCCGGGTTCCCTGACGGGCACCCGCCGATGCGGACCTTCCTGGGCGCACCGATCCAGGTGCGCGACGAGGTGTTCGGCAATCTGTACCTGACCGAGAAGCGCGGCGGCGGCCCGTTCGACGAGGACGACGAGGCCCTCGTCGCCGCGCTGGCCGCGGCCGCGGGCGTGGCCATCGACAACGCCCGGCTGTACGCCGAGGCCCGCCGCCAGCAGCAGTGGCTGCGGGCCAGTGCCGAGGTCACCCAGCGATTGATGTCCGAGGACGCCCCGGGCGACGTGCTGGCTCTGGTCACTCAGCAGGCGCTGGAGCTGTCCGGCGCGGACCTGGTCGTGCTGGCGCTGCCCGTAGGCAACGGCCAGATACTCCAGGTCGAGCACGCCAGCGGCATCGGTGCGGCGGGGGCCCTGGGCCTGGCACTGCCGGTCCAGGGCTCGGTCTCCGGGCTGGTCATGGCGACCGGCAAGCCGCTGGTGGTGGACGACTTCAGCCACGACGAGCGGGTGGCCCAGGTGGCCAAGGAGCAGCTGGGGCTGGGGCCGGCGGTCGTCATCCCGCTGGGCTCAGCGGGGAACGTCCGCGGGGTGCTGACCGCCGGGCGGCGGCCAGGTTCGCTGCCGCTGGCCCCGGACGCGGTGGAGATGGTCGCCACGTTCGCCGCCCAGGCGGGTATCGGGCTGGAACTGGCCGAGCACCGCCGGGACGCACAGCAGCTGGCCCTGTTCGCCGACCGCGACCGGATCGCCCGTGACCTGCACGACCTGGTCATCCAGCGGCTGTTCGCCACGGGCATGTCGCTGGAGGGGGCCAGCGCCCTGATCAAGGATCCGGAGCTCGGCAACCGGGTCCGGAATGCGGTTGACGCGCTGGACGAGACGATCAGGGAGATCCGCACCGCGATCTTCTCGCTCCAGTCGCATACCCAGCCGGAGGCTCCGGGGACCCGGGCCCAGATCCTCCGCGTCGTGGAAGAGATGACCGCGCTGCTCGGGTTCGCCCCCTCGCTGCGGATGGACGGCCGGCTGGATGTGGCCGGCGCGGAGGGGGCCGTCGAGCACCTGCTGGCGGTGCTGCGCGAGGCGCTCTCGAACGTGGCCCGGCATGCCAACGCGACGCGGGCCGACGTGGCCATCGTCCTCACCGACGCTGACCACGGCCGTGAGCTGGAACTGACCGTCAGGGACGATGGCGACGGGATCAAGCCGACCTCGCGCCGGAGCGGCCTGGCCAACATGGCCGACCGGGCGGCCGCGCTCGGTGGCACCCTGACCGCCGAACCTGCCGACGGCGGCGGCACTGTCCTGGAGTGGCGGGTGCCGCTGCCCGCCGGCCAGACGGCCACCGGTTAGCGGCCGGCCAGGCGGCCACCGGTTAGCGGCCGGCCAGGCGGCCGCCGGTGCTGAACCGGGCCGCGCGGCGGCCGATCCGGTGATGGCGGCCGCGCCGGGCCGGCGTGGACGGCGCCGCGGTCTGCCGGTAGAACCACCACTTGCCCGCTTCGACCAGGGCCAGGTACGCGGCGGTCATCAGGACCAGCGCGCCGAGGAACGTCCAGGGCAGGGGCTCGAAGCCCAGCGCCCCGGCGAAGGGCAGCGCCGGTATGACCGCGCCGGCCGCGGCCGTGCCCAGCGCGGCCAGGGTCAGCGGCAGGCTGGGACGGCTGCGGAGGAACGGGATCCGCCGGGTGCGGATGACGAAGATGACCAGGGTCTGGGTGGCCAGCGATTCGGCGAACCAGCCGCTGCGGAACAGCACCGGGCCAGCCTGGAAGACCCACAGCAGGACGGCGAAGGTGGCGAAGTCGAAGACCGAGCTGAGCGGGCCGAAGAACAGCATGAACCGGCGGATGAACCGGACGTCCCACCGGCTGGGCCGGGCCAGCTGCTCCTCGTCGGCGTTGTCCGTCGGGATGGCCAGCTGGCTGGCGTCGTACAGCAGGTTATTCAGCAGGATCTGGGACGGCAGCATGGGCAGGAACGGCAGGAACGCAGAGGCGCCCGCCGCGCTGAACATGTTCCCGAAGTTGCTCGACGTGCCCATCAGCACGTATTTCATGGTGTTGGCGAAGATCCGGCGACCGCCGGTCACGCCGTCCGCCAGCACGTCCAGGTCCTTTTCCAGCAGGATGACGTCGGCGGCGTCCTTGGCCACGTCGACCGCGGATTCCACCGAGATGCCGACGTCGGCGGCGTGCAGGGCGAGCGCGTCGTTGACCCCGTCGCCGAGGAACGCCACATCCCGGCCGGTCCGCCGGTGGGTGCGGACGATCTGTGCCTTCTGCTCCGGGCTTACCCGCGCGAACACGGTGGCCGCGTCGATCAGGCCGGCCAGGTCCCCGGCCGGCGTGGCGGCGAGTTCCGCGCCGGTCACCACCTGGCCGGCCGGCAGGCCAAGCTCGGCACAGACCCGGGCCGCCACCGGCCCGCTGTCGCCGGTCACGATCTTGACGGTTACGCCCAGCTGGGCCAGCCGGTCCAGCGCGGGCCGGGCGCTGCGCTTGGGCGGATCCAGGAAGACCAGGAGCCCGCGGAACTCCAGGCCCTGCTCGTCGGCCGGGCCCAGCGCGGCGGCTCCCGGGGCAGCGTCCCTGGTGGCCACCGCCACCACCCGGTTCCCGGCCGCGAACTCCGCGCTGAGCTGCGCAGCGGCCTGCTGGGGCACCGTGGTGCAGCGGTCAAGCACCGTCTCCGGGGCGCCCTTGACGATGATGACCCGGCGGCCGTCGCTGGCCTCGGCCAGCACCGACGCCATCCGCCGGTCATGGTCGAACGGCAGGACGGCGATGCGCTGCCACCCGCCCAGGGCCGCCTGCCACGGCGCCGCGGCCGGCGAGGCCCACAGCGCGACGTCGAGCGGGTTGCCGCGGACGGCCCGGCCGTGCTCGACCACGGCCTCGTTGCACAGCAGGCCAAGCAGCAGCGGGTCGTCGCCGGCGTCGCCCGGGCCCCCCTCAGCGGGCGGGCCGGGTGGGGCGCATTCGGCCCGCATGAAGCGGATCTGCCCTTCGGTCAGGGTGCCGGTCTTGTCGGTGAACAGCGTTTCGACGTCGCCCAGGTCCTCGATGCAGACCAGCCGCTTGACCAGCACCTTGCGCCGGGCCAGCTGCCGCGACCCGGCGCTGAGGCTGGTGGAGACCACGGCGGGCAGCAGCTGCGGGGAGATTCCCACCGCGATGGCCAGGGAGAACAGCAGGGCATCGAGCACCGGGCGGTGCAGCGCGACGTTGATGGCGAAGATGGCCACCGTCAGTACCGCGGCTACCTGCACCAGCAGCATGGAGAACCGGCGCAGGCCGGCCTGGAACGCGGTCTCCGGCTGCCGCTCCCCCAGGCCCAGGGCGATCCGGCCGAACTGCGCGGCGCCGCCGGTGGCCACGGCCACGCCGCGGCCCGAGCCCGCCGCTACCACGGTGCCCATGAACGCGCAGGAGGTCAGCTCCGCGATGCCGCCCGGACGGGTGACCGGGGCGGTTTCCTTCGTGACCGGCACCGCCTCGCCGGTCAGGACCGACTCGTCGCATTCCAGGCCGGTCACCGCCAGCAGCCGGAGGTCGGCCGGTATCACGTCGCCTAGCTGCAGATCCACGATGTCACCGGGCACCAGGCCGGTGACATCGACCGACTGGGGCCGGCCGTCGCGCCGCACCGCGCACCGGTGCCGCAGCTGTGTATGCAGGGCCTCGGCGGCCTTCTCGGCGCGGAACTCGTTGACGAAGCCGAGCCCCACCGACGCGACCAGGATCAGCGTGATGATCACCGCGTCGGTGCGCTCCCCCACGAAGAAGGAGGCCGCCGCGGTCGCCGCCAGCAGGCCAAGGAGCGGGGAACGGAGCTGGCGGGCGAGGACGGGGAGCAGCCGGGCCCGGTGTGACCGGACCGCGTTCGGCCCGGTCCCGGCCAGCCGCCTGGCTGCCTCGGCGCCGGACAGGCCGTCCGCCGTCGTCCGCAGCTCGCCGAGCACCTGGTCCGCGGAAGCCGACGCGGCCCCGGTGATGTCCATGGCCGGGCGCGCGGGTCGCCGGGCGGGCGCGGCGAGGGTCGTCACACGGTCATGCTGCCGCCGGGCCGTGCTGGCCGGCGAGGGCCTAAGGTCCTCTGCCGGGCCGGAAAGGACCCGGTCAGCCGCTGGGCTGGTGCGGCTGCTCGTCGCCGAAGACGCGGGCCGCGTAGGCCGCGGCCTGCGTGCGGCGTTCCATGCCCAGCTTGGTGAACAGCCCGGACACGTAGTTCTTGACCGTCTTCTCGGCCAGGTACAGCTGCTCGCCGATCTGCCGGTTGGTCAGCCCTTCCCCGATCAGCTCGAGGATCTTCCGCTCCTGGCCGGTCAGCGCGGCCAGCGGATCGGACCGCTCGGCCTGCTCGCGCATCCGGCGCATGACCCGGCTGGCCGCCTCCGGGTCCAGCATGGACTCGCCGGAGGCCACCGTGCGCACCGCGCCGACCAGGTCGGTGCCCCGGATCTGCTTCAGCACGTACCCGGCAGCGCCGGCCATGATCGCGTCGAACAGCGCCTCGTCGTCCCCGAACGAGGTCAGCATCAGGCACTTGACCTCGGGCATCTTCGAGCGGATTTCGCGGCACACGGCGACGCCGCTGCCGTCCGGCAGCCGCACGTCGAGCACGGCCACGTCCGGCCGCAGCGCGGGGATCCGGGCCAGCGCCGACTCCGCGGTGCCGGCTTCGCCGATCACCTCGATATCCGGCTCGGTCTCCAGCAGCTCACGGACGCCGCGCCGGACGATCTCATGGTCGTCCAGCAGGAAGACCCTGATGGGGGGACGACCCGTTGTTGCGTCGCTCATCTCTGCCTTTCCGCGCGAGCACCGCGGCCGTTTCCGCGGGCACGTCACTGCTTGCTCCCACCCTAGTCGCAAGCCGTCCCCAGCGATCAGGGACGAAGGTCCTGGTTACGATCCGACCTCCGGCCCCCGGCAGCACCGCCACTGCGGTCCCCCGCGCCGGCCCGTTCATCACCGCCGGGCCGGGCCCGGGTCAGCCAGGCCGGGGCATAGCACGCCGCTGCTGCACGCGCCTGCGCAGGCCGTGCAGCATGCTCATGGCCATGATCAGGTCGGCCGGCGGGATCGCGGCCAGGTAGGCGGCGGTGAGCAGGAGCGGCCCGGTCCGGCCCCGCACCCTCAGGTGCAGCCGGGTGCTGCCGCCTGGCCCGGGAGTGAGCTGGAAGCACCAGGTCCAGTCGATGGCCGCGCCAATCGCCCGCTGCCACGTGGCCGGGACATGCGTCACCGAGTGCAGCACCAGCGTGCGCGGCGGTTCGGCCTGCCGGACCACGTACCAGGCGGTGCCGGGCGGGCCGTCCGGGATGACGTCCCCCGGGCGCAGGTCGCCTGACAGGCCCGGATCGAGGTAGTCCAGGCTCGGCTGGTTCGCCGGGAAGAGCAGCCGGTCGACCCAGCGGGGCGTGTAGAACCCGGCGCGGTGCCAGCCGAGCTGGGTCAGCCACGGCCATACCTCCTCCGGCGGTGCGCCGATGGTAATGGCATGGTCGGTGACCAGCTGCGGATGCGCCACGATCTGGTCACCGGGCAGCGGCTCACGCCGCTCGGCCCGGGTGGCACCGGCCTGGCGGCCAAGCACCTGCGCGAGGGCGTAGCCGCCCAGCGGGATGGCGGCGACGCAGATCGCGCGCCGCACCTTACTGCCCTCCCGGGTGCCTGCGTCCCGCCACCCAGCGGGCGGCGGTCCAGCGCCACAGGGTCAGCACCGCGATGGCCAGGGCTGCGGCGCCGAACGCGCCGAGCGTCACCAGCGCGGGCGGCAGCCGCAGGGAGAACACGTCCCGGGCGAACGGGACCGCGAACAGCGCAGCCACCGCTCCGGCCAGTCCCGCCACCAGGGCCACCCGGGCGGCGTTGAGCGGCCGGGCGATCAGGATCAGCACCCAGCCGCTGACCATGAGCAAGGTGAGCAGGGCCGCGGTCCTGGCCTGCCCCATGCTGACCCCGGCCACGGCACGGGCCAGCGCGTAGCTGGCCAGGACAGCGGGGGCCGTGGCGAGGCCGGCCGGGACGGCGAACGTCAGCACCCGGCGGGTGAAGCCGGCCTGGGCGCGCGGCGCGCCTGCCGACAGGGCCAGGAAGAACCCCGGTATCCCGATGGCCAGCGTGCTGACGATGGTCAGGTGCCGGGGGAAGAACGGGAACGTGTCCCCGGCGATCCCGATGGCGACGGCCAGCACAGCCGCGTAGACGGTCTTGGTGACGAACAGCCGGGCGACCCGCTCGATGTTGGCGATGACCCGGCGGCCCTCGGCCAGGATCTGCGGGACGACGGCAAAGGCGCTGTCCAGCAGCACGATCCGGGCCACCGAGCGGCTGGCCTGGCTGCCGGAGCCCATGGCGATACCGAGGTCGGCCTGCTTGAGCGCCTGGATGTCGTTGACCCCGTCGCCGATCATGGCCACCACGTGGCCGGCGGCCTGCAGGGCCCGGACCGCGGCCAGCTTCTGCGCGGGCCGGACCCGGCCCAGCAGGCTGGCGGCCGCCAGGGCGGCGCCCACCGAGGCCTCGTCGTCGCCGATGCCGGAGGCGTCCGTGCACCCCTGCGCGGCCGGGATGCCAGCGGCCGCGGCGACCGCGGCCACCGTGGCCGGCGCGTCGCCGGACAGGACCTTGATGGCGATCCCCTGGTCCAGCAGGTAGCTGATGGTGCCCCTGGTTCCGTCACGGAGCCGCTCGGCGAGTACCAGCAGGCCCGCGATGCTGGCGCGTACGGGCTGGACCTGGCGGCCAGGCGGATCCTCGAGACGGCCGGCGATCAGCACCCGGTGGCCCGCAGCCTGGTGCCGGGCGGCCGTGGCGGCCAGCCCGGCCGGCAGTTCCCCGCCCACCACGCCGGGCGCACCCAGCAGCCAGGTGCCGTGCCCGGCGAAGGTCATCGAGCTCCACTTGCGCGCCGAGGAGAACGGGACATGCCCGACCGCCGCCCAGCCATCCGGCGCCGGGCACCGGGCCGCCAGCGCCCGCAGGGTGGCATTCGGCGCCGGGTCGGCCGCGGCCATGGCGCCCACCGCCGCCTCGATCTCCGCCCGGGTCCACCCGGCGGCCGGCTCGATCCCGGTCAGCTGCATGCCCGGCGCGGTCAGCGTGCCGGTCTTGTCGATGCAGAGCACGTCGACCCGGGCCAGCCCCTCGATCGCGGCCAGCTCCTGGGTCAGCACCCGCCTGCGTGCCAGCCTCATCGCCCCCACCGCGAACGCCACCGAGGTCAGCAGCACCAGTCCCTCGGGGACCATCGCGCCGACCCCGGCCACCGACCCGCGCACCGCGTCGGCCATGCTCTGCTGGCTGCGCAGCAGCTGGCTGAGGATCAGCAGCAGCCCGGCGGGCACCATGACCCAGGTCACCAGCCGCAGGATCTGGTTGGTGCCCTGCTGGAGCTCGGACCGGATCAGGCTGAACCGCCGGGCCTGCGCCTGCAGCCGCGCCGCGTATGCCGCTTCGCCGACCTCCGCGGCCCGGACCCAGCCGGTGCCGGCCACCGCGAAGCTCCCCGACAGAACCCGGTCCCCCGGCTGCTTCGCTACCGGCTCGGCTTCCCCGCTGAGCAAGGACTCATCGGCTTCGAGCCCGTCGGACCTGACCACCACGGCGTCCACCGCGGCCTGGTCGCCCGGCCGCAGGATGAGGAGGTCGTCCCGGACGATCTCCTCGACCCCGATCTCGGTGGCCGTCCCGTCCCTGACCACCCGGGCCCGGGCCGCGGTCAGCACCGCCAGCCGGTCCAGGGTGCGCTTGGCCCGCAGTTCCTGGGCCACGCCGATGGCCGTGTTGGCCGCCAGCACCAGGCCGAACAGCGCGTCCTGCGGCGGCCCGAATACGAGGACCACGCCGAACAGCGTGCCCAGGATGGCGTTGAACCGGGTGCAGAGGTTGGCCCGGAGGATCTGCCCCAGGCTCCGCCCTGGCCCGGCCGGAACAGTATTGACCTGACCAGCGGCAGTCCGCTCTCGTACCTCCGCCCGCGTGAGCCCGTCCAGGGCCCGGCCAGCGCGGCCTTCCCCGGCCGGCACCAGCGTGGTCTGCGCCTGGTTCATCTGACCAGTCTCGGCCGGCGTCCGGGACCCGGCCAGGGACCAACGACCTTACTGGGCTGGCCCTCGGGCCCGGCCGGGACCTTCCCCCCGCCGCATCAGGGACCAAGGGCCCTGCCGTCACCGGCGGCATCGGCCAGGCTCGTGCTGAGATGGGGTGAGGGAGATGCGCACAGTCATCATCTACGAGAGCGTGTTCGGCAACACCCGCCAGATCGCCGAGGCGATCGCGGCCGGGATCCGGGTCAGCCAGCCGGGTTCCGGCGTGATCTGCGTCCCGGTGACCAGGGCCACGGCCGATCTGGTCAACGGCGCGGACCTGCTGATCGCCGGCGGCCCGACGCATATGCGCGGCATGTCGTCGCGGATGACCCGGCGCAAGGGCGCCGAGGGCGAGCAGCAGAAGGCCCCCGGCCTCCACCTGGAGCCCGGCTACAGCGAGACCGGCCTGCGGGAATGGTTCGCCGGCCTGGAGCAGGCGGACCCTCCGCGGGCGGCCGCGGCCTTCGACACCCGGGTCGCCTCCCGCCTGGCAGGCGGCGCGGCCAGGAAGATCAGCCGGCTGCTGCGCGAGCATGGTTACCGCATCCTGGCCCAGGAAGGCTTCATCATCGATGGCTCTGCCCATGGCCCGCTGCGCGCCGGCGAGACAGTCCGGGCCGCGACCTGGGGAGCCGACCTTGTCACCCAGGTGGCGAGCAGGCTTCCGGCAGCTCGACGGTAACCACGGCGCCGCCGCCGGACCGGTTCCGCGCGGTGGCCTGCCCACCGTGGGCCTGGGCGATGGCCTGAACGATGGCCAGGCCCAGGCCGGCGCCACCCTCGGCGCGGGCCCGCCCGGAATCGGGCCGGGCGAACCTCTCGAAGGCGCGGGGCAGGAACTCCGGCGGGAAACCGGGACCCCGGTCAGCCACCTCGATAATCAGCGTGCCATCCCTGGCCGACGCGCTGACACCGATGGCGGAACCGGCCGGCGCGTACCGCAGGGCGTTACCCATCAGGTTGTCCACCGCCTCCCGCACCTGGTCGGGATCGATCTGTGCGGCTAGCCCGGCGGGGACCCGGACATCGCAGGTCACGCCGTCCTGGCCGCGCAGGCCGGCCAGCTCCGCGCTGCGGCCCAGCAACGCGGCGATGTCGGTACGCTGCCGCTGCGGTGCGGCCTGGTCCTCGTCGGTACGGGCCAGGAACAGCAGCTGGGCGGTGAGCCGGGCCAGCCGGGCCGCCTCATCCGCGGCCCGTGCCACCGCGTCCCGAAGTTCATCCCTGCTCCGGCCGGGACGCGCGGCCAGCTCCAGCTCACCGCTGAGCACCGCCAGCGGGGTGCGCAGCTCATGGCTGGCGTCGGCCACCAGTGCCCGCTGCCGGCCCAGGGCCCGGTTCAGCCGGGCCAGCAGCCCGTTCATCGTCTCGGCCAGAGCGGCGATCTCGTCCCTGGTCCGCGGGACGGCCACGCCCGGCGCCTCGTCGTGCTCCGACAGTGCCGCGACCTGCCGCCGCATCCGCTCCACCGGCGACAGCGCCGCCCGGGCCAGCCGGTAGGCGCCCAGGCCCGCGGCCAGCGTGATGACCACCCCGCCGATCACCAGGCCGCGGGTGACCTGGCTGATCGTCCCGTCGTAGGACTCCAGGGAGACCGCCGCCACCGCGACCCAGCCGCGGTGCCCCCGCAGCGGCCCGGCCATCACCCGCTGGCGCTCGCCTTCCTCGGCGGTGGTGATGGTCAGCCGGTGGCGGGCCGCCTGGCGGCGGCTGGCCGGGGGCAGGATCTGCCCCTCGTCGGCGTCCTGGCTGGACCCGCGGACCCGCCCGGCCGGGTCGAGGACCTGGACGATGTAGTCACCGGGTGCCGTACCGCTGGCGGCTGCCGCGGACCCGGCCGGCCGGGCCAGGTACTGGCCGGCCCCGCTGAGCCGGGTCGCCAGCTGGGCGTCGATGGCGCTGAGCAGACTGGACGACAGCATGCTGATCAGCAGCCAGCTGCCCAGGGTGAACAGCACCGCGGCAGCGGCGGTGAAGACCAGCGCGAGCCGGAACCTGATCGGCATCACGCCTCCCCGGGGGTGTCCCTGAGCCGGTAACCCATGCCCCTGACCGTCTCGATGTCCGTGCGGCCGAACGGCGCGTCGACTTTCCGGCGCAGGTAGTTCACATACTGGTCGACAACGTTGGAACCGCCGTCATAGGCGAAATCCCACACCGCCTCGATGATCTGGGACCGGGTCAGCACCGTGCCAGGATGCCGCAGGAAGAACTCCAGCAGGGAGAACTCCCGGGGCGACAGATGCAGCTCGGTGCCGTCCCGCCAGGCCTGCTTGCGGGCCGGGTCCAGGCTCAGGTCACCCACGGCCAGCACGGCAGGCCGGCTCCGGTCGTCGCGCCGGACCAGGGCCCGCAGCCGGGCCGCGAGTTCCAGCAGGCTGAAGGGCTTGACCAGGTAATCGTCGGCGCCCGCGTCGAGCCCGCGGACCCGGTCGCCAACCTGGTCACGCGCGGTGAGCATGAGCACCGGCGCCCACTCCCCCGCGGCCCGCAGGCGCCGGCAGACCTCGATCCCGTCCACGCCGGGCAGCATCACGTCAAGGATGATCGCGGCGTAATGGTTCTCGGTGGCCAGCCACAGCCCCTCCGGCCCGTCCCCGGCCACGTCGACAGCGTGGCCCTCTTCTTCCAGGGCCCGGCGCAGCAGCCGCGCCATCCGGGCCTCGTCCTCTACCACCAGCACCCGCATGACGCCGAGGGTACGCACCCCTGATGAGAAAACGATGAGAACACGCGGCCGCGGCGCAGATGAGAACGCTCGCATCTTTCTCTCACCGCCGTTTCATGACCCGCCGCGCATGATCGGGCTACCGGGGCAGCCGTCCCGGCGCGCAGTCAGAGCGAGCAGTCAAGAGCGAGCAGTCGAGAGCGAGCAGGAGACATGACTAATGACCATCACCCGGCCGGCCGCGTCCTGCTGCCCGGCCGCGGCGGACCGGGACAAGACTGGCGCGGGGACTCCGGGTACTGGGACGGCGGGGGCTGGGACGGCGAGGGCTGGGACGGCAGGGGCTGGGACGGGCCGCGCGGCGCGCGGCAGGCCGGCATCGGCCACGCCCGGCGGATGTCGAACTGGTCCGCAGCCGCGCTGATCGTCGGGACCGGCGCGGCCGTGGTCGCGCTGGCCCGGGGCACGGTCCCAGCGGCCGCCCCGGCCAGCGTCCCGGCGGCCGCGGCGCCGGGCACGGCGCCGGCCACCCCGGCCGCCAGGGCCGCCAGGGCCGGGAAACCGCACCACCGGGCGGCCCAGGCCGGGACCGCGGCCAGCCATCGTGCCCCCCCGGCCTCCCACTCGGTCGCGACCACCAGCGGGTCCGGGGTGACCAGGACGGCGGCAGGCACGACGGCCGGCCAGTCTGCTCCCCCGGTGTCCAACTCCGTGGCGACGACGAGCGCGTCCGGGGTGACGACGATCACCACCACTAACCCGGTGACCGGCAAGAAGACGGTCACCAAGGTCCGCCACGGTGGCCGCGGCGGGGACGACTGACCAGGGGGCCGACATGAGCATGACGACAGCACCCGCCCCGGCCGGGTCCTGGCTGCGGGCGGACACCGGGGACGACACAGTCGCGGTGGCGGAACGGCCGGTCATCGGCACCACCGCCCGGGTCGCGGTCTGGCCGCCGGGCCGCATCGGCCCGGCGCTCGCCGCCGTCGACCGGGTCGTGGCTGACCTGGATCATCAGGCCAGCCGGTTCCGGCCGGATTCGGAGATCTCCTGGATGCACGCCCGCGGCGGCGGGCTGTTCATGCTCTCTGACGGCCTCGCCGACCTCATCGGGGTGGCTCTCGCGGCGGCCCGCTGGACCGGCGGCCGCACCGACCCGACGGTCGGGAACGCGGTCATCGCCCTGGGCTACGACCGTGACTTCGCCGCGGTGGATCCGGACGGCCAGGCGGCCGGCCCGCCGCCTGGCCCGGCCCCTGGCTGCGCCGCGGTCCGGCTGGATGGCTGCATGCTGCGGCTGCCCCGCGGGATCACCCTGGACCTGGGGGCCACGGCCAAGGGCGTGGGCGCGGACCGGGCCGCGAACGCGGCCCGGCGGGCCGTCGGGCCGGCCGGCGGCGTTCTGGTCAGCCTGGGCGGTGACATTGCGGTGGCCGGGACCCCGCCGCAAGGCGGCTGGCCGGTGCTGGTGGCGGACCAGCCCGAGCCTGCGCATGACGGCCCCGTCCAGCTGGTCAGGCTGCCCGCCGGCGCGGTCGCCACCTCCTCGGTGACCTGCCGGAACTGGCGCCGGTCCGGCCGGGTGCTGCACCACATCGTGGATCCCCGTACCGGCCAGCCCGCCGACGGCCCCTGGCGCACGGTCAGCGTCGCCGCCGCCACCTGCGCCGACGCCAACGCGGCGGCGACCGCGGCGATCGTCGCCGGAAGCGGGGCGCTGGACTGGCTGGCCGAGGCCGGCCTGCCGGCCCGGCTGGTGTCCCGCGACGGCACGGTCACGCGGGCCGGCGGCTGGCCGGCCGGCGGCAACGAGCAGCTCATCTTCCCGCCGGGCTCGCGGGTCTACGGTGCGCCGCCGGCCGGGAACCCGCGGTGAGCGCCGCGGCCGCCATCGCCGGGCAGCAGGGCCTGTGGTTCCTGTCCCGGGCCAGCGGGCTGACGCTGCTGATCGCCACCACGTCGGTCCTGGTGCTGGGGATCGCGGCCAGGACCGGGGCGGCACCCGGGCGGCTCCCCCAGTTCGTCTCCGCCGAACTGCACCGGAACCTGGCCCTGTTCTCCGTCGCGTTCCTGGTCCTGCACGTGGTGACCGCCCTGCTTGACCCGTTCGTCACCATCGGCTGGGCGGCCACGGTGCTGCCGTTCGTGTCCGGTTACCGGCCGCTGGCCATCGGGATGGGCGCGCTGGCCGTCGACCTCGGCGGCGCGGTACTGCTGACCAGCCTGCTCCGCGGCCGGCTCGGCTACCGGCACTGGCGTGCCGTGCACTGGCTGGCCTACCTGGCCTGGCCGGTGGCCTTCGCGCACTCTCTCACCGCCGGGGGCGACCTGCACATCTGGTGGGTCGCGCTCGTCGAGTGGGGCTGCGGCGCAGCGGCGGCCACCGCGCTGCTGGCCCGGGCCTTTCACGCCCTGGCGCACCGGGACAGCCACGGCGGCCGGGTCCGTCTGGATGACCGGGCAGGCGCGGGTCTCCGCGGGCCGGCCGGGGGCTACCGGTGACCCGGGCCCCGGACGGGCTGGCCCGGTACACCACGGCGGGCCGGCCCGGGCCAGCGCCCGGCCGGCCGGCGGTCCCGCCGGGACTGCCCAGGCTGCTCCCGGTCACTCCGTCGGGCCGGCCGGCCAGCCTGGCCGCGCACCTGGCCCGGTACGGCCCCCGCGCCGCCGTGCTGACCGAGCGCAGCCGCACGGGACTGCTCCGCGAGGTGCAGGAATCCGGCCTGACCGGCCGCGGCGGGGCGGCGTTCCCGGCCTTCATCAAGCTGAGCACGGTCGCGGCCGGCCGGGACCCGGTTGTGATCGCCAACGGCACCGAAGGCGAGCCGGCCAGCGCCAAGGACAAGGTTCTGCTCACCTCCAGCCCGCATCTGGTGCTGGACGGTGCCGTGCTGGCCGCCGAGCTCACCGGCGCGCGGCAGGTGATCGTGGTGGCACATCGCGACGCGCTCACGGCGGTGTCGGCTGCCGCCGCCGAGCGGGGCCGGCCCGGTCGCGGCCGGGTCCGGATCACCGTGCGCGCCGCCGCCGGGGGCTTCGTGGCCGGCGAGGCCAGGGCCGTGGTCAACTGGCTCGAGCACGGCCGCCCGGTGCCCACCCCGGCGTACCCGCGGCTGTTCGAGCGCGGGTACGGCGGTGCGCCGACCCTGCTGCACAACGTTGAGACCCTGGCGCACCTGGCCCTGATCGGCCGGTACGGCGCCGAATGGTTCCGGTCTGCGGGCACCCCCGCGGAGCCCGGCTCGATGCTGGTCACGGTGCTCGGCGCGGTACGGGAGCCATCCGTGCTCGAGATCGGCATCGGCACCCCGGTCCGGGACATCCTGGCGCTGGCCGGCGGGCCGACGGTCCCGCTGCAGGCCCTGCTGCTGGGCGGCTACTTCGGCGGCTGGGCCCGGGCCGGAGAAGTGGCCGGCCTGCCGTTCTCCGCGGCGGGGCTGGCTGACGCCGGGGCCGCCCCCGGGGCGGGCCTGATCGCCGCGCTGCCCACCGACGCGTGCGGGCTGGCGGAGACCGCGCGGGTGGTTCGCTACCTGGCTGACTCGTCCGCCGGGCAGTGCGGTCCGTGCCTGTTCGGCCTGGACGCCGTGGCCGGCAAGGTCGAGCAGCTGGCCCGCGGCGGGCACGATGCGCTGCCGCTGCTGCGCCGCTGGCTCGGCCAGGTGGATAAGCGCGGGGCATGTGCTCATCCCGACGGTGCCGTCAAGCTGGTGCGCAGCGCCCTGCGGGTCTTCGCGTCCGAACTCGACCAGCACGACCGGGGCTGGTGCCGTGGCACCAGGCCGGATCCGGTGCTCCCGGTGCCGTCCCGGCGGGACCGGTGACCGCCGGGCCGGGCCGCGGCCCGCACCCGGGCCGGCCGGTACTCCGGGTCGATCCCATCGCCTGCGCCGGCCGCGGGCTGTGCGCCGAGATGCTGCCGGAACTCATCACCCTGGATGACTGGGGCTTCCCGATGGTCGCGGACCGCGGGGTTCCGCCGCACCTGGCGGCCGACGCGCGGACCACGGTCAAGGCCTGCCCGCTGCTCGCCCTCCGGCTGGAACGGGGCCGCGGTGCTACCTGACCGCGCGGATGCGGCGGCCGGTGATCTCGCGTGGCGTCAGCCGGATGAAGAGGTTCCGCTGCCCGCCGGCCCACGGCTCGATGCCCAGCCGGCTGGCTACGGCCCGCCCGGCTGGGTCGGGGATGACCGCCGCCTCACCGCTGGCCAGCACGCTCCAGCCCTCGGCCAGGGCGTCGTCGATCCGGTCCACGCTGAACGACACCAGCGAGCCGGGCCGCGCGGCCGCGGCCACGCGGCCGGATTCGCTGGTACGGAACACGATGTCGCTGCCGAGCATGCCGTAGTTCACCGGCACCGCGACCGGCCCCCGGTCGGTCACGAACAGGAAACGGCCCACCCCGCCCGGTGCGAGCAGCTCCCGGCAGCCGGCCGGGGTTAGCTCGGCGAGCACCGGATGGCCTGCCGCCCGGCGCTTGCCGGGCGGCAGGCCCAGACCGCCGCCACGCAGGGCGGCGGCGGTCGTGCCCAGCGCATCCGCCAGCCGGATCAGGACATCCGGCCTGGGATCGGCGGTGGCGCTGGTCTCCAGGTACTCCAGGTAGCTGACCGCCACATCGGCCCGGTCCGCGGTCTCCGCCCGGCTCAGGCCGCAGCGCTCCCGCTGCTCGGCCAGTCGCCGGCCCAGGTCGCCCGTTCCGGTCAGCACGGGATTACCGTTCCGGCCCGGGCACGATGACGACTGGGCAGGCCGCGTGGTGCGCGACCTGGCTGCTGATCGAGCCCAGCGTGAGCCGGTGGAAGCCGCCGCCCCCGCGCGCCCCGAGGACCAGCAGGTCGCTGTCCTTCGAGGCCCCGATAAGCTCCTCGGCCGCGAAGCCAACGACTGAGCGCACCTGCACCGACGCGGGCTTGGCCGACCCGGCGTCCTTCAGCGCCTTCTCGGTCGCCTCCTCGACGGCCAGGCGCTCCTTCTCCTGGAGCCCCTTGTCGGCGGGGACGGTGACCGGGTTGCCGGTGACCCAGCTGGCGATGACCTGGTGAACGGTCAGGACGGTCAGCCCGCAATGCCGGGTCGCCGCCTCCTGCACCGCCCAGTCCAGGGCCCGGTGGGAGTTGTGTGATCCGTCGATCCCGACGGTGATTCCGGACATTTCCTGCTCCTTCGGCCAGGATGCGGGCCTCATGCCCGCTGACGCTAACGATCACCGTCGGCCAGCCGCCATCCCAGGGCCGTCGGGCCTGTTCAGATAGGCCTAAAGACCCGAATCGCCCTGGGCTCCGGCGGGCTACCGTACGCCGCCCTGAAGGTCCCGGCCGATTCAGGCCCTTCGGCCCTGCCCGGACCGGCAGCCCCCGGGCTGGAATGGGGGAGCGATCGCGGCGGGGCAGGCCTGCCGCCGTCGGGAAGGAGCGGTCAGGTGCCCAAGCACGGTAAGCCGATCATGGAAGTGCTGGACGAAGCCGAGTGCCTGCGGCTGATCTCGCCCGGCGGGGTCGGGCGGATCGCCTACCTGGGCCGGTACGACCTGACCGTCCTGCCGGTCAACTACCGGGTCGTTCACGGGGACATCCTGTTCCGCACCGCGAGCGACAGCATCACCGGCGAGGACCTGCGGACCGGCCTCGCGAACGCCGACTTCAAGGTGGCGTTCGAGATCGACGAGCTGGACGAGCGGGCCCAGGAGGGCTGGAGCGTGCTGGTCCAGGGCCCGGCTCACCACCACGACTCCCCCGCCGACCAGGACGCGGCCGCGGCCGCTGGCCTCCATTCCTGGGCCGGCCAGGAGAAGGACCACTTCATCCGGATCCGGCCCCGGCGCATCACCGGCCGCCGGGTCCGCCAGGCCACCTGACCCGCGCCGCCTGCTCAGGCCGGCCGGGCCCCCATCTCCGCACCCGTGGAGGCAGTCATGAGCGAGCAGCCCAGCAGCGGGAACAAGCCGCGCATCGTCGTCGGGGTGGACGGCTCGGCGTCGTCGGAGCAGGCGCTCCGCTGGGCGCTGCGGCAGGCGAAGCTGACCGGCGCCGGTATCGAGGCCGTCACCGCCTGGCATTTCCCGTTCATCTCCGGGGGTTACACCTGGCCGCCGACCGGGCTCATGGTGTCCACCACCGACTTCAGGAAGATGGCCGGACGGGTGCTGGCGGACACGGTCAGCCGGGCCACGTCAGGTGGCGTGTCGCCCCCGGTCACCCAGGAAGTGCTGGAGGGCGACGCCGCCGCGGTCCTGATCAGGGAGTCGGCCGGCGCGGACCTGCTGGTCATCGGCAGCCGCGGGCACGGCGGCCTGGCCGAGGCCATGCTCGGCTCGGTGGGCCAGCACTGCGTGCACCACGCTGCCTGCCCGGTGGTCATCGTCCGCGGCGACGTCGTGACGGCCAGCCCCACGGCCAGCCCCACCGCCCTCGCTCAGCAGCCCGTGCCCTGAATCTCAAGGAGGAATCGTCATGACCACCCGGGTAGGCATCAACGGCTTCGGCCGGGTCGGCCGCGCGTTCGCCCGGCTCGCCCTGGACCGGGACGACCTGGAGATCACCGCGATCAACGACGTGACCGACGCGCGCACCCTGGCCCACCTGCTGGAGTTCGACTCCACCTACGGCCGCCTCGGCGAGCCGGTGGCGCACGGCCCCGGCTCGCTGACCGTGGCCGGTCGCGAGATCCCGGTGCTGTCCGAGCGCGACCCGGCCGCCATCGACTGGGCCGGGCTCGGGGTCAGCCTGGTGATCGAGTCCACCGGCAAGTTCCGGGCCCGCGACGACGCGGCCCGGCACCTGAAGGCCGGCGCGCGCAAGGTCCTGATCTCGGCCCCGGGCAAAGGCGCGGACCTGACCGTAGTGGTCGGCGTCAACGACGCCGCCTACGACCCGCAGCGGCACGACATCGTCTCGGCCGCGTCCTGCACCACGAACTGCGTGGTGCCCATGGCCAAGGTGCTGAATGACTCGTTCGGCCTGGTCCGCGGGTTCATGACCACCATCCACGCCTACACCGGCGACCAGATGCTGCTCGACGGCCCGCACAAGGACCTGCGCCGGGCGCGCAGCGCCGCCGTCAGCATCGTGCCCACCAGCACGGGAGCCGCGCGCACCGCCGGGACCGTGCTGCCCGAGCTGGCCGGCAAGCTCGACGGCGTGGCCGTCCGGGTGCCGGTCGAGGACGGCTCGCTGACCGACCTGGCCGCCGTGGTCAGCCGTGAGGTCACGGCCGGCGAGGTGAACGCCGCGTTCGCCGCCGCGGCCGCGGGCAGCCTGGCCGGGGTCCTGCGGTACAGCACGGACCCGCTCGTGTCCAGGGACATCATCGGCGACCGGGCGTCGTGCGTGTTCGACTCCCCCCTCACCCAGGCCTCCGGTGACCTCGTCAAGGTCTTCGGCTGGTACGACAACGAGCTCGGCTACACCAGCAGGCTCGTCGACCTGGCCGCGATCATCGCGGCCCGGCTGTAACGGCCGGGGCGCCGCGGTGACCGGACCCGGGCCGGCCGTCCTGTCGAGGGCAGGCCTGGACGAGCTCATCGACGCGCTGATCGCCGACGGCTACCGGGTGATCGGCCCGGTCGCCGGCGACAGTGCGATCGAGCTGGCCGAGATCAGCTCCGGCGCGCAGCTGCCGGCCGGCTGGGGGGCGGACAGCGGACCCGGCTGGTACCGGCTGCGGCGCCGCGGCGACCAGGCGGTGTTCGGCCACTCGGCTGGCTCGCAGTCGTGGAAGCAGTTCCTGCACCCGCCGCGGCAGCGGCTGTGGTCCGCGGACGCCAGCGGGTTCACCCCGGCGCGGGAGGAGCCCGCCCGGCTCGCCTTCCTCGGCGTGCGGGCCTGCGACCTGGCCGCGATTGCCACCCTGGGCCGGGTCCTGGGCGGCGGCGTGCATCAGGACAGCGGGTTCACCCGGCGCCGGGCCGGGCTGTTCGTCATCGCCGCGGGCTGCACCGAACCGGGCGGCGTGTGCTTCTGCGCCTCCATGGGCACTGGTCCCGAGCCCGGGCCCGGGTACGACCTGTCCCTGACCGAGCGGATCGATGGCGACGGGCACCGCTTCCTGGTCGACGTCGGCACCGAGGAAGGCAGCCAGGTGCTGGCGCGGATCAGCCACCGGCCGGCCGCCGGCCACGAGACAGCCGAGGCCAGGGACGCCGTCCGGGCAGCCGCGGGCCGGATGGGCCGGCAGATGCCGGACACCGACCTCGCCGCGCTGCTGCGCGACAGCCGCGAGTCGCCGCGCTGGGCCGAGGTCGCCGACCGCTGTCTGACCTGCGGCAACTGCACGATGGTCTGCCCGACCTGCTTCTGCACCAGCACCGAAGACAGCACCAGCCTGGCGCCGGACGGCACCGCGGAGCGATCCCAGCGCTGGGCGTCCTGCTTCGAGCTGGACTTCTCCTACCTGCACGGCCGCAGCGTCCGGGCCTCAGGAGCCAGCCGTTACCGGCAGTGGATCACTCACAAGCTGAGCAGCTGGCACGACCAGTTCGGCGGGTCCGGCTGCGTCGGCTGCGGCCGGTGCATCGCCTGGTGCCCGGCCGCCATCGACATCACCGAGGAGGCGGGCAAGCTGGCCCAGGACCGTGGCCTGCCGGGCCTGCCGGGGCAGCACCGCGATATCGGGGAGGGCCGCGATGACCAGCGCTGAGCAGGAACGCTCCGACCTACTGGCGGGATTCGCGCCGTTCGCCCGGCTCAGCCCGGCGCAGCGGGCCAGGGTCGCGGCAATGGCCCGGCCGGTCAGCTACCCGGAGGGGACCCGGCTGTTCGACGAGGGCCAGGACGCCAAGGGCTGCTGGCTGATCCAGACCGGCCAGGTGGCCCTCCAGTCCGAGGTGCCCGGCCGCGGCTCGGTCACCGTGCACACCCTCGGCCCGGGTGACATGCTGGGCTGGTCCTGGCTGGTCCCGCCGCATCACTGGCATTTCACCGCGTCCGCCCATACCCCGGTCTCAGCCATCGCCGTGGACACGGCCGCGCTGCGCGCGCTGGCCGACGGCGACCCGGCCCTGGGCTACCCGCTGCTGCTCGGCATCCTGGAGGCCGCCCTGGCCCGGCTGCAGAGCACCCGGTGGCGGCTGCTCGACCTGTACGGGAGCCCGCATGCGCGGTGAGCTTGCCGCCGCCCGCAGTCCCGGGGCCGCCGCCGACACCATGCTGCCCGCGGCCTACCTGGTCACCCACCGGTCCGCGGAAACCGCCGACACGGCCACGCTGCGGCTGGCCCCGGCCGGCGCCGCGCTGCCAGCCTTCCGGCCCGGCCAGTTCACCATGCTGTGCCGGCCGGGCATCGGCGAGGTCGCCATCTCGGTCAGCGGTGACCCGTCGGCCGGCGACGGATCGCTGACCCAGACCATCAGGGACGTCGGGGCGGTCAGCGGGGCCCTGTACCGGGCCCGGCCGGGCGATCTGATCGGGGTCCGCGGCCCGTTCGGGACCAGCTGGGATATGGACCCGGCCCGCGGCGACGACCTGCTGATCGTGGGCGGCGGAGTGGGCCTGGCCCCGCTGCGGCCGGTGCTGCTCGGCGCGCTGGCCCGGCGTGCGGACTACCGCCGGGTCATCCTGATCGCCGGCGCCCGCGGCCCGGCGGAGTTCCTGTTCCGCGGCCAGCTCAGCGACTGGGCCGCCATGCCGGGCCTGGCCGTCGAGCTGACCATCGACCGGGCCGCCGCGGGCTGGGACGGGACGGTCGGGTTCGTCACCGAGCCGCTGGGGCGGCTGACCCTGGACGTGGCCAGGACGAGCGCCTTCCTGTGCGGGCCGGAGATCATGATGCGGCTGTGCGCCCGGATACTGATGAGCCGGGGCATCATGGCCGACCGGATCCAGGTGTCCCTGGAGCGGAACATGAAATGCGGCGTCGGCCTGTGCGGTCATTGCCAGCTCGGCCCGCTGCTGCTGTGCCGCCACGGCCCGGTGCTCAGCTGGGCCCAGGCCGCACCCCTGCTTGCCGTCCGGGAGCTGTGATGACTGTGACGACCGGGCCAGCCAGCCCGCCGCCGAGCCTCGCCGTCTGGAAGTTCGCATCCTGCGACGGCTGCCAGCTGACCCTGCTCGACTGTGAGGACGAGCTGCTGGCGCTGGCCAGCCGGGTCCGGTTCGCGGCCTTCACCGAGGCGTCCAGCGCGGTCCTGCCCGGGCCCTACGACCTGTCCCTGGTCGAGGGGTCGATCACCACCGCCGATGACGCGGAGCGGATCCGCCAGGTCCGCGAGCAGTCCAGGTTCCTGGTCACCATCGGCGCCTGCGCCACCGCCGGCGGCATCCAGGCGCTGCGGAACTTCGCTGACGTGGCCGAGTTCCGCGCCGCGGTCTACGCCAGCCCGCAGTACATCGACACGCTGGCCACCTCGACCCCGGTTTCCGCGCACGTCCCGGTGGACTTCGAGCTGCGCGGCTGCCCGATCGACAAGGGGCAGCTGCTCGAGCTGATCACCGCGCTGCTGGCCGGGCGCAAGCCGGACATCCCGGACGCCAGCGTGTGCACCGAGTGCAAGCGCCGCGGGCTGACCTGCGTCATGGTCGCGGACGGCACGCCCTGCCTGGGCCCGGTCACCCAGGCCGGCTGCGGCGCGCTGTGCCCGGCCGTGCGGCGCGGCTGCTACGGCTGCTTCGGGCCGGTGACTGGCGCCAACGTGCCCGGCCTGATACCGCACCTGCACCGCTGCGGGATGCCGCCGGGCAAGGTCGACCTGGTGCTGTCCACCTTCAACGCCGCCGCCCCGGCCTTCGCCGCCGCCCGCCAGGAAAAGGACACTCCGTGACGCACCGCAACAGGCAGCTGGTGGTCAGCGCGCTGGCCCGGGTCGAGGGCGAGGGCGCGCTGGACATCGTGGTGGCGGACGGCGAGGTGACCGGGACCCGGCTGCGGATCTACGAGCCGCCCCGGTTCTTCGAGGCGTTCCTGCGGGGCCGCCAGTTCACCGAGGTCACCGACATCACCTCGCGGATCTGCGGGATCTGCCCGGTCGCCTACCAGACCTCCGCCTGGCGGGCCATCGAGGACGCCTGCGGGATCAGCGTCGGCCCGCGGATCGAAGCGCTGCGGCGGCTGCTCTACTGCGGTGAGTGGATTTCCAGCCACGCGCTCCATATCTACCTCCTGCACGCGCCCGACTTCCTCGGCTACCCGGACGTGGTCGCCATGGCCAGGGACCACCGGGCCGCCGCCGAGCGCGGCCTGGCCCTGAAGAAGGCCGGCAACGCGATCCTGGAGGCGGTCGGCGGACGGGCCATCCACCCGGTCAACCCGCGGGTCGGCGGCTTCTACCGGGCTCCCACCGCGGCCGACCTGGCTCCGCTGGCCCGGACGCTGGAACGGGCCATGGACGACGCCATGGCCACCGCGGCCTGGGTGGCCGGGTTCAGCTACCCGGACGCGGAGATCAGCGGGGACCTGGTCGCCGTGCACGACCCGGACCGCTACCCGATCGAGGGCGACCAGGTCGCGACGTCCAGCGGCCTGGTCTTCGGGGCCGCGGACTTCTCCCGGCACGTCACCGAGCACCAGGTCCCGCACTCCACCGCGCTGTACGCCACGCTGGACGGCGGCATGTACCTGACCGGGCCGCTGGCCAGGTACGCGCTGGCCGCGGGGCGGCTGTCGCCGGCCGCCCGGCAGGCGGCGGCCCTGGCCGGCCTGGGCCCGGTCTGCCGCAACCCGTTCCGCAGCATCGCGGTCCGCGCGGTAGAGACCGTCTACGCGGTGGAGGAGGCGCTGCGCATCATCGCGGAATACGACCGGCCGGACCCGTCCTTCGTGCCCGCCGAACCTGCCGCCGGGACCGGGCACGGCCTCAGCGAGGCGCCCAGGGGGCTGCTGTACCACCGCTACCAGCTGGCCGCCGACGGCACCGTGGAGGCGGCCGTCATCATCCCGCCCACGTCGCAGAACCAGGCCGCGATCGAAGCCGACCTGCGCGGCGTGGTGGCCGCCAACCTGGACCTGGACGACGCCGCGCTGACCACGATGTGCGAGCGGGTCATCCGCAACTACGACCCGTGCATCTCCTGCGCCGCCCACTTCCTCGACCTGCGTATCGAGCGCCGGTGACGGGCCCGGCGCGGGTCCTGATCGGCATCGGCAACCCGTACCGCCGCGACGACGGCGTCGGCCCGGCCCTGATCGAGGCGGCCGGGGCGGCGGGCCTGCCCGGGGTGCGGCTGGTGACCGCCGACGGCGAGCCCGCCGCGCTGATCGACGCCTGGCAGGACGCGGATCTCGCGGTGGTGGTGGACGCGGTGCTGACCGACGCCCCGCAGCCCGGCCGGGTGCACCGCACGGTCTGGTCGGCGGGCGGGCCGCCGCCTGGCGGGGTCCTGGCCCCGGCTGGCCCCGGCCGGGGCTCGGCCAGCACGCACGGCCCCGGCGTCCCGGATGCGGTGCGGCTGGCCGAGGTGCTCGGCCGGTGCCCGGGACAGCTCGTGGTCTTCGCCGTGGAGGCCGCCGACCTTGGCTTCGGCCCCGGCCTGTCCGGGGCCGTCGCGGCCAGCCTGCCCCGGCTGACCAGCGCGGTCCGCGCCGAGTTCGGGCTCTGAATGAAGGGTTACGGTGCCGGGGGCGCGGGCGCCGCGCCCGGACCGCGGTGCCCGGCCCCGCGGGTGCTCAGGTCTCTTCCGGGGTCAGGTCGATGGCCCCGCACGGGCACTCGGCCACACAGATCCCGCAGCCCTTGCAGTAGTCCAGGTCGATCTGATAGCGCTGACCGGGCCCCAGCTTGATCACCGCGTTGTCCGGGCAGACGCCGTAGCAGTTGTCGCACTCGAAGCAGTTGCCGCAGGACAGGCAGCGGCGGGCCTCGAACAGCGCGTTCGACTCGTCCAGGCCGCCGGTCACCTCGTCGAAGGTGGTGACCCGGCGGGCCATCTCCAGTTCCGGCCGGACGGTGGCCGGCGCGTCAGCGTAGTACCACGGGTTGAGCCGGCTGAAGGTGGCCAGCTCGTGCTTGGCGGCCGGTGACCGGTCCTGGCCGCGCAGCCAGGCGTCGATGTTCCTGGCGGCCTTCTTGCCGTGGCCGATGGCCACGGTGGCAGTGCGCTCGGACGGGGTCATGTCCCCGCCGGCGAAGATGCCCGGGTGCCCGGTCATCATGTTCGGGCCGACCCGGACCGTGCCGTGGTCGAACTCGACCCCGGGCACGCCGTCGAGCAGGCCGAGTTCTGTCTCCTGGCCCAGGGCGAGGACCACGGCGTCCGCCGCCAGTTCCTCGAACTCCCCGGTCGGCTGCGGGAACCCGGTCTCGTCCAGCCTCATCTTCTCGATGGTCAGGGTGCCGCCGGAGGCCTCGGCGATGGTGGACAGCCAGCGCAGCGTGATCCCCTCGGCGGTGGCCTCGGCCACCTCGCTGTCGTGCGCGGGCATCCGGTCCCGGGTCCGGCGGTACACGACGATCGCGTCGGTGGCGCCGAGCCGCCGCGCGGTCCTGGCCGCGTCCATGGCGGTGTTGCCGCCGCCGTACACCACCACCCGCCGGCCCAGCTGCGGCGGCTCGCCCTCGGCCACCTCGTGCAGGTAACGGACCGCGTCCAGGATCCGGGCGGAGTCGCCGGCCGGGATGTACGCCCGCCGCCCGGCCTGGGCCCCGACCGCGAGGAACGCCGCGTCGAATTTCCCGTCGGCCATCTCGCCGGCAATGCTCGTCACGGTGCGGCCCGTTTCGAGCTTGACACCCAGCTTCAGGATCCGGCCGATCTCGGCATCCAGTACGTCGCGCGGCAGCCGGTAGGCCGGGATGCCGTACCGCATCATGCCGCCGGGTTCCGGCCCGGAATCCCGGATGGTGACCTCGTGCCCGGCCAGGGCCAGGTGGTAGGCCGCGGACAGCCCGGCCGGCCCGGCGCCGACCACCAGGACCCGGCGGCCGGTCGGCGGGGCCGGGTCCGGCGCGGCCCAGCCTTCCGCGATGGCCTGGTCGCCGAGGAACCGCTCGACCGAGTTGATGCCGACCGGGGCGTCCAGCTGGGCCCGGTTGCAGGCGGTCTCGCACGGCCGGTAGCAGATCCGGCCCATCACCGCGGGCAGCGGGTTGTCGGCCATGATCTGCCGCCAGGCGGCCTGGTAGCCGCCCTCCTCGGCGTGGTAGAGCCACTGCTGGATGTTCTCGCCGGCCGGGCAGGCGTTGTTGCACGGCGGCAGCCGGTCGGTGTAGACCGGCCGCTGGGTGCGCCACGAGCCGGTCTTGTTGGCCAGGCTCGACCCCACGTCCAGGGTGATCGCGAACGGCGGGGGCCCGCTGGCGTGGCTGGTCATGACTGCGCCTCCGTCCCGTCCTGGTCCGGCAGCAGGCCGAACCGGCTGATGTTGCGGTCGGCGATGGCCTGCAGCCGCGTGATGACCTCGGCGCCCTGCGCCGATTTGAACAGGTGCGCGTACCGGGTCTGCAGCCGCAGGTAGTCCTCGACCGGCGCCTTCCGCCGGATCGGCGACACGCTGGTCACCTCCCCGCCGACCGCCTCGAACACCGGGAACAGGCCGGTCTGCTCGGCGAGCCGGGCGATCCTGATCGTGTCGCCAGGGGCGGTGCCCCAGCCGAGCGGGCAGGGCACCAGGACGTGCAGGTAGCGGGCGCCGTGGAAGGTCATCGCGCGCTCCGCCTTGGCCTCCAGGTCGCGTAGCCCGGCCACGGTCGCGGTGGCCACGTACGGGATCTCGTGCGCCATGGCGATCAGCGGCGCGTTCTTGCCCTGGCCGAACACGTTGCCCGGCTCGGGCCCGAGCGCGGGGGTGGTGGCGGTGCGGGCGGCCGGCGGGGTGGCGCCGGACCGCTGCACCCCGGTGTTCATGTAGGCCTCGTTGTCGTAGCAGATGAACAGCACGTCGTCGTTGCGCTCGAACATGCCGGACAGGCAGCCGAAGCCGATGTCCACGGTGCCGCCGTCGCCGCCCTGGCCGACCACCCGGACCCCGGTCTGGCCCTTGGCCCGCAGCGCGGCGGCCACCCCGGTGGCCACCGCGGGCGCGTTGCCGAACAGCGAGTGGATCCACGCGATCTGCCAGGATGTCTCCGGGTAGGGCGTGGAGAACACCTCCAGGCAGCCGGTGGAGTTGACCGCGATCATCTGCCGGCCGGTGGCGCGCATCACGGCGTCCAGTGCGTACCGGGCGCCGAGCGCCTCGCCGCAGCCCTGGCAGGCGCGGTGACCGCAGGTCAGCGAGTTGGCCCGGGCCGCGTCGGACTGGACCGAGCGCAGCTCAGGGTCCAGCAGCCGGTTGCCCGCCGCGAAGCTGCCCGTCTGGTAGAACTTGACCGGCACGGCTGTCATCGCCGCTGCTCCTCTCAGCCGATCCGGGACGCGACGGCCCCGAGATCACGCAGCATGTTCTCGGCGGCCGGCCCGGACTTGCGGCCCGCCGCGGCCCGGTCCAGCTCGCGCTGCACCAGCTCGGTATTCAGGTCCAGGAAGGTCAGCGGCTCGAGTTCGTCCCGGCCCGCCCGGCGCAGCATGTCCCGCAGCGAGGCCCGGGTGATGGCCCGCCCGCCGAGCCCGGCGATGACCGTGTAGCCGTGCTGCCGCATCCCCGCCGTGGCCATCCGCACGTTCGCGGACACGATCCCGCCGATACCCACCGCCAGCGCCTTCTCCAGCACCACGACCCGCCGGGCGCCGCCCACCGCGGCGCGCACCGCGTCCAGCGGGAACGGCCGGAACGAGGTGATGCCGAGCGCCCCGACCGGCATTCCCCCGGCGCGCAGCTCGTCGACGGTGTCCGCGATCGTGCCGAGCACCGAGCCGAGCGCGATGATGATCGTCTCCGCCCCGTCGGCCCGGTACGGGCGGACCAGCCCGCCAGAATCCCGGCCGAACTGGGCCGCGAACTCCGCCGCGATCTGCGGGATCAGCGCCAGCGCCAGCCCGTGCCGGGCGTGCGCCAGGTAGCGCACCTCGGTGAACGCCTCCGGGCCGACCATCGCGCCGATCGAGACCGGGTCCGCCGGGTCGAGCAGCTGGCGCGGCTCGTACGGCGGCAGGAACGCGTCGGCCTGCTGCTGCGACGGGAGGGTCACCCGCTCGCTGGCGTGCGTGAGGATGAAGCCGTCCATGCACACCATCACCGGCAGGGACACCTCCTCGGCCAGCCGGAAGGCCTGCAGGTGCAGGTCGGCGGCCTCCTGGTTGTCCTGCGCGTAGAGCTGGATCCAGCCGCAGTCCCGCTGCGACATCGCGTCGCTGTGGTCGTTCCAGATGTTGATCGGGGCGCCGATGGCCCGGTTGGCCACCGTCATCACGATCGGCAGCCCCAGGCCGGAGGCGTTGTACAGGGCCTCGGCCATGTAGAGCAGGCCCTGGCTGGCGGTCGCGGTGTAGGCCCGGGCGCCGGTGGCCGAGGCCCCGATGGCCACGGACATGGCCGCGAACTCGGACTCGACGTTGACGAACTCGCAGCGGGCAAGGTCGCCCGACTTCACCGCCCGGCTCAGCGCCTCGACGATGTGGGTCTGCGGGGAGATCGGGTAGGCGCAGATGACCTCGGGACGGCAGCTGGCCACCGCCGCCGCGACGGCCTGCGAGCCCTCGATCTGCGCGACGGTCCCCAGGCCGTCCGCGGGCTGCCGGGCCGGGCCGCCCGCCGCCTGGCGGGCTGGCGCGGCTCCCTGGACCACGCGGGCGGTCAGGTCGTAGGCGGCGCGGGCGGCGGCGGCGTTGCCCTTGGCCACCGCGGCGGGGAACCGCTCGCCGATCGCGGCCTGCACGGACTCGACCGAGACCAGGCCGCTCAGCGCGGCGAAGGCACCGAGCAGGGCCGCGTTCGGCACCGGCCGGCCGAGGTGCTCCCTGGCCAGCTCGGTGGCCGGCACGGTGACCGCTCCCGGCGGGTCCAGCTCGCGGGTCAACTCGCCGATACCGAGCGAGCCGGCCTCGCCTGCGGTGTTGATCAGCACCAGCGTGCCGCGGTCAGCGCCGTCGAACACGCTGACCTGGTGCAGCAGGGTGGGATCCCCGATGATCAGGGCGTCCGGGTGAGTCACCGGCTCCCGGGTGCGGATCGGCCGGTCGTCGATCCGGCAGAACGAGACCACCGGCGCGCCGGTCCGCTCCGAGCCGAAGCTCGGGAAGGCCTGCGCGTACCGTCCCTCGGCGAAGGCTGCGGCGGCCAGCAGCTCGGCCGCGGTCACCACCCCCTGGCCGCCACGGCCATGGATGCGTACCTCGAACACGGGTTACCTCCGCTGGGCAGGCTGGTCAGTGTGCCGCTGGCCGCCACCCCCCAGCGGTCCCTCATACGCCCAGCTGCGACGGCGGCCAGCGGCTACCGTCAGGTTCCGCCGGCCGGATACCCAGCCGCACCGGGCTTGCGGCCTGCCCTGCTAGTGACCTTGGTCCCGATTGCGGAACTCCAGACCAGGCCCGCGGGCCCAACGTCCCGCCACTGCGGGACAGCCGACCCTGCCGGACCGGGGTTGCCCGGCCAAGCGTGACGTCTATGCGAAGCATCGATGACCTGGCGGTCAGCGGCCAGCGGGTGCTGGTCCGGGCCGACCTGAACGTTCCCATGGACGGCTTGCGGATAGCCGACGACGGCAAGATCCGGGCGGCCTTGCCCACCGTGAAAGCGCTGCTGGCCCGCGGCGCCGGGGTGATCGTATGCTCGCACCTGGGCCGGCCGGGCGGGCGGCCCGAGCCGGCTCTCAGCCTCGCCCCGGTGGCTGACCGCCTGGGCCAGCTGCTGAACCGCCCGGTCGAGCTCGCCGCCAGCCCGGCAGGCCCGGCCGCGGCCGCGGTGGCCGGTTCCCTGCACCCCGGTGCGGTAGCCGTGCTGGAGAACCTGCGCTTCAGCCCCGGCGAGACCAGTTCTGACGACGCGGAACGGGCCGCCTTCGCGAGCCAGCTGGCGGCCCTGGCCGGCCAGTACGTGGGCGACGCGTTCGGCGCGGTGCACCGGCGGCACGCCAGCGTGGCCGAGCTGCCCGGGCTGCTGCCGCACGCGGCCGGCTACCTGGTGCAGGCGGAAATCGCCGCGCTGCAGCGGCTGACCCAGCGGGCCGAGCGGCCCTATGTGGTCGTGCTGGGCGGCGCCAAGGCGGCCGGCAAGCTGCCGGTTCTCGAGCACCTGCTGGGCCTGGCCGACGAGATCCTGATCGGCGGGGCCGTGACGGCGACGTTCCTGGCCGCGCTGGGCTGGCCGGCCGGCCGTTCCCGGCAGGACGGCGACCTGGCCGTGGCCCGGACGATCCTGGACCAGGCCGGCGCCCGCCTGGTGCTGCCTCCCGACCTGGTGGTCGCGGCCAGCCCGGCGGAGCCGCAGACCGCCCTGGTGGTGGCCAGCGGTGCGATCCCGTCCGGCCAGATGCTGCTGGACATCGGGCCCCGCGCGGCACAGCTCTATGTGGCCCGGATCGCGGCCGCCCGGACCGTGTTCTGGAACGGCCCGATGGGCGTGGCCGAAGTGCCCAGGTTCGCCGCCGGAACCCGGGCGGTAGCGAGCGCCATAGTCCGCAACCGCGCGTTCACCGTGATCGGCGGCGGGGACACCGGCGCGGCCGTGCGGGCCTTCGGCTACCCCGCCAGCTTGTTCAGCCATGTGTCCACCGGCGGCGGCGCCAGCCTGGAGTTCCTGGCCGGCCGGGAACTGCCCGGCCTGGTCGCGCTCGATCATGGCGTCCCCGCCACCGCCATCCATGGACGGTGACCGAAGGCACCGGGACCGGGGCCAAAGGTCCCCCGGCCTCGGGCTGGAAAGCCCTGCCGGGCACACCTGACGGCCGGCCACGGTGAGGCTAGGCCCTTTTCCGGCCGGCGGAGGTGAGACAGATGGCGAAGAAGCGACTGGCGGGGAAGCGGCACTGGCCTGCCGCCTGGCGGCCGGCCCGGCTGTCCTGGACCATTCAGAGCAAGGGCAACCCGCTCCGCCGCCCGGTCGACCGCAAGGAGGCCCGGCTGATCGCCGGCCTGCTGGTGATCTTCCTGCTCGCAGGCCCGCTGGTCGCGGTTCTCGGCGCTCACCTGTCCTATGCGGCCAGCCTCAGGGATATGCACGCTCAGCGATCCTGGCGTGAGGTGACGGCCACCCTCGTGGAGAACGCCACCGACTCGTCCGCCACCGGCGGCGCCTGGGCGCCGGTCGCCGCGGCCAGGTGGACCGCCCCGGACGGGCGTGTGCGGCACGGCATTCTCGCGGTTGACAGCTCAGCCCGGGCCGGGCAGCACATCAAGATCTGGGTGGATGGCACCGGCCAGCCGACCTTGAGCCCGATGCCCAAGATCGGCGCCGTGCTGAGCGCAGTGACCGTAGGGCTGTCCGTACCGGCCTTCCTGGCCCTCCTGCTGATCCTGGTCGGCTGGCTCGTGCGGCTCGCCCTGAACCGCCGCCGCCTGGCCGACTGGGAGACCGAGTGGAACACGGTGGAGCCGCGCTGGCGGAGCCCGCGGTGACCCGGCCCTCCGCGGCGGCCTGCGATCGGCCGGGGACCAAAGGCCCGGGCTGGTCCCGGCTTTGGCCCCTGCCGCAGGCCGCACCGGCCGCCGTCTGATGGATCTGTCGGACGGAGCGGGAGCAGAGCGGAGAGGAGAAGCCCGATGAGCACGCTGACTGACCGGGACCCGGCGCTGCCGGCCGGCCACCGCGGCGGCCTGGCGGCCTGGAGCCTGGCGCAGGCCAGCCCGGCATCGGGTTCGGCCGTGCCGGTGGAGGACTACATCAGGAACGGCCAGTACGAGCTGCGGGCCGAACTGCCCGGCCTGGACCCCGAGCGGGACATCGAGATCACCGTGGCCGGGGAGATCCTCACGATCACGGCCCACCGCCCCGAGGACACCCGGGGCCGCCAGCATTCGGAGTTCCGCTACGGGACCGCCGAGCGGAGCTTCCGGCTCCCGCCCAGTGCCGACCTGAGCCGCATCCAGGCCAGCTACGGCCACGGGATCCTGACCGTCTGCGTGATCCTGGCCCCGGACGCCGAAGCCCCGCTCAGCCGCCGGATACCCGTCCTGGCGGATCAGCACCTCAAGCCGACCTGACCGGCGGCCCGAGAAGTTATCAGGGAGAAGTCATGAGCAGCACCATCCTGCTAGCCGTGGACGCGCGGCACGACGTCGCCGAGCCGATCGAGCTGGCCCGCGAGCTCAGCAAGGGCGCCCAGGGCCGCGTCCTCGTCCTGCACATCCACGAGTTCTCCGTCGGGCGGTACGGCCGGGTCCAGCTGTGCTGCGCGGAGGAGGAGGCCGAGGACATCCTCCCGCGGATCGCCGCCCTTCTCGAGGAGTCCGGGGTGCCGGCCGAATGGCTGATCCGCGAGACCAACTCCGGAAACGCCGCCCGGGCCATCCTGGACGTGGCTGACCAGCACGATGCCCACGTCATAATCCTGGGCTCTAACTTGCGCACCGACGTGCCGCTGATCCCGCTGGGCAGTGTCTCGCACAAGCTGCTGCACATGGCCCGCCGCCCCGTTCTGGTGGTCCCGCATCTCAAGGCCGCTGTGACCCCGGACGGCTCGGCAGGGGCGGGCCATGCGGCAGAGCCGGTGGCTGGCTGATCAGCCGCCGGCGCGGCGCCCGGGTCCCGGTTGCCCTCCCGTCAGCTTCTGGCTGACCGCGGGCCTACCGGGACCAGGGCGCCGTCCCCTGTCCGGCCGGCTGACGGTCCGCTGCCTCACCGGCCAGGGACAGGAAGCTCTCGTCTTCCTGGGCCGTGTGCAGCCGGAGGATCGCCTGCAGGCCGTACAGCAGAGCCCGCAGGTCGGCGATGTCGGCGTCGTCGGGCGGGCCGGAGCCGATGTCGGCGAGGAGCTGGCCGAGCCGCCGCATCTGGTGCGCGATCTCAGCGTGGCCCCGGCTCATGGTCGCGGTGGCCTCAGGTGAGCCAAGGACCCGGCCGAGCGCCGGGTAGAGTTCCTGTTCCTCGGCCTGCTCATGCGGGCCGACTTCCAGCACGAGCAGGCGGTAGGCCCGCCGGACCCGGGTCAGCGCCTCGCCCGGCGCGGTGAACCCCAGCGAATCCGCGGTAGCGCGCAATTCCTCGATATCGGCGCGGATGCGCTTGTGCTCCCCCTGGAACCGCTGGGCGAGCGCCGTGTCCGCCGGCGACAGGCGCCTGGCCCGGGGCAGCCGCAGCGCCCGCAGCGCGTTGAGGATCACTGCCACGTCGATGCCTTCCTGCAGGAGGGCGCCCCACACGGCGGGGAGCAGGCCGGCCGCCGCCGCGCCCATAGCGGCGACCGACATGGCCATGCCGGCCAGCACGCTCTGCACGGCGATCCGCCGGGTGCGCCGGGCCACCACGCTCACCTCGCCCAGCCGGTCGATCCGGTCAACGGTGAGCACCGCGTCGGCAGCCTGTGAAGAGGCGGTAGACCCCCTGGCCCCCAGCGCCACCCCAACGTCCGCCAGGGCCAGGGCGGGGGCGTCGTTGATCCCGTCGCCGACCATGATGACCGGCCCGTTCCCGGCCTCGGTGCGGACGGCCAGCAGCTTCTCATCGGGAGCCCGCTCGGCGAGCACGCTGTCGACGCCGATGATCGCACCCACCGTCTCGGCGACCTCGGCCCGGTCGCCGGTCACCATGACGATGCGGCGCATCCCCCCGGCCCGCAGCGCCCGGATGGTCCGGGCCGCGTCCGGGCGGACCGGGTCGTCCAGGATCAGCACCCCGGCGGGCTCGCCGTCCACGGCGACGAACACGGTCAGCGCCCCGTCCAGCCGGGCCCGGCGCCGGGCCGCCTTGGCCCATCGGGGGTACGGCCCTGCCGCACCCCCGATGCCGCACCAGGCCGCCTTGCCGACGGCGACCCGGCGGCCGCCGACCGTACCGCGGATGCCCTGACCGGCTACTTCCTCTGCTCCGTCCGGCATTTCCAGCCGCTGGCCGCGGTCCTGGGCGGCCCGCACCACCGCCCCGGCCAGCACGTGACCGGATACCTGGTCGAGCGACGCCGCCAGCCGGAGGATCTCGTCCGTCTCCAGCCAGCCCGCGCTCACCGTCGCCGACACCGACGGGTGCCCGCTGGTCAGCGTCCCCGTCTTATCCAGCAGCAGGGTTGTGCACCGGGCGAGCTGCTCGAGGACCCCGCCGCCCTTGACGACCACGCCCCGCCGCGCGGCTACCGACATCCCGGCCACGAGCGCGACCGGGGCGGCCAGGATCAGCGGGCACGGCGTGGCGACGACCAGGACAGCCACCGCCCTGGCCGCGCCGCCGACCAGCCAGGTGAGGCCTGCCGCCACCAGCGTGACCAGGACGAACCACAGGGCATACCGGTCGGCCAGGCGCACAAACGGCGCCTGTGACCGCTCGGCTTCCGTGACAAGCCGGACGATGCCCGCGTAGGTGCTGTCCTCCGCGCGGGTGGTGATGGTCAGGTCGAAGGGGCCGCCGGCGTTGACCACGCCGCTGCGCACCTGATCACCCTGCGGATGATCCACCGGAACCGGTTCACCGGTCAGGGCCGACTCGTCCAGAACCGCACGCCCCGCGGCCACGGTCCCGTCCGTCGGCACAACGTCCCCGTGCGCCACCAGCACGAGGTCGCCCGGGCCGATCTCGCCCAGCGGCACCTCGGCCAGCGCCCCGTCCTGGTAGCGCCGGGCGGTCGTAGGAGCGCGGGCCAGCAGCCCGCTCAGGTCACGCCGGGCCCGGCCCGCTGCCCAGCCTTCCAGCGCCCGTCCGCTGGCCAGCATCACGGTGATGACCGCACCGGCGATCAGCTCGCCCACGGCCAGCGCCCCGGCCAGCGCCAGCAGCGCGATGACGTCCACCCCGGCCCGGTGCCGCCGCAGGCTGTCGACCAGGGTCAGGAGGGCGAAGCCGAGCCCCAGCGCGGTCACCGCCAGCCAGGCTCCGTCCGCCGCACCGCGGGCGCCCGCCAGGTACAGCACTCCCCCGGCGGCCAGGCCGCCCACCGAGGCGGCCAGCATTCCTGCTGACGCAAGCTCGGCTGGCGTCATGGCCGTCACCCGGCGCTGGTTCGCAGCCATCATGCTCATCCGGCTCCTCGATCTTGGTCTGCAGATCCTGAGCGTCCGCGTCGGCCATGAACCCGGGAGGAAAGTCGCGGAGTTGCCAGCGCCCGGCGGAACAGGCGCGAGCACCGTCGTGAGTGCGGCACTCAGGTGAAGATGATCTGCCCGCCGGCCGCCATGTCGTAGAACTCGCCCACCGTGATGATGTCCTTGACCTGGTCGATCAGGTCGTCCTTGGTGATCCCGAACAGGTCGGCGGACGCCTTGCAGGCGTACAGCCCGGCTCCGGTGTCGGAGATCATCTCGATGAACTCGGGGATCGACGGGATGTCGAGCTGGTCCATCTTGCGGGCCATGTAGTGGGTCATCACCGAGGAAACGCCGGGCAGCCCGCCGGCCCAGGTGGCCAGGTGCAGCCCGGGGTTGCCGACGGTGGCGAGCTTAATGTGCTCATGGCGCGCCTTGTGGATAGCGTCGAGGCCGAAGAAAGTGAAGAACAGGTTCGCCTCCATTCCCTCCGCCCGCGCGCCGTTGGCCATGATCAGGCCGGGGTAAACGCCTTCCAGCGAGCCCTTGGAAATGACGATGGAGACCTTTTCGATTTTGGCAGCCATGGTGGTGCCTTCCTTTCCGCGTGCGGGCTCAGATGCAGCCGCGGGGCTTGGGAATGCCGGCGATCTTCGCGGCGAGCTTGGCCGGGCCCTTGGGGAAGAGCTGGTAGAGCTCCTTGACGGTCACGCCGGAGGTCTTGCCGAGCGCCCGGACGGTGGGCCCGGTGCCCTTTTCCTCGTACTCGTGCCGCATGAACCGGATGACCTGCCAGTGCTGCCCGGTGAGCTCGGTGATGCCCTCGGCGGCGGCGATCTGCGGGGCCATCTCCTCGCGCCACTGCCCGGGGTCGGTGAAGAACCCTTCGTCGTTGACGGCGACTTCGGTGCCCGCATAGGTCGCGGTGGACATAGCGTGCCCTCCTTATCGTGACGATCTGGCCGGCGCCGCTGCGCCGGTGCTCGGCTGGTGCTTCCCGGCGGCCGGCATCGGGCTGCGCACGGCGGGTATCTCACGGCCGGGCAGCAGCACGTGCCAGTACAGCCAGCAGAACGCCAGCTTGCCGAGGTGGTTCAGCCGGGACTGGCGCAGCAGCGGCAGCCCGGCCGGGCCGGGGAAGCGCCCGGTCAGCGGCTCGGTGTCGTAGTTGAAGTCGATCAGCAGCGCCTTGCCGGACCCGCTTTCGATGAAGCAGTTGGTGTGCCCGTCGAAACCGGCGTCGAGCGGCCGCCCGGCCAGGTACCTGGTGACGTTCCTGGCGAGGATCTCGCCCTCGAAGTGCGCCACCGAGCCTGCCTTGGACGCGGGGATGTCGGCGGCATCGCCGATCACGAACACGTTCGGCCGCGCCCTGGACTGCAGGGTCCGCGGGTCCGTGGGCACGAACCCGAGCTCATCCCCCAGGCCGGGCGAGCGCTCCACGTAGGCCTGACCGCCGTGCAGCGGGATCACGACCGCCAGGTCGAACGGGACCTCACGGCCGTCGTAGGAGACCAGCCGCCCGCCCGCACCATCGACCTCACCGGTGTTGAACTCGGTGACGAGGCTGACGCCCTTGTCCGTCAGCAGGCCGCCGAGCTCACGGCTGGCCACGGGTTTGGTGAACGCACCGTCGAGCGGGGTCACGTACGTCAGTTCGACGTCGCCGCGGATGCCGCGCTTGCGGAAGTAGGCGTCGGCCAGGAAACAGAACTCCAGCGGCGCGACCGGGCATTTGACCGGCATATCCAGCACGGCGACGGCGAGCCGCCCGCCGGTGAACCGGGACAGCGCGCGCTCGAGCGCGACCGCGCCGTCGAGCGAGTAGAAGGTGAAGACCTTCTCCATCCAGCCCGGCCCGGTGAGCCCTTCGGTTTCCTCCGGGATCAGCCTGGCGCCAGTCGCGACGATCAGCACGTCGTACCGCACCGGCTCCCCGCCGGCCAGCACTACCATGTCGCTGTCCAGGTCGACGCGGTCGACGGCGGCCCGCAGGAAGGTCACGCCGTCCCGGAACTGCTGGTCCCGCGGCCGGGTCAGGCCGGCCGGCCGGGTCAGCCCGAACGGCACGAACAGCAGCCCCGGCTGGTACAGGTGCGCGTCGTCGGGGTCGATGACGGTGATCTTCGCGGCATCCCGGTCCAGCAGCCGCCGCAGCCGGTTCGCCGCGAGCGTCCCTCCGGTCCCGCCGCCCAGCACTACAATCCGCTTTCGCATATCTGCAGGCTCTGCCCTGGCATGTCGCCGGGCCAGAGACGATGGTCCCGGCGAGCTAGTCCGACGTCCTGGATCGAGCGGCAGCGCAAACCCAAGGGCACCGGTCAGCGCGCTGCCGCTGACTCAGCCCGCCGCCCGGCGTATTCGCGGTGGAATTCCTGGAATGCGGCAAAGGCACGCGCGCCATAGACGGTGGCAGGGCCGCCATTCATAAGGAACGTGACGCCGATCGCTTCCGCGGCTTCCGCCACGGTGGCGCCGTGGAGCACGGCCGCGTGTGCGTGCGCGGCGATGCAGCCGTCGCACTCCTTGCTGACCGCGATCGCCAGCGCAATGAGCTCTTTGGTCCTGGCGTCGAGCGCACCGGCGGCCAGCGCAGCGTCATGCAGCTCCCGGTAGCCGGCGTACACCTGCGGGATCGCGTGCCGCAGCTCGCGGGTCGGCACCCGCAGGTCCTCGCGAACGGCCTTCCCGTAACTCATCGTCTGCTCCTTCCGCCATCAGATGGCTGCCTGATCGCACTCGCCGGTCCGGATCCGCACAACGCTGTCGACGGAGGCTATCCAGATCTTCCCGTCGCCGATGGTGTCCGTCCGGGCGTGCTTGGTGATGGCCCCGGTCAGGGTTTCCGCGTCCGAGTCGAGGGCGAGAATCTCCAGCCGGACCTTCGGCAGCAGCGCCTCCTGGGCCGACCCGCGCCAGCCGTCCCGGTCCCGTTCGCGGGGCCGGGGGGCGATCTGGCCAAGCTGCCGGCCGAACCCGCGGACCTCGGTAACGGTCAGGCCGTGGGCCCCGTGGCCGATCAGGGTCTCGATCAGCTCGTCCAGCTTCCCGGGCCTGACGATGGCGGTAATCAGTTTCATGCCTGCTCGCCTCCTGCGCCCGCCTGCGCTCATGCTGCGCACTCGCGCACCTGATCAGCTGATCCG
>DASVBE010000348.1:0-7839 GCA_036375995.1 Streptosporangiaceae bacterium | reverse complement strand
TCTTCTGCGCCGCCAGCTGGGAATGCACCTCACTGGTCACAAAATTGTGACCCCACGTCAGCAGCCCGCCCGCGACCAGCATCACACCCGCAATCAGCAGGCCCGCGCCGGCGAACGCGGCGATCGCGGCATAGAGCATGATCTGGCCCATCGTCCAGAACGCGTAAGCGTTCAGCAGCAGGCCGCGCAGCGTCTCCCCGCGGAACATCGTCTGCACCTGAGCGGCCAGCGCGGTGTTCTTGGGCGCGGCCAGCGCCTTGGCCGACAGCTGGGAGTAGGTCTGCCCGCCGCCGATCTCCTTCAGGTGCACCGCGATGAAGTGATCGGCATAGACCTGGGCCTGCGCGCCGGTCGTCATCAGCTGCCCGCCGTACTGCCGCATCGCCGCGAACTCCGGGCCCTTGACCGCGTCGCTGCTGGCCGGCGGGAACACGATCTTCTGCGCCGCCAGCTGGGAATGCACCTCACTGGTCACAAAATTGTGACCCCACGTCAGCAGCCCGCCCGCGACCAGCAGCAAACCCGCGATCAGCAAGCCCGCCGTCGTCGCCAGCGCATCAAACGTCCTCCTGCGCATCTCAGTTCCTCCTCGGATCCTGACCGGGCCCTGACGGGCCGGCTCCTGCAGTCAGCCTCCTGCCGGGGGGCCGGCCAAGATCAGGGCCGCGGGTCACCGGCGGCCGGGACCTCCGCCGGGACCCGGCCGGGCCCTTGGTCCGTTACCGGCTCTCCCCGGCCGGTGCGCGCCGCGGGCCATGCGGGCCCGGATCTGCGGGCCGGGTCTGGCGGCCCGCGGAGGGGCGGGTGGCCCGTTCCGGGCCGCAGCTGAACGGATCCGTAATCCTCACTGTTTGACGAGCATCGAAGTGGCGGCTACATTTTTGCTTCGATGACCATCGAACTGAGGACGGAAGGCCGCCGTGGACGCAGCTGGCAACAAGGCACTGGTCGGGCACCTCTACGGGGAGCTGTCCCGCGGGAACTCCCGGCCGCTGCGCGAGTGCCTGGCCGATGACGTGGTCTGGACGATCATCGGATCGACCCGGCTGTCCGGCACGTTCCGCGGGCCGGGCGAGGTGGCCAGCAGGCTGTTCGCCCCGCTTGCCGCGGCGCTGAGCGGGCCGGTCCGGTTCACTGTGGACCGGCTTGTTGCCGAGGGTGACATCGTGGTGATGGAGGCCCGGGGTGAGGCCACCAGCGCGGCCGGGCGGCCGTACAGCAACCGGTACTGCATCGTGTTCCGGCTGGCCGACGGCAAGCTTGCGGAGGTCACCGACTACGTGGACACCGAGCTGATCACCAGCAGCCTGTTCCCGGACGGCGGGGAGACCGCGGCGTGACGGCGGCCGCTGCGTCGCGAGCGCCGTACCACCCGGACCTGGCCGACCTGGAGCTGGTCACCGTGCTGCACGCGCTGGGCGACCCGGTCCGGCTTGAGATCGTCCAGGCGCTGGCCGGCGGGGCCGAGCGGCCGTGCTCTGACCTGCACGGCGTGGGCGGCATCACGGTGGCCACGCTGTCGCACCACCTGCGGGTCCTGCGGGAGGCAGGCCTGACCCGGACCCGGGTCAGCGGCAAGCACCGGTTCCTCGCGCTGCGTCTGGGTGAGCTCGAGCAGCGGTTCCCCGGCATGATCACGTCGGTGCTGCGGGCCGGCCCGGAGCCAGCGGTCCAGCTGGAGCCGGGCGGTCAGCCGCGGTAGGCGATCGCGGCGAAGTCCTGGCCGCCTGCGTGTGCCGCGGGGAGATAATCTCCCTGCCCATTGCTGCCGGCTCACTGGCCGTGCACCACTCAGGAGCCGTGCTTGCGGGTCTCCCGGGGCCTCGGTCCCCTGATGCCCGGTTCTGTGCCTGCGCTTTACCTGCGGCCGGGGAGTGATCCGGTGATCTTGGGTAAACACCTTTCAGAGGTCGCCTGGCAGGGCCAGGTCACCGGCGGCGGGCCGGTGGCTGCGTTGCTGGGCTGAGCCGAGCAGGATGCGCAGATGCAGACTCGCGTCAAGATCATCGCAGGGGTCTCGGCTGCGGTCGTGGCGGCCGCCGGGCTGACCACCGGGCTGGTCCTGAACGCGGGCTCCGGGCCGGGCGGACCGGGAGCCGGAACTGGCGCTCCGCCCGGTTCATCCCCTGGGTCGCTGTCACCCTTTACCGGCGAGCCGGTTTCCGGACCGCAGCCGGTGCTCGCGGTGAAGATCGACAATCTGGTGAATGCCCGTCCGCAGACCGGCCTCACCCGGGCCGACATCGTCTACGTGCTGCCCGTGGAGGGCGGGCTCAGCCGGCTGATGGCGGTCTTCTCCTCGGCGTTTCCCCCGGTGGTCGGCCCGGTCCGCAGCGCCCGGCTGCAGGACCTTGAGGTGCTGCGGCAGTTCGGGCGGCCGGCTTTCGCCTACTCGGGGGCTGCGCCGTCAGCGCTGCCCACGATCAACCGGGCCCGGATCGTGAACCTGCGCGACGACCTGGCCCATGGGTATTTCCGCGATAACCGGCGGGCTGCGCCGCACAACCTGTACGCGCGCACCGGCGCGCTGCGGGCGCAGGCACAGGCTGGCGGTGCCAGCGACGCGCACAGCATCGGCTTCCGGTTCGGCCCGGCGCCCGGCGGCGGCCAGCCGGTTAGCTCCGAGTCGGTGTCCTACCGGGCTGCTTCGTTCCGTTTCACCTGGTCCGCGGCCCGGGGCCGCTGGCTGGTCTGGATGGACGGGTCCCGGGCCGCCAGCACCGAGGACGGGCAGCTGTCCGCGGCCACGGTGGTCATCCAGTACACCCAGGTCACGATCCCTCCCGCCACGGGACCGCATGCGCCCACGCCGTTCGCGAAGAGCGTCGGCTCAGGCCGGGCGCTGGTGCTGCGCGGCGGCGAGGTCTTCCAGGCCCGCTGGTCACGGCAGACTGCCGAGGACGGCACCACCTTCCGCACCGCATCCGGCCAGCCGATGACGTTCGCCCGGGGCCCGGTCTGGATCGTGCTGGCCGCCCGCTGACCGTCAGGGCGCCGGTGCCGGCCGGTCCCGCCAGCCCGCCCCTCCCCGCCGGTCCCGCCTGCTCCCCCCGGCCGGTCCCCTCAGGTCCTCCTGGCCAGTTCCGTCACCGCCTTGCCCGCCGCCTGTATACCCAGTATTATTCTCAGCATGATACTTGGATGTGAGGCTCGGTGAGTGTCCGGCACGCGCTCCTTGCGCTGCTCAGCGAGGGGCCCAAGTACGGCCTGCAGCTGCGCGAGGAGTTCGAGGCCAGGACCGGCGAGGTCTGGCCGCTGAACGTCGGCCAGGTCTACACCACGCTCCAGCGGCTGGAGCGCGACGGCCTGGTCGAGTCGGACGGCTCCGCCGACGAGGGCGCGCAGAAGGGTTTCCGGATCACCGGCGCCGGGGCGGAGGAGCTGGCCGCCTGGCTGCGCACGCCGCCGGACCTGAGCGCGCCGCCGCGGGACGAGCTGGTGATCAAGGTGCTGGTGGCCATGCGGCTGCCGGGCACCGACGTGCACGAGGTGATCCAGGCGCACCGGCGTTATCTGGTCGAGCTGATGCAGCAGTGGACCCGGATCAAGGAGGACGAGGCCAGCTACGACGTGAGCCTCGCCCTGGTCGTGGACGCCGAGCTGTTCCGGCTGGACTCGGTGATCCGGTGGCTGGACAGCGCGGACGGCCGCCTGAAGCGCGCCGCCGTGGACCAGCCGGACCAGATCCAGCCCGCCGCGGGCGCGCTGCCGAGGTTCCGGCGGCGGGTCGGGGTGCGGCGATGACCCCGGGCGGCGCCCACGGCACCGGCCGCGCCGGCGGCCCGCAGCGGGCAACGCAACGACAGGGAGAACGGGGCACGGCAATGAGCATGCTGGAACTGCGGGACGTGTCGAAGATTTACGGCCAGGGGGCCGCGGAGGTCACCGCGCTGAGCGAGATCAGCCTGACGGTAGACGCCGGGGCCATGGTCGCGGTGATGGGGCCGAGCGGCTCCGGCAAGTCCACGCTGCTGACGATCGCGGGCAGCCTGGAGGACCCGACCCGCGGCGAGGTCCGGATCGGGGGCACCTCGCTGGGGTCGATGTCGCGTAATGACAAGGCCCGCCTGCGCCGCCGCACGGTCGGCTACGTGTTCCAGGATTTCAACCTGCTGGCCGGGCTGACCGCGGCGGAGAACGTGGCGCTGCCACTGGAGCTGGACGGCACTCCGGCCCGGGCCGCCCGCGCCACCGGCCTGGAAGCCCTGGAAAGGCTGGGCCTGGCCGAGCGCGCCGCCCGGTTCCCCGACGAGCTGTCCGGCGGCGAGCGGCAGCGGGTGGCGATCGCCCGCGCGGTGGTCGGCGAGCGGCGCCTGCTGCTGGCCGACGAGCCGTCCGGCGCGCTGGACTCGGTGACCGGTGAGGAGGTCATGCGGCTGCTGCACGGCGCCTGCAAGCAGGGGGTGGCCGCGGTGGTGGTGACCCACGACGCGCAGCTGGCCTCGTGGGCTGACCGGGTGGTGTTCCTGCGCGACGGCCGGCTGGTCGACCAGACCGCCCCGCTGCGCACGCCGGAGTCCCTGCTGACGCCAGGGACCGGGCAATGAGCACCACCATCCAGGACCGCCCGGCCCCGGCGCCCGCCCCTGGCCCGCGGTCCGGTGCGGGCCCGGACAACGGCGGCGGGCCCGCCCGGCGGGCCGTCATCCGGTGGGCCTGGCGGCTGTTCCGCCGGGAGTGGCGGCAGCAGCTCCTGGTGCTGAGCCTGGTCACCCTGGCGCTGGCGGCCACGGTGGTCGGCGGCGCGGTGGCCGTGAACACCCCGCCGCCGGCGGGCGCCGGGTTCGGCAGCGCCCAGGACTCGGCCGCGTTCGCCGGGAACGACCCGCACCTGGCCGCCAGGATCGCGGCCATCCGGCACCGGTTCGGCCCGGCGGAGGTGATCGAGAACCAGGCCCTGCAGGTGCCCGGCTCGGTGACCACCTTCCAGCTGCGCGCGCAGAACCCGGCCGGGCCGTTCGGCCAGCCCATGCTCAGCCTGGTCAGCGGGCGCTACCCCACCGGGCCCGGCGAGGTCGCCCTGACCAGCGGCCTGGCCCGGGAGCTCGGCCTGACCACCGGCAGCGTGTGGCGGCAGAGCGGCAGCGGCGGGAGTGGCGGCACCGCCCGCCGCGTGACCGGCATCGTGCAGAACCCGCAGGACCTGCTGGACGAGTTCGCGCTCGTGGCCCCGGGCCAGGTCACCCGGCCCACCCAGGTCACTGTCCTGTTCAGCGCGCCCGGCGTCGACCCCAGCCAGATCGGCCGCAGCGTCCAGTCGCGGGCCACCGCGGTGCCGCAGAACTCGATCAACCCGGAGACCATCCTTCTCGCCCTGGCCACCGTCGGGATGCTGCTGATCGCCCTGGTCGGGGTGGGCGGCTTCACCGTGCTGGCGCAGCGGCGGCTTCGCGCGCTGGGCCTGCTCGGCTCGCTCGGCGCCACCGACAAGAACATCCGGCTGGTCGTCCGGGCCAACGGCATCGTGACCGGGCTGGCCGGCGCGCTGCTGGGCACGGCTCTGGGGATCGCCGCCTGGCTGGCCTACCGGCCGCGGGTGCAGGCCAGCGCGCATCACGTGATCGCCCCGTTCGCGCTGCCCTGGGCGGTGATCGGCCCGGCCATCGGGCTGGCCGTGCTGGCCACCTGGTTCGCCGCGTCCCGGCCGGCCAAGGCCATGGCCCGGGTCCCGGTGGTGACCGCGCTGTCCGGCCGGCCCGCGCCGCCGAAGAAGGTACGCAGGTCGGCCGTACCCGGCCTGATCTGCGTCGTGGTGGCCTTCGTCGTCCTCGGCATGAGCGGGGCCAGCGGCGGCAACGGCAACGGCATGCTCGAGGTGGTCCTGGGCTTCGCCGCCCTGATCGCCGGGCTGATCCTGCTGGCGCCGACGTGCCTGGCCCTGCTGGCCCGGCTGGCGCCGCGCACCCCGGTCGCGGTCCGGGTGGCGCTGCGTGACCTGTCCCGCTACCGGGCCCGGTCCGGGTCCGCGCTGGCCGCGATCAGCGTCAGCGTGCTGATCGCGGTGGTGGTCACGGTCAGCGCCGCGGGCCGGTTCGGCAACGTGCTGGACTACGCCGGGCCCAACCTGGCCCAGGACCAGGTCGTCATCCACTTGCCGGGCTGGTATCCGGGACCGGCCGGCCCGGGCAGCACGCCCGGGGCGTCCCGGGCCACGGCCAGTCAGGCCGCGGCGGCCCGCAGCATCGCCTCCGGGCTCGGCGCGCGCAGCGTGCTGGAGCTGGTCGGCACCAACGCGACCCTGCTGCACGGCGCGGCGGGCCGGAACTTCTCCGGCCCGGTGTACCTGGCCACCCCGGCGCTGCTGCGCGCCTTCGGCATCACCGCCGGGCAGGTCAGCCCGTCCGCGGACATCCTGACGATGCGGCCCGGGTTCGCCGGGATCAGCAGGATGCAGCTGGTCTACGGCAACTTCTACGGCCAGCCGGTCCAGCCCGGCCCCGGGGAGCAGCCCGGGCCGAACAGCTTCCCGTGCCCGAAGAGCAGCTGCCTCGCCAACCCGTCCATCGAAACCGTTGACACGCTGCCGTCCGGCACGTCGGCGCCCAACACGGTGATCACCCAGCACGCGGTGAGCGCACTGCACCTGCGCCCGTTCGCGTCCGGCTGGCTGGTCCAGGCCGCGCACCCGCCGACGGCCGCGCAGATCAGCAACGCCCGGGTCGCCGCCGCCGCGGCCGGGCTGACCATCGAAACCCGGTCCAGCATCCCGTCGGCGACCGCGATCACCGGCTGGGCTACTGCGGCCGGGATCCTGCTGGCGCTGTGCATCCTGGCCATGTCGATCGGCCTGATCCGCAGCGAGACCGCCAGTGACCTGCGCATCCTGACCGCGACCGGGGCGACCGGCCCGACCCGCCGGATGATCACCGCGGCCACGGCCGGCGCCCTGGGCCTGGCCGGCGCCCTCCTCGGCACGGCGGCCGGCTACCTCGGCGCCATCGCCTGGTTCAGGGACAGCCCGCAGGACGGCCTGTCCGCGCTGGCCAGCGTCCCGGTCTGGAACCTGGCGATCATCGTGGCCGGGCTGCCGCTGGCCGCCTGGGCCGCAGGCTGGCTACTGGCAGGCCGGGAGCCAGCCGCGATCGCCCGCCGGCCGATCGAGTAACGCCGGCGCGGATGGCTGTCCGCCATCAGGATTGGATACGGAATCGGGGGCGTGAACCCCGGGTTTCTGGCCGGGTCCCGCCGCGGGGCCCGGCCAGTCCGCCGTCTTCCGTTCACCCGGAACGTGGCTCAGCCAAGGTCCCGGGGCTCGCTCCCCCGCGGCCGTATCCAATCCTGACGAAGAACCGCGCCCGGCTGCGAGTCAGCTTCCCGGCCCGACTATTCACTTGAAGTATTCTTTCGATGTATAGTTGGCGCTATGAACGTCCCCGGTACGCTGCTCGGCCTCCTCGAACCGGAGCCGAGCCACGGTTACGAGCTGAAGCACGCCTACGACCGGTACTTCGGGTCCGGCCGGCAGCTGCCCTACGGCCAGGTCTACGCGACCCTGGCCCGGCTGGAACGCGACGGCCGGGTCAAGGCCGGCGGGACCGAGTCCGGCGGCGGCCCGGAGCGCAAGATCTACGCGATCACCGGCTCCGGCGTCACCGCCCTGGAGTCGTGGCTCGGCGAGCCCGAGCGGCCCGAGCCGCACCTGCAGCCGGTGCTGTTCGCCAAGGTCGTCCTGGCCCTGCTGTCCGGCCGCCCGGCCGGTGAGTACCTGGACCGGCAGCGGGCCGCGCACCTGCAGCGGATGCGCGAGGTCACGGCCGGGCGGGAGAGCGACGGCCTGGCCGGCACGCTGGTCGCCGACTATGCGCTGTTCCACCTCGAGGCCGACCTGCGCTGGATCGA